>NZ_JBXUGP010000056.1:0-14591 GCF_057180605.1 Serratia sp. HNCC26DJ206
GGCAGTGTTCTTCTTCAACATCAAGGTCAACGGCAACAGGGTTGTCGGCCTGGCGGCCTCCGCTTAAAAAGTTAATGCCCGCCCGGCTGCGTCTGGCTGCGCCGGGTCGTGCCCCGCGATAAAGCAGCGGGTCACTCCTTCCCGTCTCGCCAGCTTCCGCCCCCGCCCTGGTTGGGTGCGGTCATGCAAAGTCAAAACCCAGCTCAAGCAAGTGTGCATCAAAGTGCCGTTCCGGCCCTTGCGGAGGCTCGCCGCCCCGCACCTGGCAGGCGGTTCGGCGTCGCACAGCCAAAGGCCGCTGTGCGCCGCCTCCCGCCGCGGAGAAAACCCGGAAAAGCGGTAATGGCAGCGGCTGACGCCGCTGCTATGATGTGGGTGCAGTTGCTCTTTAACAGGTTGAGGAAAATGGCGTCACGGGCGTAAAAGTCGCATCGGGGCAAAAAGTTGCGAGTGTGAAAACGCACTGGTGAAAAGTGGTTGTAATGTACTGAGTGTACTAGGAAAAGTGGTGCCCTCTGGCAAACTCTGCATCGGACTTCCGTTATCAACTCATCGGGGAAATCGGTGTACAGGCGATGGATATCGTCCGGACACAGGGGGATATCAACGGACTTGAGGAAGCACTGAAACGTCACCCTGAGTTGAAAGGCAATGCTGAAGAGCTACGTAAAACCGATGCCTATAAAGCAGAGATGCAGAAATACGGCACAGGTAGCGACTTGCAGAAAGCGGCACAAGCCGTCACAGCAGCGTTGCAGGGCCTGGCTGGTGGCAATATGGCGGCGGCGATTGCGGGTGGATTAAGCCCGTATGCAGCAGAGCAAATCAAGAAATACACCGGAGATAATGATACCGCCAATGTGCTGGCGCACGCTGTGTGGGGCGCGATAGCGGCAGAGATGAGCGGCAACTCTGCGGCAGCAGGTGCGGCAGGCGGAGAACTGGCCGCACGTTATCTGGCGGGCCAGTTGTACCCTGACGTGAAACCTGAAAACCTGAGTGAGGAGCAGAAGCAGAGGATCAGCGCACTGGCGACCTTGGCGGCAGGGTTAGCGGGAGGTGTGACGGGTGACAGCACGGCAAATGCGGTAGCGGGAGCCCAAGCTGGAAAGTCGGCGGTAGATAATAATTTCCTGAGTCAGGGGAGTCCGCAAAAATACGCTGAAAAGTACAAAGGATGTAACGGAAATGCGGATTGTGAGCAGACTATCCGTAAGGATATGGCCCAGGAATCGGCGGATAACATTCAGAAACTGAAGTCTTGCTGGGATGCCGGTGACGCAGCCTGTGTTGCAGATACACGAGCAAAGATAGAACTTAGTGATAAAGCGTATACTGAACTGCGCCAACAAGACAACATGGCCGGACGAGCTTATGAAGACTCGGCGAAATGGTATGCTGATATTATTGATCAGTGTGCTGGTAAATGTGATTGGCTAGAAGCATCATTGCTGAAGACCGGAGCTGAAGGGTTAGGTAACTTGGCTTATGGTGCGCTGGGTGCGGGGAGTTTGCCGAGGCCGGGACAAACTTTAAGCGCGAATGATCTTAAGGTTGCCAGCGAAATTAGTAAGGATATAGCATCTGTTGGGAAGCAAACAGACATTGGTTTTGCTGCAAAGCAAACTAAGAAAAGTGCAGGACAAATCGTTGTCAAAAATATAAATCAATCTGAGGCAATTGAAAATTTATCTGCCAATGGTTATATCAAATCAGTTTCGAAAGATGGTTCGGTTACCGTTATGACGAAGGGTGAGAAGGTATATAGATTCTATCCATCTTCAACTGGAGGTGGGATCGCTGGTGCTGAATCTGGTGTACCGTCTGCCTCTGTGTCAGTAAATGGTAAAATCATTTCTAAATTACGTTTCCCAGGAGAGTGATGCCATGACTATCGAACATGATGATGCAATGACTCGACTTAAAAATGTCGTAAGGCTTGGAGTTAATCTTCCTGCTCACGTTTTTCACAAAAAATTTTCAAGATATTTCTTTTTTGATAATGATATCTGTACATCTGACGATTTGATTAGTGTGACTAAACTAATCATCAGAGAGTCTTTGGGACATGACTTAATTGCGAACGTTTTCGCTAGTTCAGATTTTAAATACTTGGGCGATCTGCATATGAATGAAGATTGGGTCGCTAAAATAGCTTCCTTAAGCACTGAAATGAATAACTCCGGTGATTATGGGGGCCTAATTATTTTAGATCAGGAAAAACAATGGGCAATTTTCCAGAAAACCCCTGTTGATGAGGGCGTGTTAGGGTTCAATAGCAATAAAAAATTAGAGCCCATAAATAATTTAATTTATGATAACTTTGTTGATTGCAAGAACTTTAAAGAATGGCTTGAAGAAAAGACATCACAACATGCTGAATTAGTTAAATGTATGGGGAGAGACTATTTAATGAGCATAATGGAAAACTATAGGGAAGCATAATTGACATATTTCCTACTGTTGACTATTATTAAAAAATCCCGAAAACTATAATCACAGATGTAAAGATCGCGCTATAACAGGGTATTAGATTGCTCTTTAACAACGTCGGAGAAAATGGCGTAACGGGCTGAAAAAATGCGTCTGGGTAAAATTTGTCCGAGCCCAAATGAACGGGGAGCAATTAAGGTGTGAGATAGGCTAATAGAGCAAAACTTATAAAAATATCGCGCATTAACGAAAGAGGAATTTCTGAATGAATTTAACAAATAATTATCAGAATTTACTCAATGCTATTTTTAATGGTGATAAAGATATAGCTATCTTTGTTGCGGATGGCGCTCATTACTACCTTTTTGATAGTAAAGATAATTATTGCATCGATGTTAGGCCAGAATATAAGGCGTATATAGCTAAAGGATGGATGAAAGAGTCTTTGTATGACGAGGCAGTCAGTTCATTCAGAAATGGAGTTCCTGTATTATCTAAGGATAACTTTAAAGATTACATAACCAGAAATGATGTTGCTATTTATACAGTTGACTGGATGAGATCATTCTTCACATTGGGCAGGTCTGACGAGCAGCTTGTCAGTTTTTATGATTATGTTGAGCGATTTTTATCTACATTAACAGACCCAGTATCAGTTGAGTGGGATAGCTGGAGAATGCGGCTACCTAAGTTTTATATCAATTTTGACAAAAAAATATATCGCCATACTGATTGGGATAGAAGTCACGAAGCGTCTGTACCTTCTGATTGGAACGCTCAAGCAAATAGTGATTTTGGCTTGTTAGTACCAGACAAAGAGCAATACTGGCTTATTAATGGCATGAATTTTTGGAAATTACAGATGTAAATGGTGAAATCCCGGCCCAAAATACTCTCTATGGCGTAAGAGTATCGAGCAACAACTCGAGCTTTTGTAGGAGTTCATCAAAGGTAACTATTTCGACATCCTTATGAGCACACCTGAAGGTTTCGAATGAACGCAGTATTTTTGCCTCAGTTGGAAGCGTACCGGCAATAATGATACAACGGCTATTATCAGGTCTTGTGCCTAAAAGCTCTCCATTTTCACGATGAAGGCTCCACGCCGATTGAAGTGAATGGCGTTGATATAATACTTGGCTTACGGCACCACTTAACTCAGAATCAGGTGCATGAACACCACCACCGTTGCGATATTCTCTCTTTTGAATCAATGGAGTATTAGGTTTTTTGATCTCGACGATAGCCAACTGTTTAGTACGTGTTTTACTGATGTTCAACATTGTGTCGGTAATGTGATACAAATTAATGGAAAAACCATCAGAATAATCAGCTCATCTCCGCATCATCAATTCCCGTCTACGTATCATCCCACATCACACGCAAAATTTTGTTAAACTATCCCCCTCGATGAAGAACAGTTGACTCTCTTATTAATTGCATACTCTCAACACGTTATCAGCATTACTCACAGAAAAATAGTGCTATTAATAGCTATCAACATCAGTATCTCTACAGCTGCTGATAGCTATTGCAGTGATCTGATTCGATTGATGTCATCAGCATGGTTATACATACCACGAATGGTGTTCCTATCCACATGCGCAAGTTGTAACTCGCTCAAAGCCGTGCTGAACCCTTTTTCATGCAGTTAGCGTATGACATAAACTTTAGCTAATCATTATCTAAGCTTGGCAAAATCAAATGGACTAATCGCCTTCTCTCTATTCGCATCCAAGAAGTCAGCCCACCACTGCAGCATCAGCTTACGCTCATCCAAATGTTCAGCCTTATGGATATAAGCCGCTCGCACAGAGTTACGCTCCATATGGCTCATCTGCCGTTCCACTGCATCTCTCGACCACAACCCTGACTCAATCAACGAACTACACGCCATTGTCCTGAAACCGTGACCGCAGACTTCAACCTGTGTGTCATATCCCATCACTCGCAAAGATTTGTTCACCGTGTTTTCACTCATCGGTTTGCGAGGGTTATGATCGCCAATAAAGATCAGTTCATGACCCCCACTGAACGTCTTTATCTGCTCGAGAATCGCCAGAGCCTGGCGGGAAAGCGGCACCAGATGCGGAGTTCGCATTTTGGAACCACGGTGAGAGTGTTTTACCCCTTCGATCGGTTCACGTTCAGGAGGAATAATCCACATGGCGGTTTCAAAATCGATCTCGGACCAACGAGCAAATCGCAGTTCGCTGGAGCGGATAAAAATCAATAGCGTCAACTCAACCGCCAGGCGCGTTAACGGCCTGCCGGTGTAGCTATCAATTCGTTGAAGCAGTTCTGGAGTTCGCTTTAACTCCAAGGCGGGACGATGCTGCCGGTTGCTAGATGCAACGGCACCAGCCATTTCCTGTGCTGGGTTGTAGTCAATCAAACCACTCTGCACAGCGTAGCGCATTATCGCGGTCGAGCGTTGTTGAAGGCGTGATGCCACTTCAAGACGCCCGGATTGTTCTACAACTTTGATCGGGGCTAACAGGTCACGGGTTTTAAGCTCGCCAATATTACGTTTACCGATAGCGGGGAAGAGATTATCTTCCAGGCTTTTCAACACGCGCTTGCTGTGTTCTTCCGACCACTTCTTATTAGTGGCATGCCATTCGATAGCGACCTCTTCAAAAGTACGAGCCTCATTCTGCTCGACCTTGTCGGTTTTCTTTTTATCGCTTGGATCGATGCCGTTCGCTATCTGCTTGCGAGCTTCATCACGGCGTGCCCTGGCATCCGCAAGGGAGACATCTGGATAGACACCTAAAGCCAGCATCTTTTGCTTCCCGCCAAAGCGGTACTGCAAACGCCAGTACTTAGAGCCATTCGGGTGAACAAGAAGATGCATGCCATTGCATCGGTCAGCTTGTACTGCTTCTCCTCAGGCTTGGATGTCCTGACTTTAATATCTGTTAACGCCATGATTATCCCCTCCCCGTTGGTACACGCATTATCGAACCGAAAATACCATCATCTGTACCAACATCTGTTGGTAGATGTGGGTTGACGTCAGTTGACACTGAGAGAGCTAATATAGCGGGAAAGGCAGGTAAATACTGGATTTTAGGCATAAAAAAAGACCTCAGTTGAGGTCTATTTACATACTGTTGGTGCGAAGGCCGAACCGGATTACCATGATTAATGCATTGATTTTAAATATCTTTTTATTATAAAACCTTGGTTTATATACTCACATGTATACTCAATTTGATAATTTTAAAAATCATTACAAATCAATAATTTACAACAAATTTTCTTCTAAGGGCTCCACCGCATAGAGTGCAACCTGGAGCATCGCTATAGAGCCAATGCGGATAAAAGCATCTTCACCATCAGCATCTGTAATCAAGTATCTTGTCGTTGGCTCAGGATCGCATTCCAGCATATCGAATAAAGCATTTAGCTGCCCGATATTCCCTGTTTCCTCATCCTCCGGCTCATCAGGCTCGACACTCAATGCTATAACTGGACCACCGTTTTTCAGGGTAATGTTAACATTATAGTAATCCACTTTTTCGTTAGCATCCTCATCGTCTGAAATTAGAGCAAGGGGTTCAAACAGGAACTGATGGAACTCAACCTCACGGACATTTAACGCATAACGATACTGATCCGAGTCGAATACAAAGAAACGTTCTGAATCTGGGTTTGTTTTCTCCTGAAAATGCGCACGAAATCGGCGTTTATCCGCCGGACATATTGAAAGCCAAAGGAAATCATCCTGCCCACGCAACCATAGCTTCACAGTCCATAGACCACGTTCCGTTTCAATGCCGCTCGCTGCAAGCTTTTGCAAGTTTTCATCGTTTTCAACAGACTTACTACGGCAATTTTTCACCATCTCATCGCGGACAGGAAATACAAAGCTTAGGGGTTTGTTCAGAACAGAGCATATCGCCTGCGCAAGCCCGAGTTTTGCCGCGACCTTTCCCGTTTCGATACGCTGGATTTGCTGCTGGCTGGTGCTTACGGCATCAGCTAGTTCTCGCTGGGTAATAGATAGCTGAGTACGCAGCTCTTTAATTTTGTTTTGTAACATAGCCGCTACCCCCTTTATGAAATTGATAGCAACCATAAAAACACATTAAGGTGTTAAAAACATTTAATTGTGTTTTTTTTGTTTAAGAAAGCAGAACGTAACAATACTGGATAGCTCAGTAGCAAAGTTACGTTTTCCATGATGGCTACATAATCAACGCTCCGCACATCTACTACATCAGAAAACAACAGTGTGAAATTATCCATTCAATTTGCTGTTACCTATGGTTAACACCCTTTTAAAACGCGATGAAGTTTTTATCCCCAGTGAAACGGGAATTTGTGCGGATTGACCTCTGTTATAAGCCTCCACAGCGTTGGTGAGACGATAAGGGACATTCAAACGATCTAATGTTTCGATAATCACGGCACTGGAACCACCTGGTGCGGCAGGCATAATTTTCCCAGTAATATTGTTCCGACGAGCTTTGGTGTAAACACCATAGCCCACTTTCAGCAATTGCCCTTCTTTCACCAGTGCACGTAATATCCTGCCAACTTGATCGTAGCCAGCAAGATCGTTGAAATCCTTACGAGTGAAAACATAACGTCTCGATCGTTTTAACCTCGATTGAATACGGGCCTTTAAAGCTATGATATACCCCCTTTGGTTATGCTTTTACCACTGCAATACTCAACCTATCTTGCAGCTAACTGCACTGCTGCTTGTTCGGGAGAAAAATGTGTCGAGAGTGGCTTATTTGACGGGGATGTCACAGCAGGTTAACGGGGGCAAGCACCTGTGCTGCTGCTTCTGGATTAACGTTGGCAATAAATTCGCGCAGGCGCTCCAAATCCTGCAGCGCATGGCCTGACCAGACAACCTGCATTACTTTTTCCCTGACTGCGGTACGGGAAGCGGGGTGTTACTGTTCAGGCTATTCACCCATTTTAAGACATCGGCCTGTTCCACCACTCTGCCTGCATCCACATCTGTCAGGCCTTCCAGGATCATTTGATGACAGCTTTCTTCTTGCTCAATGATCGCAGCCAAGGCTTGTTTGACGATCCAGCCACGGGAGCGATCATAATTTGCAGCCAGTTCATCGAGCTTTTCTGCCATTTCAACAGGAACATGGCCAGTGATAACGCGTGTTGGTGACTGTGCCATAACGAGAAATCCTTATGATTAGAAATGAATCATAGTCAATCGGTAAGTACGAGACAATGCTGACATCAAGGAACCTCTGCCAACTTCCCAAGCCTGCTTAGCTCATGTTGGCTACGATCGCATTGAACCAGTCAATCAATGCCGTTTCTCTGAATACGATATGTGGGCATCCTTCTAGATGTGCGATAACTGAACAGGTTTGAATAGTGGTGTCAGTTTGGAAACATCTACATTCTTTTCGGCTTTATCTAGGCTATAGGCCTCTTGCAGCTTGAGCCACAGTCGTGGAGAACTGCCCAGCACCGCCGACAGTTTGACTGCCATTTCCGGGCTCACTGCTGCCTTACACGAAACTAGCCGTTGTGCCGTAGAGGGGGCAACATTGAGTGCCCGAGCAAGCTCGCGGATACCCAGATTGAGTTCATCCAGAGCATCTGCAATGATCTCACCTGGGTGAGGGGGATTGTGCATCTTCATCAGTGATAGTCCTCATAATTGACAATATACGCGTCACCTTCAATAAATTCGAAGGTAACACGCCAGTTTCCTGACACCGTAATGGCCCATTGTCCTTGCCTATCTCCCGTTAAGGGATGTAACCGGTATCCTGGAAGATTCATTTCACCAATGTCTTCAGCTTCATTAAGAACAGCAAGACGTTGACGAAGTTTGTTGACATGTTGGGTATTGATCCCAGATTGAATGCCTTTTTCAAAAAATTGACGCAATCCCTTGTGCTTGAAACTTTTAATCATGATCTTTTGTTCCTTGTTGCGCCACAAGAAACAGTATAGTGAGGTACTCCCTGTTGCGCAACAGTATTATCTCCCTAAATAGCCTCGAGCATCTTCCGACTTCATAACCTTACTTATACCCGTTCCGGCAATACGTCTGGGTAATGTTTGGCGATGATATCGTTCATCTTGTCCATCAACTCAGGCTTTCTAAATGTCAGATGCGCTGACCCCTTCATGAAATACTTGATTGTAAAATACTCATCTTCATAAACCTCCGCCCTCAGTCGGTGGGCACTGATATGATCATACAGCCGAGCGGTGACATCCCTCCGATTATCCGGTATCGCTTTGCCCTCCAACAGGAACAACATCCGTTCAAGATCGGCCAATTGATCCCGCCGGTAACTGTGATTTAGCGTAAATCCCCATTGGTTGTAACTCACCAAACTGTTGACGATCACCTTCTTGCCAAATTTACAAGGATGATTCGACTTGTAATCCCAAGATAGCGACTTGAAGACGTTGATCACCCCTCGCTCAAATACTTCATCTTTGCTCTGATGCAGGTGCTCAAAGGTACTGAGTATGTTGGCTTCGCTGATAGCAGGAATAGTCTCTCTCTCTAGGTTTCTGTACCACTGGTCACGAGCCTGAGCGTCCATCAAGCTCAGCATTCCTGACTTCTTCATCAGATCCCGCCATATATCGCGATCAAGATTGCGGGTGATCACCGGCATGGCCGTTTCTGCTTTTTCCATCAGCCAGCAACCGCAGCGGAAGTCTTGTTTCATAGCCCAGTCCCTTGCTACTCCGCCGCCAATACTGTTTGTGATGGCCGAGATCTCCTCAAGCTGGTGAATAAGGGCTTCAATTTGCGCGAGAGCAGCATTACGCGCGGTGACGATACGTTCAATGCTGGTGGAACAAATCACTTCGGTGTGACCGGTTAAAACTTCAGGTTCAATGACAGTATTCAATGTGGTTGGCATCGCTGAGTTCCTTAGAAAAAAATGCCCGCGTTATCGCAGGCAGGGTTAAAGGTTGGGGAGTGTGAGTGCTTACGGCTTATGCCGGGTTGGGCGGTGTTGTCTGATAAACAGCGATATAGAGATGGCCAAAGCTACCTAACGTATCGGCATCGCAGGTAAAACCGGCGTGCTGCACTGTGACGCAATGCTGACGGCGTTGATCGAGTTCGCCAGACCGCAGACAGGCCTCCAACTGTTCGATCAACTCCGGGAAAGCGGCATCCAGCCTTTTAAGAGCATCAGGGGAGAACGTACCGACAAAACCGGCACGGTCGGCCAGAAAATGCAGGTGATTACCCTGCTGGACCAACCGGGCTCCAAGGCGTGGCGTGATAGCAGATTGCAGGCCCCAGACAGGCGACGGAGTGCTGTCATTGCTGGCGGCATTGGATTGGGTTTCCTTCATCGTCAAAATTCCTTGAACTTGAAAAAGTAAAACGCCAGCGGTGAGGCTGGCGTGTTGTTGGATCACTGAGGTAAGTGAAAGGCTGTCAGGCGAGGCGGCGAATGACGGGACTGCGCAAGCCCAGCGCACTGCGGGCGCGTAACATATCGCCACTGCTTAAGGTGGGATCTTGTGCCATCAAGCTGAAACCGGGGCGATCAATGCGTACCAGGTCGAACTTCTCCACCAGTTCATTGACGGTTTCCCGTACCGTGATGCCATGCTCAATCTGTTGGGCGATGGCCTCTTCGTCGTGATATGGCGTGTCGTTAAGTTCCAGGCCGTAACAGTGAGCCAATAACCAGGCAAGCAGTTGCTGGTATTCAGTTCGTGCCTGATTGGCGCTGGGCGTGATGCGGGGTATTTTGTCGAGGGTTTTCATACGGGCAGTTCCTTAACAAAGGGGGGAAACCGGTAGCTGACAGTGGTGTGCCAGCCAATGGGCCACTTTGCGCCACTGCTTCAGTGGTACGTCAGATTCTATCGTCCAGGTATTGGGGCACTGCGTATTGGCCAGCAATAATGAGCTCATCACCAGCCACTGATAGGGATAGCCTCGCGTATCGCAGCGGATCAGGGCATAGGGTGTCTGGCGCTGGTAGAGAATGAACGGATCGCCTGCTTGATGGGTAATCCGCTCACCGTTAAAGCCGATCATGCCCAATCCCATCAGGTTGCTGTCGAAGCAGTATCGCCGGTTGCCGGTGTGTTCACAGATAACCGGTGCACTGGTTAACCCCAACATGGTGGGTTGTTGACACAGTTGCTGGTAAGCGGTGGTGATGGTCTGGCATAGGGCCTGCCAGTCTTGCGATGTCACGTTGTTATGTTGCAGAAAATGGAATACGCCAGGCACGGGCGATGTGCTCATGTTCATGAGAGAGTATCCTTGTGAAATAAAGGGGTAATTCGAAGGCGAAACTTGAGGGGAGTACTACCAGTCGAAGGTGGTAAAGTCGGGCAAGACCTCACCCAAGGCATCAATATGCAGGTAACTCAGTTGATGGCGTTTCATCAGCGTGGTGACCAATCGGCGGCAGGTTTTGGAAAGCCCCAGCCGTTTGAGTTGCAACACCGGGTGGGTCCACGCATCCAATCTCAGCAGATACCCTGTGCCGGTAAAATGCAGCCATTCCCCGTCGCTGAACTCATCCTGACAATGCGAGATCCGGTACAGCACCGCATTGTCATCTTCGCTGATATGCGCTGAACTGCATTGCAGACCAAAGCGTAAAAGTGGCGTTGTTACCATTATTGGTTCGCCTCCTTTATCACACCCGTTCTTGGATAACGGCGTTGATGATGTGCCAATACCTTTTCACGCCATTCCGGGCTGATGACCGGAGCCATCGTCAGGTATTTCTTTGGACAACTGTAATAACAAGGCTGCACAGACTCATCCATCGCTTTATAGCCCCAACTGCCGCCTGAACTCTGCATCAGGGTGCAGTGAATGGCAGTTCTGGAAGCTTTGGACAGATCTTTCGGTGTGCTCTGGACGACAGACCACAGGACATTGCCTCGCAGCGCATGCGCCAGCGTAACGTGATGGTAGTTTGGTGTTTCGTCGGTGCTGATCAATGACGCGATTAGTTCACGGCGGGAGCGGTGTGAAAATAACCAGCCCATAAAGCATGCTCCTTGAAAATGAGGGGGAGGAAATGAGGGCGATTGCTATCAGCCAGGTAACCAGCCGCGTTCGGCAAATGACATAATATCCAGACCGCCGACAATCAGATGGTCCAATACCTTCACATCAACCAGGGCCAGCGCGTTGACCAGTCTTTCGGTGATTTGTCGGTCGGCCTGGCTGGGTTCAGTCTCTCCTGAGGGATGGTTGTGAACCAGAATAACGGCCGCCGCGTTGTGACGAAGTACGGCCTTCACCACTTCACGGGGATGGACTTCCGTGCTTCTGATACTGCCGGTGAACAACGCTTCGGATGCCAGCAACCGGTGCTGATTGTCGAGATACAACACGATAAACACTTCACGCTCTTGTCCTGCGAGTTGCAAACGTAACCAGTCGCGTGCGGTGCTGGTGGAGGTGAACACTGCCCCTGGTTCACGCAGGTGTTTTTCCAGCAATGACAGTGCGCGTTTCACCGTGCGCTGCACCGTTAACGGCAGTGCAGTTGGTGCCAATAATGTTGAGGAGTTCATATCGGTGATCTCAGTCAATCAGGATGAAAATGGCGCGGCTGTCAGGATGGTGCAGCGCGTATTCCCGCAGTCGGTAGAAATGGTCGGTCATCGCCTCGCTTTCGGTACGGCAGGCGTGGTGACTGTAGGCCATCAGGCAGGCGGTGATACCCGCAGCCTCCGCACTCATGTTGGCACCGTTACCGTTCATGCTATTGAACAGTGTCCATTTCTTATCGCCATCAGCCTCGGGGGCGATAAAGGCCCCGCCGTTACCGAGGGTGTAAAAATCCCAGGAGCCGCCGTGGTAGTCGACACACAGGCGATCCATCCAGCCAAAGACGTGCGGCTCCAGGATCATCCATTGCGGTATGCTGCCAAAATGCTGGTGCCAAAAACGGGGGCGTTGGTTCTCTGGCACGACAGTGGCGCTCAACGTTGTTGATTGAGAGGGGGATGTAGACAGCTCAAAATGCGTATTCATGAAGATATCCTTTTTGAATTAAATAAATAACAAAACAGGCCCCCACCGAAAAAACCGGGGAGCCTGTTTGGGCGGTGAGTGATAAAGGTCAATGAGTGCTAATGGGGTCGGGCTATTGTGGCGGTGTGAAGATCACTTGCAGTTCGGTGCAGGACTGAGCATAGCCATCAGGATCGAAGCGGGCAGGCCAACTCCCCTTTACCTCGACTAACCGGCACAAGCTGCGCTCACCGGGTCGATAATAAAGATGGCGGCACCAGGCGCAGATATCATCATCCGATATCGAACGGCTACCGGGGTGATTGTACAGCGGGTAACGGGCGGTCACGGCGAACGGAGTTCACCCGACCAAAGCGGGAGGCTAAACGGGTCATACGCATATCCTTCTGTTATTTCTGGCTAAACAATAAAAAGGCTCCACCGGAAAACCGGGGCTGATTATCACCCCGTCGTTATTGGAAGCACTCCCATCCCCCTTCGCGAGTGGTGGTACACACCTGGGTGTAATCATCGATATTCTTGACGCCACGCACGAAGGCGGTGAATATCTTCTGGAAACTCTGGTCGCTCGTGCGTGTTTGATCGTCAGCATCGGTTTCAATCAGTAACGACTCTTCCATCGAGAAGCGTTGGGTCTGGGGGTTAT
Organism: Serratia sp. HNCC26DJ206; assembly: GCF_057180605.1. NCBI lineage: Bacteria > Pseudomonadati > Pseudomonadota > Gammaproteobacteria > Enterobacterales > Yersiniaceae > Serratia > Serratia sp. HNCC26DJ206. The sequence continues at coordinate 13,074 of NZ_JBXUGP010000056.1, forward strand.
AAAGCCAGATGATGACTTCTTCCCCTTTCTTCATGTGTGAGTTGGCGTAAGCCTGCCGGGCTTCGATGGCCTCACGCTCTGCAGAGCGCTTCATTTGAGCATCGGTTTCCGGGCTGTTCAACGTAGCGATTTTCTCTTCCGTTTCCCGAATGTTATCCTGACTTTTCGCTATTTTCTCCTCGGCTTCAGCGGTGAGGGTCGACGCCATCTTGTTTTTAACGATGTCTAACCAGTCGCGTGCGTTTTGCAGCCCTTTCTGATAGTTGAATTCGCACCCGGCGATATCGCTGTCAATAACCTGGGCTTGCCGGTTGTTTTCACGGTACTCGGCCTGGCGGCGGGCGCACACGTCAATGTAGCGGGCTTTCTGTTCAGTCAGCCTTTTTATCACCGGGTTGGCCGGGTCGCTGGCGTTCTCCGCCGTGCTGATAAAATTCTCCGATTGGCGCAGATACTCCAGTGGCCCCCGTGTATCCGCCCGTGAAAACACCCAGGTCATCTCGGGTTCACTGTCAAGCCGCCATGGGAAATCATCAATGAATCGACCACTGATGACGCCGAGTATCAGTACCTTGTCTACGGCGCGGAAAATCAGGGCTTCAACATCGGGATTACGGCTCACGTTGTCCGCCAGAAAGCGCCAGTCCAGCCTCCCTTCGCCCATGAAATCCTGCAGGTTTTTCAGGCGGGTTTTCTCCGCCAGCACCGTTTGCTGATACTCTTCAAGCTTTCCCTGTCTTTCGGCCTGGTAACTGGCCATCTTTTCGTCATACATGGCGGTATAGCGATTTTTGGCTTCTTCCTCCGAGTAGGCATATTTCTCTTTACCCGGCTTCAGCACGCAGTGGTAAATAACCCTGATGACGTCTTCATCATCGTCATTCTGGATTTTTTCCCAGGTGGTTTTCTGGCACATCTCGCGGTGATTCAACACCTGACCGTAGGTATATTGGGCGTTTCGCGGGACCTTGGTGCTCTCCAGCTTGTTGACCAGATTGTCACCGCACCCTGTCAGCAGGAGAGACAGTAGCAGGGGAAAACTGATTTTTTGCATGATAACGATTTCCTTCGAGATTTTTATGATTTAATAACAATGGGTTGTGTTGAATTTCTACTATGGTGCTTCTGAGAACACCTTGGGGGAGCAGAGGCTGTCAAAAGAGGAGCCCCCAGACGGCACGTGCGATGGACATCACGGTATTCCTGACGCTGGCGAGCAGGGTGCGCACTACCGTAGGCATGCCAACGGCATCAGCCACACGGTCGAACACGTCCCCCACACTATCGCCAAAATCCTGACGGGCGCGGTCTACGATGGCATCGGTTTTATAACGGTGCGTTAACTGGCGGGCGACAGCACTGCTGGCTTGCCTGGGCAGGTGTTGTATCAGTGCCTCGGCCAATGCCGCCAGGTTGTACCCTTCCTGTACCGAGACCGGGATAACCGGATGGACGGAAGACAGACTGCTGGTCACGGCCCGGCATTTTTCCTGCAGGTGGGCCCATTGGGTGGGGGAA
>NZ_JBXUGP010000057.1:0-14436 GCF_057180605.1 Serratia sp. HNCC26DJ206
GGAAGGTTTATTGGGTGAAGAGACAGAACGCACCCCGCGCAAGCGCGGCCCGGCATCCCGACTGGAACAGCAGATTGAGGTGATCAGCCAACTGCCGAAGGCACGGCAGAAGATGGTGGCCGAGATGCTGGATGCGGTGATTGCACAGGCGCAGCAGCAGGAGACAGGCAGCTAACAGACAGGGTTTTTAACGCAGGTTGACGGTGGTGGAACACCGGCAACCTGCTAACCACCGCAACTAACAGGAGTAGTTACCATGGCTAGAACAGATTCTACGTCACAACCCGCCACACCCCAAGCGCGCAAGAGCGTGGTCGGTTACCGCACCAACGGCGGCAGGCCAAACCCGCTGCCGCAACTGACCATCAAGGGGAGATGGCTTGAGCCGCTCGGATTCACCACCGGACAGAGGATCGAAGTGATCACCGAGCCGGGGCAGTTGATCATCCGGCTAGCAGCTGAAGGATAACTGGCTGACAAATAAAGTAAAATCCCGGCACTAAGGCCGGGATTTTTTACTGCATTAGTGTCACTCTGCACAGTTGATCATTTTGATTAAACTGAAGATGCAGTATATGACTTTCAGTTTGGTATTTGATCCAGCGATTGAGATATCCCAAGAGCATATCCATTTTTCCACCGCCAGTTGCTGAAGGAACTCCTAACAACTGGATAATCTCTGACTCACAACCATTAGCAGGTAAAGGTAGCTCCCCAGTGTATACCGAGAACCCTTCATCGGCTTGCATATACAAGCTAATTTGATTTACCAAGTCGTCTTCTAATAAAAGTAAAACACCCGAGTTAAAGAATGAGTAATAGTTTCGGTCACCTAAAACGCCTTCATCGAAAACAGGTAATTCATTAAGTTTTTGAGGAAGATAAATAAACTCATTGCTCGTCTTCGAACATCCTAGCATTTCGATAAGATCATTCCATGCCAACATTATTTAATGACTCCTGTTTGCCGATTCCTGTCAATGATCTGTTTTACAGCATCATCAACTAGAACTGGATCATAACCACGTTCTATCATATTGGTTCTCAAAGCGTCAGTATCACGACACACTGCCCCACAAAGATCTAGCGCATCTTGCTGAACTTGGGCTGCTGTGTTTTTACCACCATAAGTAGGCCCTGCCTGATGAACATCCTTGGGAACCTCTACAGCCGTGGCATTTTGATATAAAGCCTTTTCTTCTGCCGGGGTCAGTTTCCTACCTAACTCATTTTCCTTTGCTGTTCTCAGAGCGGCAAAGGAAGGTATGTGATCATGTTCTAATCCATCGCCAACCACCGCACGATCTTTAAGTTCTTTATATGAACTAACATCTAACGGCTTAACAGCTTGAATCTCATCACTGGCCTTGTTAATCAGCTTGGATGCTTCAGCAAGGTCGCCCTTCTTCAGCGCCTCTTCTGCCGCCTTGATTGCCTTACCCGCTGCATCACCAGCAACCGGTAAAATGCCAATCGCCGCAACCAGATAATCCAGAGCACTCTGCGCTTCCGCAAAGCTCTTGATATCACTAATCACAGGAACGAAGTCTATCCCAAAGCCCGCAGCTCCTTTCAGCAGTTCGTCACTGTTGGCCTGCATCTTGGCCGAGCACGCTTCTGCACTGAGTCCGGCACAGTTTTTCTGCTTGTAGTCTTCTACAAGTGCTTTGAGTTCATCCTGGGCTTTTTGGTATTTCTGCTCCTGCGTCACGCCAGCGACTTTGTTCTCGCCGATATCACTCAGCGCGTTATTCTCCACCGCCGACTTTCCAGCTTGGGCTCCCGCTACCGCATTTGCGGTGTTGTCACCCACGACACCACCCGCTAACCCCGCCGCCAAGGTTGCCAGTGCGCTGATCCTCTGCTTCTGCTCCTCACTCAGGTTTTCAGGTTTCACGTCAGGATACAACTGGCCCGCCAGATAACGTGCGGCCAGTTCTCCGCCTGCCGCACCTGCGGCCCCCGCTGCTGCAGAGTTGCCACTCATCTCTGCCGCTATCGCGCCCCACACAGCATGCGCCAGTACATTGGCTGTATCATTATCCCCGGTGTACTTCTTGATTTGCTCTGCCGCATACGGGCTTAATCCACCCGCAATCGCCGCCGCCATATTGCCACCGGCCAGGCCCTGCAACGCTGCTGTGACGGCTTGTGCCGCTTTCTGCACGTCACTGCCCGTACCGTATTTCTGCATCTCCGCTTTGTAGGCATCGGTTTTACGTAGCTCTTCCGCATTGCCTTTCAACTCAGGGTGACGTTTCAGTGCTTCCTCAAGCCCGTTGATATCTCCCTGCGTGCGGATGATATCCATCGCCTGTACACCGATTTCCCCGATGAGTTGCGCCGCCTTCAGCCGGTTTTGTTCTTTCTCTTTGTCAAATATTGGCCCAATACTTCCGTTAGCATTGTCGGTGTCTCGACTCAGGTCCGCCACATCCTGTTTCTGATTAGCCTGGTCACGAATGATAAGGGTGCCATCACTGACTGCGGCCTGTGTTGTACCTTCTGCATGCCCACTGTTACCCATTCCCGACAGCGCCATGCTGCCCAGATTGCTCAGCAGGTCAGAGCCCACCGGACCACCAGTGCTCAGGCTACCGCCCTGATGCTCGGCCTTGAAGTCTGCCTGGTTATGGATATTGCTAAAGCCCAGTGTGCCAGTATCCAACCGGTTTTTATCCGCGTCTGCCGTGCTGGCTATCACCGCGCCGTCAAGCTGCGTATGCTCACCCACCGTGACGTCAAAGCCGCCTTTACCCGCGTAGATACCCGTCTGTTCCTGCACGCTGTCATAGTTGCTGTGCAGTTTGTCACGGCTCATGCTCAGGTTGGCAGAGCCACCGCCGCCCACCACCGCCACGCTGACACCGCCGCTGATGCTGGTCTGCTTCGCATCATAGTTGTCGCTGTCCTGCTGGCTCTGCAGTGTCAGATTACGCCCCGCATCCACCTTCACCGTGTCACCGCTGGCCTGAGCGCCCACCAGGGCCGTGTCGCGGCCACTGTGCAGCGACAGCGTACCGCCACTGTCGACCAGGGTTTCGCTCCAGAACGTGCCGTCGCCGTGCTCATTGCCCTGGCTCTTGTTGGCGTTGGCAAACACACTCAGGCCACTGCCTGAACCACCCACGCCCAGACTGACGCCAATATTGCCGCCGCTGCTGCTGTTGCTGCCTTCGGTTTTTTGCGTATTGGCTGCACCGAGCAACAGCAAATCGCGTTGCGCATCCAACGTGGTATCACCACCGGCTTTGAGCTGGCTACCGGCAATCAGAAGGTCGCCGCTGTTTGACGAATTTCCTTGACCGGTGGCAGTGACCGCCAGGTTATTGCCCGCCGTCAGTGTCGACCCACTGACGGTTTTCTGTTCCTGATGTTGCTGCGAGGACGATTTCTGCGAACCCAATGAGACACTGACGCCCACCATACTCGCCGCATCGCCGCCCTCCGCCTGCAACAGTTGCCCGGCTTGCACGGCCTGAACACCTGACAGCGCCGCTTTGGTCCCTTGCAAGGCGGCCAGGCGCCCGTCAGTTTCTTTTTTTGCCTGCTGTGCGGTAGTGACCGCACTGTTGACAGCACTGCCCACCGGGCCAGACAGCACGACGGTCAAGCCGCTGGTTTTCTGCTCAAAGGTCTCATCCCGGCGGGTGATATCGTGCCCAGGGTCAATCTGTACGCTGTCACCGGTCACCGACAGGTTCTGGTTGGCAATCACATCGGCACCACCGATATGCGCCTTATTACCTGCAACGATGTTCACATCGCCACCGGTCGAGCCGATGGTGCTCACGCTCTGGCTCTGGGTGGTACCGTCTTCGTTCACCTGATGGCGTGACGAGGTGCTGCCGATGGTAAAGCCCAATCCACCGCCGCTGAACAGGCCGCTCTTTTTCTTCTCATCCAACCCGTAGCTCGATTGCTCTTCGGTGGATGCCACAATCTCGACGTTATTACCTGCCTTCAGAGCAATATTGCCGTCACCCACCACCGCAGAACCTTTTACCGTCAGGTCATTACCCGCCGACAGCGACACGTTGTTGCCGCTGAGCATCGACCCTTGTTCCTGCGTCGCGTAGTCTTCCCGCACCGTATGGGTGGTGGTCTTCGACAGGAAGCCTTTCTTGGTTTTGGTCTCTTCAAAGAAGTGGTAGTCACTTTCGGTGGCGCTGTTGAGCGTGATATCCCGCCCGGCGTTCACCGCCACGTCACCGCTGGCCTGCACCTGTGCCGCATTCAAGGCCGCGTCTCGGCCTGCCTGAACCGTGGTATTTCCACCGCTGGCAATCTCCGTACCCTGTTGGCGGAGAGATTCGTCCACCTGTTGGCGTTTGCCGTTTTTGCTTTCGCTATACTGGCTGGTTTGCTGGGTAGTGAGATTCACATCACGTCCGGCACTCAGGCTGACGTTGTTATCCGCTGCCACCGCTGCCGCCTGCAAGGTCACATCCCGGCCCGCATCCAACGTTAAATCACCGCCGCTGGTCAGCGTGCTGCGCGCCACGTCTGTAACGGTATTCAGGGTGCTGTCCTTGCCAAAACCTGACTGGGCATAGCTGTGGGTCACCTGATTGGCGGTGATGGCGATATCCCCCCAGGCATCCAGCCACACATCGCCACCGGCAGACAGGTTGGCACCGGTCAAGCGGATATCTTTACCGGCACTCAGGCTCAGTGAATCCAGCGAGGTAATGGAGGCGGTATTACCGAGTGTGGTGTCAGTGAACCCGACAAACTCGCCGTTGGGCCCTCTGGCACTGAAGCTGTTAGTTTCCGCTAGCGTGAGGTTATTGATGCTGCCACCGAAACTTTCCAACGCCACCCGGTTGCCACTGATAGTGGAGCCGATATTGTTGATATCCCCCAGCGCGCTCAGTTGCAGGTTGCCGCCTGCATTGAGCAGGCCGGCATTGAGATTGCTGATGCTGTTTTGGCTATCGAGCGTCAGGGCATTCTGGGCGGTCAGTGTACTGCCGCTGTTCGTCACATTCCCCGCCATGAGCGTGACGTTTTTGCCGGAAATCACGCTGCCGTTATTCAGCGTCACGTCTTTTGGTGACAGGTAGACCTTCGGAACCATCACCGTCTGGCCGTTGAGGGTGGTGGCTTCCCACCACAAGATGCTGTGGTCCAGTGCGGCGATCTGCTCGGCCGTCAACGAAATACCGAACTTCAGCCCCAGGGACTGCTGCGCCTTCGCGGCGTTGTCCATCAGGGTTTGCATTTGTTCCAGATCCGACCCTACGCCGTTCAGGTAGCGGCTCCCGGTCTGATTGAGCATGAAATTGCTGACGTAGCGGGTATCAAAGGCCGCATCCCCCAGGAATCGGTAGTCGTAATCCGGGTGGAGATTCAGGCGATCGAGAAAATAGGCCGAGCCGATAAAGGCGTTTTCATCCGTGTACTGCCCACCAGTTTCACGCGGAGCCTGGCCGGGAGAGGTGCCCAACAGGGCATAAAGTTCGCCAAACAGGCTCGGATCCAGTTGCCCCAGGCCATTCAGTTTCGGGTTGGTGGTGATCAGATACGGGCTGTTGGGATCGGTCGAGGTGACAAAATAGCCGTTCTCACCCGAGGGCAGGGGATAGGCACTGGTATCGAGCGTTTTGCCCTGATACTGACTTAAACCGTTGCCACCGGGTTTGACCAGGCTCGCGCCACCGGTGGTGGTGTTTTGCAAACTGGCTCCATCCCCCAGATTGGCATTCCCCAGGCCATTGTCACTGTACTTTCCTAATCCGGTGAGCTCTGGTGTGGTGCTCTCCAACCCACTGCCACCCGCGATTTGTTGCAGGGCATGTTGCAGGTTGTCTTGCCACGCTGGCGAATTGACGGCCACCTTGTCACTGGCTGAGAGCGTCTGCTGCCCTACGGCTCCGCCGATAGCCTGTTGACTCAGGGTGTTTAGTGCAGGGGCAGTGAGGGTATTGCTTACCCTTCCTGCGTTGGCCGTAGCGTTGGTGTTGCTGATATCCTGACTAAAGTTTGCCGTGACGTTGCCGCCTGCTTGGATAACGGAACGGTAGCTGTCATCTGAAGTCGTTTCTGTGGTGTGGCCCGCCAGAACATAGTGGACTGTATTTTCGGTTTTACTGGTGCCCGGACGAGGGACGTGACTACTGGCATTGCCAGGAAGGCTCCCGTCCTGACGGACACCGTCGATATAGTTGAAAACCGCGTACTCGGTGTAGGCACCGGATTGATAACTCTGGTTATTGAGCGTGGTACCCGACAGCACAATATCGCCGTTTGCCAGCAGTACGCTGGCCTGATTGTTAAGGGCGTTAGCCTGAACCGTTAAGTTGCCGCCCGCAGACAGGCGTGCGCTGCCCCCTTCGGCAGAGGCCTGTGAGAGGATCTGGCTGACGGCAAATTGCCGGGTTTCGTTGCCGGGTGTGGGTACGTAGTAATAGGTTTTATTGGCATACAAGAAGCAGGGAACACCGCTACAGGAGCCCGAGGTGGAGTACCAGGTGACGCTCCTCTGCGTCAGGGTGTCCAGACCCAAGACCTCAACAGGGATATCGGCGGAAGCGCTGTTTAACCAACTGTAGGTGTTACTCAGATCCAACGTTTGGGTTGAGTAGGTCAACCCGGTACGCTCATTGAGCAAGCTGGCGGTGTTGACGGTAATATCACCCTGTTGCGTCTCGATGGTGCCTGAACTATTCACCACTTCGCCATTGGCGTTGCCCGCCATGTCGCGCTGCATCCACAGGCTGTTGCCCGCCAGGATATCACCACGCAGGTTTTTGATGCTGTTGGCCAGCAGATACAGATTGTGACCGGCATACAGCAGGGCGGTGTTGACCAGGTTGCCCGCCGCATTCAGCGTCAGTGTGCCCAGCGTACCGGTAAAGCCGCTCACGGTGATATCGCTCTGGCTGTTCAGGGTAACGTCTCCCCCTGATTGCAGCGCTCCGGCGGCATTCAGGGCGATAGTGCTGCCACTGAGGGCACTGGCCCCGCTCCCGATGGTGATTTGCCCGTTATTGGTCAAGAGGCCGTAGGTGGCGAGGTTAACGCTCTGCCCCTGCAGCGTGCCCTGGTTGGTCAACGCTCCCTGGCTGCTGATGTTCAAGCCCTGACCTGCGGCAATCACATTCTGGCTGGTAAAGGCATTCACCAGTTGCAGCGTCAAGTTACCCAACGCCACTACCTGGCCTTGTTGTGCAAAGCTGGCGCTGTTCAGCCATAAATCGCCACCGCTGAACAGTTTCCCCGTGCTCTGTTGATCCACCTGGTTGGCCTGGATACTGAGCCCCGAGGTGCCGAGCAGCGTCCCGCCGTTGGTCAGTTGCTGGGTGCTGACCGCCAGGCTGCTGCCTTGGACGGTACCCTGGTTGTTCAGGCTACTGCCGGTCAACGTGGCCTGCCGTTCTGCCAGCAGGGTGCCGCTGTTATTTATCGTATTGGCATTCAGCAGCAGCGTGGCGGCTTGCAGCCAGCCGTTGTTGGTGAATTGTGTGCCGTTAAGCGTGAGGTCAGAGCCTGAAAGCAGCCGACCGTCATTGAATCCAGATATCGCCGCGTCTAGCCAAGCCTGGCCACCGCTTTGTATCAGGCCACTGTTAACCCACTGCGGTGTGGTGAGGGTCAGCGCGTTCTGGCTGAGCAGGGTCCCCGAAGCATGGTTGGTCAACGTGCCGGACAGGTTCAGCGTCAGCCCATTTTCCCCTTGTATGCGCCCGCTGTTGGTCAGCGCACCGCTGTTAATCCACAGGTCATTACCCTGGAGACGGCCAAAGTTGGTCACCGATGCGGCGTCCAGTTTCAGGGTGCCTGCCGTCAGCAGGGTGCGATCCTGTTGTTGGATAAAATCGCCGTTCAGGGCGACCGTTAACCCATCTACGCCGCTGATGTCGCCCTGGTTATTCAGGGTATTGCCGTGCAGGGTGAGGTTTTTTGCCAGCCATTGCCCGGCGTTGGTCAGTGACAGCGCCTGCAATGCCGCCGTGCCGTTAGCGGTGATTTTGCTGTTGGCTGCGGCATTCAACGCCCCCGACAGGGCCACTTGCAGTGCATCTGCACTCTGGATCGCGCCACTGTTCTCCAACTGCTGAGCACTTAACAGGATCTGTTGCCCCTGCCACTGCCCGTCATTGGTGATCGTACCGCCGTTCACCGTCAGTGTGCCCTGCGTCAGGATGGAGCCCTGGCGGCTGTTCACCAGCGTCAACAGCGGGGCGGTCAGCGCCTGAGTGCCGAGGGTCAGCGATTGCAGGCCGATCAGCGTGCCTGTGTTATTCACCACCGCCTGGGCCAGGCTCAGGGTATCGCCCTGTACGGCCCCCTGGTTGTCTAAGCGAGTACCCGCCAGGGATAACTGCCCCTCGCTCAGTACGGCACCGCTGTTGGTCAGCATCTGCGCCTGTATCTCACTGTCGCCCTGGCTGAGCAGTGAACCTTCGTTCAGCAGTTCGTTGGTGACCTTGAGCGACAGCGAATCGGTCCCCAGCAGGGTGCCACGGTTCAGCCAGCTATTGGCGGTGATGTGGGTTTGCCCACCCTGCACCAGGCCTTCCGAGGTCAGTTGCCCGGCATTCAGCGCCAGTTGCCCCCCGGCCAAGGTACGGCTTGAGGCCGCCAGGGTCATCACATCACCCTGAGCATCAAGCCATTCGCTACCCTGCCATAATCCGCTGTTACCCAGCGTGCTGGCCCCCAGCGTCAACTGATTGGCCACCAGTTTGCCGCTGTTGGTCAGGTGAGTGCCGTTGAGGCTCAGCGTATTCAGGCTGCCGATCTGCCCGGCGTTTTGCAGGGTATCGGTGAGATCACCGGTCAGGTTGGAGATCGCGTTGATCGACCCGGTGTTATCCAGGCTATCGACGTTAAACGTCAGCGTATCCGCTTGCCAGAGCCCGGCGTTGGTGACCGCGCCGCTGTTGAGCTTCAACTCACCGCCGCTCAGCAACTGTGCCCCGGCCAGCACCTTCAACCCCGTGGTGATCAGGGTCAGCACGCTATTGCCCTGCATGATGCCACTGTGCGTCACGTTACCGCTGTTCAGCGTCAGCCTGTTGCCCGCCAGCACCCCGGCGTTGTCTACCGATTGGCTGCGGAAGGTGGCGTTTTCACGCGCCACCAGTTGAGCGTTTTGCTGGTTAACCAAGGCACCGCGCACGTTGATGCTCAGGTTATTGGCCAGAATGCTGCCCTGGTTGGTAAATTGCTGGCCGGTAAGCGATAAATCGTCATTGACCTGCAATAACCCGGCGTTATCCAGTTGGTCGAGTGCTAGATCCAGCGCACCGCCGCTGATCAGTTTCCCGGTGGCGAGGTTGCTGAGGGTAGGGATAGCCAGTTGCAGATGGCTATTGCCCTGCAATAAGCCACTGTTGGTCAGTTGCGGCGCGGTCAGCGTCAGTGTGTCAGCCGCCAGCGTACCCTGATTCAGAATACTGGCCGCCGTGAGGGCAAACCGATCCTGGCTCAGTAAATAACCGCTGTTGGTCAGATCGCCAGTAAGATCTGCGGTCAGCAGCGTCTGCGCCTGAGCGCTGCCACTGTTCTGCCAGTTCTTGGCGTTGATTGCCAGTTGCTGGCCTTGCAGGGTGCCCTGGTTAACCAACTGCTGACCGTCGAGGCGTAAGGTACCCCCCGTCAACATCTGGCCGGTGGTGCCGTTACTGAGGTGGGTACCCGAAAGCTGCACGGACTGACTGCCCTGGAGCAGCCCCTGGTTGATGACATCGCCCACCACGCTGAGCACGTTGGCCGCCAGCCACCCGGTGTTATCGAGCGTAGCGGCGGAAACCTTCAGCCCTTGCTGGCTGAGCACTTTCCCCTGATTGGTAAATGTCTGAGCGATGTTCAACTCGGCGGTTTGTTCACTCAGCGCATTACCGCTGTTGAGCCACGTCTGGGTCGACAGATCCAGCGTCTGGCCCTGCAATAACCCGGCATTGGTCAGTGACTCCGTTTGTAATGCCAATTTCCCGGCACTGAACAGAACGCCACCGAGTTGGTTATCCAGCGAGACGCTCCCGATACTGAGCTGATTGCTGCCTTGCAGGGTTCCTGTGTTAAAGAAGGTGGTGGTATCGAGCGTCAAGCGGGATGCTGACAGCAGGCCGTCATTATTGAGCAGAGGGGCGGTTAACGTTAACGACTCAGCCGCGTTGATGGTGCCGCTTTTCTGGTTGCTGAACTGTTTGGCCAGTGACAGCGTCATCATGGCCGCTTGCATTATCCCGGCGTTGGTCAGGGAGTCTGCCGCCAGGCTTAGCGTGCCGCCGGTGAGTAAGCGCCCACGGTGAGTCACCTCATCAGCCTTGATGGAAAGGGCACTGTCGCCCTGTAATGTTCCTCTATTGGTGAGGCTGTTGCTGGTCAGGGCCAGTTGATCCGCAGCCAGTTGCCCGGCGTTGGAGAACGCCATCGCGGTGAGCGACAGGCGATCCTCGGCCAGCAGCAAACCGCTCTGCTGGTTGTCGATGCGCTGATAGTCCGCCGTCAGGTTAACGGCGTTGATTTCACCGCTATTGCTCAGTTGTTCACCCTTGAGCTGCACATCGCGATCGGTGGTGATCAACCCCGCGTTTTTTAATGTCGGGACCGTCAGCAACAGCGAATTGGCGGTATACAGGGTTCCGCCCTGTTGGTTGTCGATCAGTTGGGCGATCAGATCCAGAGTCTGGCTGCCCTGTAGTAGGCCGCTGTTGGCGAGCGTTTGGCTGTTTATCGTCAAGATGGGGGCGACCAGGGTCCCCTGGTTGGCGAGGGTTTTCGCATTCAGCGCTAGGGTTGCCGCATGGCTTTTCCCGCTGTGTAACACGGAGTCTGCCGCTATCGTCAAGGCCCCTTTGGCGGTATGAGTGCCTGCCAGCGTGGCTTGCTGGGCCTGGAGGGTGAGATTGCCTCCGCTTTGTACATGTGCCCCGGACTGTGTGGTCAGCGTAGTGCTCTGCAGCGCCAGATCTCCCCCAGCGCTCCATTCTCCACCTAATGTGGCGTTCCCCGCGTTAACGGTAATGTCGCCCTGGCTGGTGGTGATTGAGCCTGCTCCGGTGAACAGCGTATCGCCGTTGAGGGTTAATGCTTTCGTGCCAGAGAGCAGACCATTTTGTTGTAACGTTCCCGCTGTCACGCTCAGGCTATCGTCGCTCAACAGCTCACCGGTGGTGCCATTATGCAACACTCCGCTGACATTGAGATGAGCTTGCCCTTTGGCGCTCAGAATACCGTCCTGATCCAGCGTTTGGCTGGAAAGGGTCAAGGCCCCACCGCTAAGTATGTTGCCGCTGTTGGTCAGTGATTGACCGTTCAGCGTCATGTTCCCCAGGCTCTGAACGGTGCCGCTGTTCCCGAGGGAAGAGAGGGTGCTTTGTATTGCCCCATTGGCCGCCAGCGTGCCGCTGTTTGCCAGTGCGCCACCGCTGAGAGTGAGGTTTTGCCCGGCGATCGTTTGCCCCTGCGTCAGCCCGGAATTAAACAGCGTCATATCGATATGGCGTGCTGCATCAACCTGGCTGCTGGCGTCTATAAGCAGGTCACGGGTGCGCAGCTTGATATCGTTTCCGGCGGTCAGCTTGCCGTTGCTGACCTGCAACGTCCCGCCGCTGGTCAGGACCATATTCTGGTCGCTGACCAGCGTCCCCGCCTGTTGGGTAAGATCGCCCTGGCTGGTTAGCGCGATGGATTGCCCGGCTTTGTGGTCCCCCTGCAGACTGATACTTTGCCCGTTTGCCGTCAGCGTACCGCTGGTCAGGCTGTTATTGATTGTCAGCTTGCCGTTGGCATCAAGGGTAATATCCCCGTCACGGGCATTGAGGTTGCCGAGGTTAACGCCGACGCCGGTTTCACTGGAGACCAGGTGAATTCGGTTGGCATACATGCCGCCCAATGCACCGGTGTCGATCGCCACTTTAGGCACTTCGCCCTGGCCAGCAATCGGCGTAGCGTTGCCTTGTGCATCCACCCGGTTGGCGCCCAACGTGATAGTCGCGTCTTTGGCATGCAGTTGTGCGTTAAGGTCGGTGGCGCGGGCAATCAGTGCGAACTTGTCGCTCTGGCTGGCATCCAGCCCCTTGCCCTGAATGCTGATCGCCCCCTGGGTCACTTCCAGCGCCTGCAAACTGCCGTCGGCACCCAATACCGGTTTACCGGTGGTTAATGTTGCATTCGGGGTGTTGATAAAACCGCAGCCGTCGCAGGTGATGCCGTAGGGGTTGGCCACCATCACATTGGCCTGCTTGCCCGTCACTTCCAGGTAGCCTTGCAGTTGCGAGCGGTTCGGGGCTACGACTTCGTTGATGATGCCCTGGGCTTCTTTCCCTGCTTGCAGATTAGGGTTGTTCTGGATCAGGCCACCCAGTTGGCTCTGAGTGAGCCGGTCGGTGGCGTTGTTGAGGATCAGCCCCTCTTTCCCTACGTTGAAATCGTTGTATTTATTGTGGGAAATCCCGGCCTGATTGGGCGTGGCAATATTGACCACCGGCACACCGTTGGCGGCCTGATCGAGCTTGGTATTGCCTTCGGCAACGCTGACGCCATTGGCAAACGCGGGTAACACCGGCTGCCACGCCAAAAGGGTACACAGGGCATAGCTCAGCCAACGTTGGGTGGCATGCAGAGGACGATCCGTTGACTGACTCATGTGTTAACCCTTTCCCTGGAAATTAATTAAAGAACAATATTGATGCGGTAATAGACAGAAACCCGGTCCGGCTCCAGCCAACTCGGGTGTGACAGTGGCCAACCGACGGTCAACTGGCTGCCGAAATAACGGTTGCGGCTGCCGAGCCCCACCGCGCCGCCCCACAACGTGCCGGAAGCGTAGGTATCCTGTGAGTCGTGGCGCAGATAACCGCCATCCACCGCGCCCAACAGGGTGATAGTGCCGAGGTACGGCAGGCTGAATGGCGACCAGTTCACCTCGTTACGCCAGTAACCGCCGTTATCCCCAGATAGATACTGCTCTTTGTAACCCCGTACTGAGCTTTCGCCGCCAATGGTCAGGCGTTCGCTGCCGTACAAGCGATCCGGCGACCACTGACCGTAGACGCTGGTGAGATAGGTCCAGTCCTGGGCCAGCGGCAGGTAATAGCTGCTGGAAAGTGAGTATTTGTTGAACTCCGCCCTGGGTGCCTCGCTACTTTTACCACTGTCGTCTTCCGCACCCAGCCAGGGCACACCACGGCTGTAGGTCGGATTGAGGGTAGCAAACCCGCCCCACAGCTTCTGGCTGTGCGTCGCCCCCAGCGACAGGCTGGTGAGTTTGCGGCTGCTGCTCTCCAGCCGAGCGTCGTTGAGGTAGTTGCGGTTGATGCGGTGCGTCAGGCCCAGCGCCAGGCCGGTTTTTATCTCGCTGTTGCGGAACAATACGCGCGAAACGTTGAAACGGTGCGTCTGGCTGTCGCCGCTGGACTGCCAATCAAAGCCCTGATTGTTGATGGTCGACAGGTAGTCGCTGTAGGAGTAGTTGTAATCTGCCAGCCAGTAGCCGTAAGGCAGGCTGACACCCGCCTGCACGCTGCGGGCATTGTGGTCGTTGGCAAAATCGCTGCTGCGCGCGCCGGAGACAAACCACTGGTCCGCCAGCCCCAGCAGGTTATTGCCGGTCAGAGAGCCGTTGATCTGCCCGGTGCCAGTGCTTTTCTGCCCGCTGTTGTCGAACCCCAGCCCCAGCATCAGTGGGAACTCAGGAGTAGCGGTCAGGTTCACCACCGAATAGCCCGGCTGGCTGCCAGGCAGGATTTCAATTTGTACCGGTTGCTGACGCAGGCGGTTAATCTGCTCCATGCCTTGTTCAATATCACGCAAATTGAGGATATTGCCCACCAGACCGGGGAACGCCATCTTCAGCATCCGGTCATCCCGTTTATCCAACTGGATCTTCTCCAGTTGGCCTTCCAGCACCCGCAGTTTCAGCTCCCCGTGAGACAGATCCTGCTCGGTGAGGAACGCGCGGCTGGTGATATAACCCCGTGCGATATACCAGTCGGAGACCTGTTGTACCAAGGTCTGGATCTGCGCCAGATTCAGGCAGCGCTGGAGATAAGATTGCGTGAGCGTTTGCTGCGCGCTGGCGGGCAGGTGAGTGGCTCCCTCAAGACGGACAGTATTAATGGTGAAACAGGGGCCACCGTTAGCCGTAACGGGCGGGGCTTCTGGGCGCGTGGGGGTCAGGCTGCGTTGCAGTTGCTGGCGCTGTTGCTGGTTTTGCTGCAACAGGTCACGCTGTTGCTGTTGGATGGTGTCGCGATCGGCGGGGCTGAGAAACGCGCCTGTAACGGGAAATACTGCACAACTCACTGCCACGAGCGCACAAAAGCGCCACGCCTGCTTCCTGCATGCAAACATGAATAATCCCTGAGAAGGTTTCGAAAATAATAAGAAATGTATCAAGTTATGTTGAGGATTATCCCGCGCCACAGAACAGAAAGCAAGCAACCCAAGATAAAATACGTTGCTTTAGTGACCATAATAGAT
>NZ_JBXUGP010000058.1:0-14045 GCF_057180605.1 Serratia sp. HNCC26DJ206
CGTGCCTGCACGGTTGTTAATGCTGGTCGTGTGCGACAGGGTTAAATCCTGCTGCCCGAGCTGCTGCACCGTGCCCTGCTGGTTGGAGAGGGCATTGGCGGTCAGTGCAAGCTGGTCGGCACTGAGTTTACCGCCGTCGTTGTTGAGCATCCCGCCGGTACGCGCAGAGAGTGTTTGTGTTACCGCCAGGTTGGCCCCGGCGGTGCTGATATCGCCCACCGTGGCTTGCAAATCAATATTGTTGCCATAAGTCTGGCTGCCGCTGAAATCCAGCGCGGTACCGGTGGCGGACAATTGCCCCGCCGCCGAGTTCTGGCCGTTGGCGCTGAGCTGCCCCTGGCTGTTGAGCGTCAGGTTGCCGCTGCTGCCGAGTTTGCCATCGCTGGCCATGCCTGCGGCCAACACCCCTTGTGCGGTGCTGTTAATGCTGGCTGCGGTGAGTGTGGTGTTGCCCTGTGCTGCCACAATCCCGCTGTTGGTCAGTGCGCCGCGGCTCTGCACCTGGGTATCTGCCGCCGCGTACAGCTTGCCGCTGTTGGTGATATCCCCGGAGGTTGTCACCTGGACGTTCTGAGAGGCGGTCATCGCTCCGCTGTTGGTGAGCGTCCCATCCGCATTGACCACCACGTCACCGGCAATCGCATTGAGCGCCCCGGCATTGTGCACGCCCACCCCGGCTTCGGTGCCCAGCAGGCGGATTTTATTGGCGTACATGCCGCCCAGTTGGGACACATCCACCGCCACCTGTGGGCGGGGGCTGCCGTCAGCGGTCTTTGCTGCGACTGTTTGATGTGCCGCATCCACCTGGTTGCGCCCGGTGGTCACCGCCAGATCGTTGGCCCACAGCCCGGCATTGATTTTGACCGAACGGGCGATCAGATCGGTATGATCCTGCAGGCTGCTGTCCAGCCCCTTACCCTGAATGACGATTTCGCCACGATCGACGTTATAGCCGGTCAGTTGGCCGTTGGTCATCTGCGCCTGGCCAGTGGTGAGTGTGGCGCGGTTGGCGTTGATAAAGCCGCATCCGCTACAGGTGATACCTGCGGGGTTGGCGATCACCACCTGCGCTTTCTGCCCGGCCACTTCGATAAAACCGTTCAACTGGCTTGGGTTACTGGCATTGACCTCATTGAGAATGACTTTGGCTTCGCCTTTTGCCAGCCACGGGTTGGCGGTGACCATCCCGGCGATCTGGGTCTGGGTGTTGAGGTGGCTGTTGTTGAGCACCACGCCCTTGTTATCCACATCGAACTGGCTGTAGACGTTTCGCGAAACGCCCTCGGCGCTTGGCGTCTGGATATTGACCTGCGGCGTGCCGTTGGCACTGCTGATGATGGTCGGCTGCTGGTTGCCCGGCGCACTACCATCGGCCACGATATTGGCCTGCACCGGCTGGATGGCCCCGAGGGCCAGCAGCACCGCAAAACACAGGCCATGAACTTTACCTATCATCTGGCTAAGGGTGTGGCCCGTGCCGGACGGCGACAACGCGGCCCCCGCACGGCCAGCCCCGGCGATATCAGGCACCACCATCAGCATGCCACGAGCCTGGTTGAAAATGAGTCGGTATAAATTCTTGTTCACGGCAACATCCTTGATTGGTCTTGCGGGTATTCGGGTAGAGAAACAGATAATGGGTTGGCGGCCCGCCAGGCGCGAGCCTGCGCATGACTGACCTGGTCACCCTTGAAATTCATCACACGTTTACCGCGTTGTGCACCACGGTGATAAAGGGAACGAAAACAGTGCTCAGGGAACAGCACGGCCCCCACCAGGCGGCGCATCGCCCGGACATCGCCAAACGGCGCGATCCAGTCACGGAGCCACAGGCGATCGCCGCTGGCCCAGTCATCTTCCTGCACCAGGATGGCCGGTTGCGTGAGATAACGCGCTTCCGCCTCAACGCTCAGCCACATCCAACTGAGGAAAAACAGCGGCTGTGTACCCTGGCTGACCAGCATGTAGTGCTGGTGTTTGATAATCGGCAGCAGCACCGTGGGCAACGCGTGCAGCGGCACATCCCGGTGCTGTGGCGAGTGCATCCACAACCACACGGCGGCCCCGAGCACCTCGGCCTCACTGCGATCCCCGCCTAACATCAGCGGGGCATGCACGTCATAAGCACCTATCTGCATCAAAAATCCCAGTTCAGGGTGAAACCCAGCGTAACCGGGCTGGTATCAAAACCGTCCGGCTTGGAGAGCGGTACCCCGGCGAACAGGTCATAACGGGTCTTGAAGGCGCTGCCACGCACGCCGAGCACGCCACCGGCCAGATTGGTGCCCACCAGACCTTCAGTGCCACGACCGCTGACATGGCCGTAGTCCGCCCCCAGATACAGTTCCTGATTGGGCACCGGCGTCGTCCAGGCCAACTCGTTGCGTACCGTCCAACCCGCGTTGGCATTGAGGGTACGCTCACCGTCAAAGCCGCGCACCGTAAAGCGGCTGCCGATGGCAAACTGATCCTGCGGCGTCAGCGGGGTGTTACTCATCTGGCGCTGATACTGAACGTTGTAACGGAATGTCTGCTTGCCCAGCGAAAACGGCACGTTCAACTGGCTGGAGATCTGGATAATCTTGCTCAGCGCGGTGGCATCGCCATACGACTCTTCCGGCGCAGGCAGTGCACCGAACCAGCGGGTGCCACGCTGATAGCTGATACCGGCGTCCAGCGTCGCCTGCTGGATAAAGTGGCGGTGTTGCAGCCCCATGCGCCAGGCGGCAGTGCGGCGGCGTTGAACTTCTATTTCAGTGTCATTGATGTAGTTTTTCGCGCCACGCGTCAGGATATCGTAGGTAAAGGTGGTTTTCTGGGTACCGCTGCGATGCAGGACGCGGCTCAGTTGCACCGTCAGGTTCTGGCTGTCGCCACGGTAACGGTAATCCCCGTTCAGCCCTGCCACGGTCTGGTGATAGTCGTAGTCGTTGGCGGTGACTGACAGCATCGCGTAGCGGAACGGCACCGAGTAATGAGCGGTGATGTTTTTGCTGCTCTTGGCATTACCGGGTTGCAGCGCGCGGGTGCCGGAGATGTAGAACAGGTCGCTGAGGGACAGCGGGTTATCCAGCGAGAAGGTCAATCCGCCCTGATAACGCCCGGTGCCTTTCGAACCGGAGTCGTCCAGCGACGCACCCAGCCGCCAGATTTTGGCCTGTTGCCAGTTGAGCTGAATATCGCTTTCGCCGGGTTTTTCAGCGGGGACGATTTCCATATTGGCTTGCACGGTCGGCAACCGTTGCAGGTTCTCCAGCCCTTGCTCGATATCGCGCAGATCCAATAATTGACCTGCTCGCGGTGGGAACGCATTGAACAGCGTGATATAGCTCCCGCTGTCCGGCGTCAGTTTCACCTGGCGGATAAAACCGGGCAGGATTTTCAGTTGCAGCGTGCCGCTCTTTAAATCCTGCTGCGGGGCCAGAACGCGGGTGGTGATGTAGCCGTGATCCACCAGGCGGTTCTGCATCGTACTCATCAGCAGATTGATGCCCTTGCCACCCAGACACTGGCCCTGCGCCTGATTGGCGATGCGTTGTAACGGCAACCAGCGTGGCAACGCTTCTTGACCGTTCAATTCCACGCGGCCGATATTGAAACAGGGTTTTTCCTGTGGGAAAGCCAAACGCCCCAACCGCGAAGCCGGGGGCAACAGACGCACATCGGGCGTTGGGGGCAACAGCTGCTGTTCCAGCGCGCGCTGACGCTGCTGCTGCAAGATCACTTGTTCGTTGTTATTGATGGCGCTAGCCGCAAATGCCATAGGTGAAACCATCAGGAAAGCAGGCACAGCAATAGCGCAGACGCGATAATAACGCGCCCGACAGACAAAACGGGGGGGTAACATCAAACAATCCTTGTTGGAAAACGCTTAATACATGCTTATATATAAATTTGCGCGAATATTAACCATGCGTAGACCAGTTTGCAATCATTATTCACCCGTACTAATACAGATACAGAGCTGAACGTTGCTTACCCTTCTAAACTTGAGTGGCGTGTCGTCATTGCCACTCATTGACTGCCTATATCATCACACTGAAGTGGTTGAACATTCATAATGCGTTACCCTATACTCCCGCCCGGTTTATAACCAAGGGGTGTCAGTGCGCCATCTGTCATCCTGTGGCGGTAAAGCATGGATGCAGCCCTCGTTTATTTCAATCTCAGGTTCATCCTCTTTTTCCCGTCAATTGCTTATTTGATTTCGTTTTCTGATAGCGTGCTTGTGAAGGAATGACCTCTTCAAGGTATACGAGATAAGAGGGAAACGAGCCGCAAAACAACATCATTACTATTCTCTGAGGCATGGATGAAAATAAACGCTTTAACGCTGGCAATAACCCTATGCTATTGCGGGCTGGCAACGCAGGCACAGGCCTATACCCAGCGAGTCGATGGAACTACCGTCAATAATGAATCTGTCTTTAAAACGACGGAAACTTCACCTTATGCCTTACAGTATGTTACCGAAGGCATTGTTAATAATGGTGTCGTTTATAACAGAGGCATGATTTATCTGGATAACAATTCTCAGGGCAACGCTATCACCGTCAATAAGGACGGTTGGCTACAAGTTGAAGACGGTTCAACAGCCAATGATACCGTGGTCAACTCAGGGGGGCGGTTGACGGTGAATGCTTACGGTACTATCAGCAACACCTTGATTAATAGCGGCGCAAGCATGGAGATGGAGGCTAACAGCCGTTCCCTGGGAGAGTTATTGGTTGGAGCAGGAGGGGAGCTGTATATCGCCAACACCGACAGCAAGCTGATTGATGTCACTTCCAATGTGCCTGCGACTCCCACCAATATCACCCTCGAAAAACTGACGATCGCAGGCAAGGTCACCATCGGGCCTTCCTGGGATGGCAATGATGAATTGGGTACGGCTCCACCTGCGGCACAGCTTGGCCCCGTGATGGTCACCCAGGTTGGCACGTTAACCCTGCAGGGTGGCAGCCTCGAGCTGATCCCGTACATTTCAGCTGACCAGGTTAACCGCCTGGATGTCGAAAATCTTTCTGGTCAAGGCACCTTTATGCTGACCACCAGCCTGGCCGATGGCGTAAGTGATAGCCTACGGGTGACGCAACGCGCCACAGGTCAGTTTGGTCTGATGGTGCAAGACAGTGGCCGGGAGATCGGTCTTCCTGCCAACGTGCCGTTGGTCTACATCAACAGTGGCGATGCAAAATTCAACCTGCTGAACCAGGGCGGTATCGTCGAAGCCGGTGTCTATCAATACCGGCTGTACAACAGTTCACAGGATGGGCATACCCAGTGGTATCTGGTCGGTGGCAAGGCGGGTACCGTGCCAGAGCAAAACACGGAGGAGCCCGGTGTGCTCCCAACGCCTGGGCCAACCCCTGTCGAACCCACGCCGGTTTCTACTCCTATTCTCAGCGCCAGTGCTCAAGGCGTGCTGAGCATGGCGGCAGCGTCACAGCATATTCTTAATACTGAACTGAGCACGCTGCGCCAACGGCAAGGCAACCTGCGTAGCAGCGTGGCAGACGTTGGCGTCTGGGCTCGCTATCTGAACGATGAAAGCAGATTGAACGATCACCGCTATGCGTCATTCAAAAATACGCTGAGCGGTATGGAGATCGGTGCTGACAAATCGTGGGATATGGTTGACGGCAAATGGTTGCTGGGTGCCTTTACGGCCTACAGCAAGTCCAATGTCAGCTTCAATCTAGGGGGCAACGGTGATGTGGCGAGCTACAGTGGTGGCCTGTACGCCAGCTATCTGGCTAACTCTGGCTGGTATTTGGATAGCGTGCTGAAAGGCAACCGCCTGAGCCAAACGGTCCGAGCCCGTATGAATGATGGCGCGATCGGCAAAGGCGATTACAGCCAGAGTACCTTCACTGCCTCGCTGGAAACCGGCTACACACTGCCTCTTTCCAACCTGCTTGCCCTGGAGCCCTATGGCAAAGTGAATTACTCACGCCTTGGCGCTGCGGATTATACCTTGAGTAACGGGATGCAATCCGCTGTTCATGCGGCCAACAGTGTGCAGGGGGAATTAGGGACGCTCCTCAGTGCCAAGATGACACTGGGAGAGGTTGAGGTAGCCCCTTATGCCAAGCTGGCCATTGCGCGCGAATTCACCCGTAGCAACACGGTAACCATCAACGATATTACTCTGGATAACAACTACTCGGGCAATGTCGGCAAGTATGGTCTGGGGGTCAGTGCTAACATCACCAAGAACACGGCCGTTTACGCCGAAATGAATTACCTGAATGGTAACAAGGTGGAAAGCCCGCTGAACGCCACGACGGGGTTCCGCATTCTGTTCTAATCCGACGCCCCCATTGTTCTTCAATGGGGGCACTGACTTTCCCCATGCTGATCGTCAATGAGCGTTCAGGCTTAGGGTATCAGCGTCACCGTCTCTCCCGACAGGCTGGCGGTCAGGGCGCTCGTGCACAATGTCTCAATAAAATGCTGCGGATTATCTGTCACCCTAAATGCCAGCGGCGTGATTAATCGGCCTTCTTGGGTAAACGCCGCATTGAGTGCTGATTTGACGACATACAGCGCAGGCTCGGGCCCTTCGATAATCCCGTTATCCCACTCAGTCTGGGTCACCAGCTCATTACGCCAGCCTTGTGCCTTCAGGCTCTCGATAGCGTAGGTGAGCCTGAACAGATCGTTCTGGTGCTTGAGTTCGCCAGTACATGAGTGCCAAATATAGTCGAAGCGAGTTTTGAGTTTGGCCTCAATCCCCTGTTTACGTCCCTTGTCCAGCAACTGCTGAATATCTAACGCCACACTGCGGGGAAACCGTTTTTGTTTCTGCGCTGTGGCCAACCAACGTACCAGGAACAGGTGTTCTGCCATCGGAGACGTGACAGTCCCTTGCTGAATGGCCGTATGCAAGGCTACCAGGGCACAGAACGCGAGATGGGCCAGGTCTTTTACGGTTTGCTCGGGAGGTGTTGTCATGGGGTTATTAATGTTAAGTAAAATTAATGCCAAGGGTAATGAAGCGATGAGCCCGTAGCAACCTCATGGAAGTGTTTATTTTGTCGCCCAGATGGCTTGTTATTCCTGGCATTGTTATCGACACGCTGGGGGTCAGCACGCGTCGGTTTTATTCAGCGTAACAATACGGGACCGTTGAAAAACCAGGCCACCACCACGATATAATGCAGGCTACCCCGTACCGGCTTCGTGATGTTTTTCAGGGTTAAACATCGGTGATGGGGGAGCTTCTTTCATCCCCGTTGTACCGTCTCAACTGTCACCAACCTGCGGCGGATCGGCAACGGTGTGTTCAACGGTCAATCAATGCTTGTTTTCACCCGCAGCGGTAGACCGGTACAGGGCGGAGGGTGGCGGTGAGGCTGTCCCAGACGGGTACCTCAGCGGTTGCAATACGCATCCCCTTTTTTCTGAGCACTGCCACGTCAGCAGCGATCCGCTGCATACCGAACCAGAACAGACCATCCAGCGCCGTCACTGCCAGTCCGTTCTCCAGCGCCCGCTTAAGCCGCTCACGCGGCATTCTAATTTCCCTAGCAATCTCCCGATAAGGCGCAGCGCTCTCGCCTGACGATCCTTCCCGGCGAATGCGGGTTGACAGACGGTAGTGAAACTCTTCCGGTATCTGATTTAAATCAGATTTCACGCTGTAAACACAGCCAAAACGCTTGCCGTTAAACACGACGTTTTTCTGACTGAGTGACAGTTCATCACGCAGCCCGGCAATCAGTTGCGGGGCACGCACCAGCAGCAAACGAAAAGGCAGTTCAAAGCTGGTGACATAATCCACATTCAGCAAGGCGATACGCAGACGTTCGGCACTTCCAGCCCTAACCTGACGGCACTCTTCGATGACTTCAGCCCACTGCTGAGCAATACGTGGCGTTTCATTAACGTCCGCAAAGCTGTACTTTTCAATCTGGTAATCAATACGTTCAACCATGCTTGTTTTCCTTCGCCTACCCATTGACGACTTTATCAACGGGCTATGCTCAAAGGAAGCGGTTCTGCTAAAGAAGGTCATGACCGATGTTCATTCTAACCGCATCAATCCGTGGTCGGTAATGACACCATGACAGGGATACCCCGCTAGCCGACACTCTCCCATAGCGTCATTTTTTGTTCAGCGGTACTGCCGTATTCATTTTAGTAGTCCTCCACTGCAATCTCGCAAGCTGACTTCAGTGGTATAGATATGGCCTTTGCAATCGGGGCAGGTTTTCAGCCCTTCGTACTCCTTGTCGCACAGCGCACAAAAGTAAGGTTGAGACGCTGGGTAACCCAACGTGGGCACAAACTGCCACTCAATGTTAGGGGACGTGTGGGGTTCACGTTGTGTCAGACGGTAGTAGCAATCCTGGGCCGTCTTGATATCTACCTGCTCCAGGTCATGTTCAAAGTATCGCCCCTTGGTGTGCGTGACGTGTAACGTTAACCTGTTATGGCAATCGCCACAGTAATAGTCGACAGTGTGGTCGGGCAACAGCGTGTCAACGTGGACCAGTTCTCCGCTGAGAGTGCAAGCTTCGCGCAGTTTTTTAAATTGCATGGTGTAGCTCCTGGTAGGGAGATGATCGCCACAGTGTTCAATCAGCCAGAACGTCGGCACTGTGCTCGCCGGTAGGGCCGCGTTCTCCGTGGTATTCGGTGTGGCAAGGGGCGGGTTAACTACGATAACGCGGTGGCGTGGTGGCATGGCGGCGTTTATACGGGTGGTGGCTCACTCAGTCTGTTGCCGTGTGGGGCGCTGACGCCACCGTTAGGCGATCTTTGGCAACTGGGGCTATTTGACAGGACGTATTCATCCATCATGAACGTCAGTGTGGCGTTTTCTGCCTGCCGCTGGTTAATCCAGTCGTTGAGGTCTGGAGATGCTTTGAATTTCAGTGTTTCTATCCCGTCGAGCGCCGGGTAGCCGACCAACAGATCGTACCAACTCAGCATCACCAGCTTGTGTTTGATTTCGCTACTGCCAAAGTGACGAAACAACGAACCCAGCCTGTTCGCCAGTGAATGTTGCTTGAGACGCAGGCATTCACTTAACAAGACTCCTTCCAGCATCGGGTGGTGCAGCAGCGAATACCTATCCATCTCCAGGCTGCATGTCCGGTCATCGACCAGAAGCTCACTGGGGAGAACCAGTCGGTAAAGAAATTCGGGGACAATCGCCACCTCGGCACGGTCGGGAAAACGCAGGCTGGACACCACTAGACGGTGATAGGTGTAAATCTGCGGGTGGCACATGCCCTGGCGAACCAGGAGTTTGGTGAAATCGGTCAACCAGGTCTGGTAGTACCCCAGCAGGTCGTCATGGCGGCTTTTCATTTTGC
Organism: Serratia sp. HNCC26DJ206; assembly: GCF_057180605.1. Classification (NCBI taxonomy): domain Bacteria; kingdom Pseudomonadati; phylum Pseudomonadota; class Gammaproteobacteria; order Enterobacterales; family Yersiniaceae; genus Serratia; species Serratia sp. HNCC26DJ206. The sequence goes on from NZ_JBXUGP010000058.1 coordinate 9,327, forward strand.
TCATAGTAAGAGGTCCGGGATTAGCAGACAGCTGGACGCCGCCGAAGGGCTCGGGCAGTGACTCTGGCTGTCTGATGGGGTTGTAAGGTGTGAGACGACAAAGAACGGTGGTGGCGATAACTCGCTGTACGAAATAGGCTCAGAGTGGCCGGGAAGCACGGCTATACTCTTCAGTCAGCGTCGTCAGCCCCTCGTAGGCTTTCTGTTTCGCTGCCAGCCATTGAGCCAGCACGTCGGGGGGCAATAAGTGCAACGTCGTCCATTCGCTCATCTCCAGCCCCGTCACTAACTCACACCAGCACAATAGTGTCATGGCCTGCCGAATAGCCGGTGAATGCAACCGGAACAACATCTGTAGCTGCTCGGCCAACATGCCTCGCTCCAGACGATAGCATTCGCTGAGCAACACACCAGGCAGCAGGGCCCAATCGGTCTGTTTGGTTATTTTAGGGACAATGGCACAGGCTTCTACGCTTGGAGAATGCGTTATCTGAAGCAGGCCCTGAGGAATGACGATAACGGTGCCCTCAGGGCAGGACGTCAGCGCCAGCCGGTGCCAATGTGTGAGCTCCTGTTGACACAATCCGTGGCAAAGGCTGACACGGGTGAAGTCATCAAGCCAGGTCTGATAGTGGTGAAGTAATGGGGATGTGTTTTGCATGTCTGGTTATCCTCGGATGTTGAATATCAGATTTCAGGTAGCCGCAACCCTCCGCCTTGAGCGGACAGTGAGAATACGGCCTGGAATGGTCGGTAGGGCTTACTGGCGAGATTCGCTTATGCGGGTCTGCATCCAGGTTTGCACCTCGCTGTGCAGCCATCGGGAGCTTCGCCCGAGTTTGATCGGTTTGGGGAACGCCCCTTCGCTGATGAGTTTATAAAACCATTTGTCACTCAAGCCGGTGAACTCGGTGATAAAGGCCATCGTCACCAGATGGTCGTTGGTCAGGTCGGGTAATACGGTCATGGTAGGGATCTCCGGCTGGTCAAAGGGAAACCGGAGTCGGGCAGGTAGGGCTACGTGCTTATCCTGCTGACTCCGCTATACCAACCGGGGTTGTTGTAAAAAATAAGGGATACCAGGATCGGTGCTGCTGACTTTTGCCATTGCAACGTCTGAATCGCTGTTTGGCCTCCGAGTCTGTCAGTCCTGGCTACAGCCGAAATTGCGCTCACCATCGCCGGTGACTTTGGTGTGGTTTTTAGCGAGGTAGCCTGCCCGCGCCAGTCCCTGCTGCAGGTCTGAGGTATTCCCACGCACCAGCCATGACGAGGGGCTTTCTGGAAAGTGCGCCAGGGTGGAATACTGTTGTGCATCGACCTTCAAGGCACTGCACCAGGACTGCTTAATCAATCCGGCCAGTGAGTCTGGACTACCGTAGTCTCCGGCTCCGCACCAGGTATCGCGGTTCAGCAGCAGAACAACGTGGTAGTGTTTTTTGCCGTTGCGCTCCCCAAATTCCCTGGCCCAAACGAAACGCAGGGCCGTGGAGTGGACCCGTTTTCCTTCGCGCTGTTTACGCTGCTGGTAGGCGGCTATGCGGGCCTTCAGGGCGTCGGTGAAACGGGATATCACGGCGGCATCCGTGGCCGCAGGGGCATCAGGGAGTCGCAGGTCAACCCGCAGGGCCAGTACACGAGGGTAAGCCTCAAGGGCGTTCAGGAAGGTGTCGTTGATGCGTTGTTGCCATAAGGGATTGAAAGTCTGATTCATTTACAGGGTCTCCGGTGGGTTGTGGTTCATATCCATGACCGGTGACGTAAAAAAGATTTCTTGGGATTCGGTGACGCAGGGGTGTCAGCGCGTAGGCGTTCTGGTGAGATCGGATAATCACACCACGCTCGGTAATGACTTTTAGGATGAGGAAGCAGCAGGCCCTGGGTGTAAATCGTTACCAGGGGTCTGAGCAGTGATCGCCAGCGTCGGTAACGATGTCGGTTGCAGACTGAGGCGAACGTCGGGTGCCACCAGCAGCGGTTGTTATCTGATACGTCACGGTAAGATGACTGCTTTTTAGAACACGGGTTGAACAGGCACCACCGAGGTCAGTTGAGCCCATCGGTACACTCAATACACCGCCCTCGCGTATTGCGTAGGCCTCAGAGCGCCTGTAACGCCCCAGGAGACGTTAAGTCGTTGTTTTCAGTCTTACCACCTACCTGCGAGAAATATAAGCGCACTACAAGCCATTCAGGGAATGAGGAGCAGACTTCTCCCCCTCAGTAACGATCAACCGTCAGAGCATAAGGTGATTAAGCATCGTTTCTACCCACCAGCAAGGTAAACGGTAACGATCGATACGATTAATCAGTCCCTGTAGGTCCGTACCACTCAGACGTAAGGAGGGAGATGTAATCGCTGTTGATGCTTCCCATTACGGAATTACGCTTCAACTACCCGCCAGACTGAGACCAGGCAGGCGTTATAACTTCACGTACATCGCTCTCTGTTAGAACAACGTGCCTATACTTACTTGTTAAATAAAACAGCCCCTGACGTCATGTTGATATGTCTATAGCTATAACGGTACTTACTGGCATTCAGCGAGTATTGAATTATTCAGTAGGTACTTGGTGAATACCTACCGTAGATACACTTGGCTTAATGCCTAATAGGCCCTCTGGTCATCATGGGAGTAGACACACCTCAATAACCACCTATGCCTACCCCTATCCAGATAATGATAATTTCTAAATACCCCCTGAACAGATACACTCAAGAACAAATATACACCAGGTGGATATACTTAAGAATATACCTCCAAGAATACACTCTCAAGCGTGTATTTTAACGTACTTGTAATCGATAGCCTTGCTTATTGTTTTCATAGTAGAGATTCTTAGTTATTATTTGTAGATAACATGCCCACGCATATACATGCTGGCTACTCATTCACAATGAATATATCAACACCCCTTCTTTATTATTTATATTACCAATCAGACATATTTAGCCTAAACTTCAATAAAGACACGCCTTTCCCGCTATGACCTGAGCCCATATAGCCCACCTTAAAGACCACTCTGGAATTAGCCTCGGAACCGAATGGCCATTTGAGGATGCCCGCCATTTCATCAATCTGGTTATTTTATCTCGGTAATGATGACCTGTTAGCGGTAGATAAACAAGCGGACAACAAGGAACTGAGGAGAAACGTCAGGCATGTTTTGGTAACGACTGTCCAATATCATTCAAGCTGCCCGCGGAGCAGAAATTCATCCAGCATGATTTGCTTTAAATTCTGGTCATGGATTTTACTTTTTTTCGGATGAGTTCAAAGAAATAGGGAAGAGCGTTTTTTTCTGACGCCGAGGGGGGTAATTTGTGATTTTTGGCACGTAGCATCACTGCCTGGGAATGATGGCTACAGGTTGGTACTCACCACCAGTGGTAGCTACCGAGGGTATGGATACAACCCATTTGGGCTATTTCCAGTAAAGATTATGCATGACGAACTTCAAGATTTTTAAAATTTTCTAGGTAAAATCGGGTTTAGATACCGATAAACAGGCTTACAGAAAGGAGAAAAGAAACGTAGAATGCTACATGAATTTCTTCGTGAAACTTTACACATTTTACTACGTAGAGTAACGCACATTTGTTTACGATAATGATGACATGTGGGGTAATAATGAGTACAACAAAACAAGCATCCAGGCTCTATGAAAAAAGAGTCAATCGGTGGCTTTTATACGATATTTTTAGCTCAAGACTCATGACAGATGAGTCTAATGAATTAATGACAAGAATAGGAAACACTCATCTTTTCCGGGAGGCCTGTATTAAATACATTGAGGAAAAAAGAATAAGCATACTTTTTCCTGCTGCTGTTTTTTTTGATAAATGCAAGGATTTAATAGAGGATAAGTTAATCCCATTCCGTGAACTTGAATGGATTGACTGTGGGCGATCGCTATCCTTTGTTGCTAATTTCATTCATGCTGACTATAAAATTCACACGTACGGTAATACGCCCACGCTTATGGATGTTGTCGCACCAAGCTGGAGTTTGAGTCCTGATGGCAGCGGGATTGATTACGATGGATTGATTATGTTAATTGACTATCAGTGTCGTGTGGGCAGTATTAACTACATACGTATAAACCTGGAAAACATGAGAATTGCCTGGCTTCGTATTCACAATGATTTCAAGAAACCATTCTGGTTCCCTTCCGACAGGTATGAGAATAAATACTACCCCGACTATCAGTGGGTACTTTCTTATTTTGAAAAAAACAATATGATGAGCGGGAATGTGGACCTATGGTTCAAAAAAAGCCCAGAGCTTAAGGTCCACTCCATCTTTGACCAATGGGCTAAAGACAAAAGCACCCCAGAGGTTGAACTCTTCATTATCAGATTAAAAAAAGCATGGCATCAAAAAAAATTCAGGGACAGCGTTACGAATAAAAAAGTGCTCAATACCTATATTAGCAAGGAGTGCAAGAAACAACTTGATTATCTTAGCCATAAAAAGGATATCAAAATTAATGAAATGATTGAGATACTAGTACATGAAGCCTATGCAAAAGCCAAGTTGAAAGTTTGGGAACAGTAAAAACACCTCAGGATATATATATCGCGCATACCTATAATCGTTTTCTGGAAGAGAAATAACGTTGTTATTATATTTTGCTTAGGCAGGCCTATCATCAGGGCCAGCGGCGGTTCCAGTAGCTCGCCGCACCTGACATTTTTCATGCTGTTTTGAGGGTTTG
>NZ_JBXUGP010000059.1:0-13702 GCF_057180605.1 Serratia sp. HNCC26DJ206
GGCAGGGCTATAGCCCTGCCTGCACTGCCGAGGTGGGAATATTCAACCTATTGAATTAATAAAAATTACACTTATTTCCATCCAGTAAACCAAGTTGAACATGCCACTACCACAAAGCAGATCAGAACAAGCAAAACTATTTTCGAAATCTTTTTCATAGGAATCTCCTTTCAATCAACAATGTTGAGCGCTGTAGTAACGACATTAACATAAGAGGTAAAATTGTAATGGGGAGAGCGTAGTATTTATGCCCTTCCTGATCAAGCGGAGCGCTGCCTGAGCACATCACAAGGGGATAAAGTTAATTGAGGAAAAACGTGTAATTGTTCTATAAAGTGGTCTGATTTAGCGCATTAGGGAAATTTACGGAAGAGCATGATCCAAACTGCATTGACATGGCTATTAACCTGCCACAGGTCATTACTGGCAATAAATAACGTTTATATTGCTGGGCTGACTGGAACTTTAAAGGCATGATGGCGATGTACTGATTGAGCAAGCGCCCTGAAATAAATAAAATATCAGGGCGCTTTGATTCAAAACATTTAATTCCCTAGCGTTGGCGTTGTATCAGAAAATTTCAAACTATAAATAGGTGACATTCATAATCCCAAGGGTGTGTTTCTCATCGAGCCACTTGATGCTCGACACTTTCCCTGAAGGGAATTTGATATTCGATGAATTGACAGATGCTGTTGTATGCACCATTTTCCCATTATTGTAGCACCCTATATCAACAGTGCGTTGCGAGTTGTTAATGGTGCAACCGCCTTCGACAATCGCTCCTCTGAAATTGATGACCCCACTTGAGGCACTGTTAGCGAGCGGGATGCTGGTGAGTAAGAGAAGGCTGATTGAGGCTGAAATGCAGACAAACTTTTTAGCGTTCATGTGACACCTCTATAAGTAGAGAAGACACATCCATGTAACAAAATTGCGGGTACTCATTAACAAATCTAGTTGGCCTTTTTTATAATGGCAATAGACGATGATAAAAATTTAAAGCAAGCGGGAGAAGATGAGAATTAATAGCGGATATGCCGAATTGACACCTCATTAATAGTAACGTCAGTTATTATAAGCTTGAGTGGATAGTTGGATTAACTCACTACAAGCACTTCGAATTAACGGTTATATACCCGTCATACTTCAAGTTGCATGGGTGTTGGCTGCGTCCGCTCGCACCAGTCACATAGCTATCTATGCTCCTGGCGACTCTCGGACTGGCCACCTACATGCAACTCGAATTATTTTGGCTATAGGTAATTTACCCATAATAGTACAGGATAACGTTTCATAACTCTTCTTGGGTATCTTATGTCAGTAAAGTAAAAAAATAAGTAAAATTTCAATATTATCTAATATGTTAATTCCCGCACCTTTATTTTTACGTATATTGATGATAATTAAATGTAAAAAAACTGATAAATTCATATTGTCTGGGTTAACATTTTCATGTGATTTTCCTATTTCATCGGCTTTCCTTTATTAATTAAATTAACTGGTAAAAATATAGTTTTCATTTTAAAATTATTTTTCTCTTCGTTGAGAGTAGTAAGACATCGATCCAAATGGCTATAAATCAAGGCATGGATAACTCATTTGGACTGGATGCCGTTATGTTAAAACACATAGGGTTAAGGGATTAAAAGTAATGAGAAATGTTAAAAGTATTATATTAAGTGTTTTTGTTTTGATTTTTTCCGCCTCTGCCATGGCCGAAGCAGTAAAAGTGGAAAGAATAGATGTATTAGAAAAGCGAGTTTCACTGAATATGCCAACAACCTTCAGTGAGATGAGCAAAGATGTGATGAAGGTTAAGTATCCCGCCAATAACCGGCCAACGCAGGTTTATACTAACCCTGAAACTACCGTTAATTTTGCGTTTAACTATACGGTCAATAAGATCGCGGATAATCAACTTGATGCTTTTTCTCAACAAATGAAAAGCATGCTGGCGAACTTCTCACCAAAGATAAGCAAGGTGGATGTTAATGGCCAAAAAGCGGTGCTGTTTGACTTTGTCACCCCTGCAGCAGACACCGAAATCCACAATCTGATGTTGGCAATGTCTGTTGATGGGCGCTTGCTGTTGACCACATTCAATACCACTAAAGAACAAGCTCCACAGTGGTTGGAAGTAGGGCGTGAGTCGCTGCTTTCCGTTAAAGTGAACAAATAATACATACCCCATAACGGTACTAAGTGATTGTTGGCTTAGTACCGTATCTATTTCAATTTATGGGATAAACAAGTATGACGACTTACTAATACTGCATAAAGTTGATGGGTGATATTAATACATTATTATCCAGCCTGACACGCTCACCGCCTTTTCATCTGCGATAATTAACATATTTCACAAACTCTTTAATAATAAGCAGACAATTCCTATAAAAGAGATTCTATCTCCATTTTATGGTGGAAATGATTTAGCCAAGCTGCTACAGATATGTAAATAAAAACAATCAGTAAGAATAATTATTTTTAATTCAAATGGCGCACGGTAAAAAGATTGATGCATCATGGTTATATAACACCAGTAAGGAGCATTACTATGACGGAACGTATCCCTCCGTTTGTTTTTTCTAAAAAAATACCAGCCAGAAGCATTTTATCTGTGTTGATCTCTGCGAATATTTTGGCGAGTACAGGTATGGTCAGTGTACACGCGGCAACAAATAAATGGATTGGCAGCGTCTCTTCTGAATGGAATGATAAGAGTAATTGGACTCTTAACACTCTGCCCGACAGTAATAACGATGTGCTGATTGATGACGGTAATGTCACACTTGATACAAGCGGAGCAAGTTGGAATCTGGTTGCAGGAGGAGCTCCTGGGAGCCAGGCGTCTATTACTGTGGGTCAAGGTGGTGAATGGACTATCGGTAAACCTCTGAAGGGGTCCTTTGCCAATGGTTTTAAGCAATATATTGGTGACCAAGGTCAGGCAACGCTGACGATTCAAGATGGCGGCAAGGTTTTTTACGCTGCTAACTCACCGACTATCCTAGGAAATCAGGTGGGTTCTGCTGGTGAAGTGATCGTCAGTGGCGCCGGTTCCGTGTGGAGCAGTGTTTATCCTGAAATCGCTAATGCCAGCACTCAGACCATTATAAAGATAGGCAATTACGGTTCAGGTAAACTTTCAGTACTCAATGGTGCAAGTGCCGTCGCTCCAAGAGGGCTTTCTATGGCTCTGGAGGAGGGGTCTTACGGTTCTGTCAGGATCAGCGGTACAGATTCAAACATGCTGCTGGGTACAAGCTCGTTAGGTGATACCGGTTGGGCTGGTATATCCATGTTATATGGCGAAGGCGATGTGACGGTGGACGACGGTGGGGCATTGACGCTTTACGGTGGAATGTATTTTGGTCGTGGAAAAAACGACGCATCACAGACTGTGACGGTCAGTGGGCAAAACTCAGTCATAACGAGTTACGGCGATTTCAATAATATCGAAAGCGGCATTCTTCGGGTTGAAGACGGCGCTAAATTATACTCATTACGCTCTCCTGGAACCGCCTTTATAAGCCAAGGGCAGGGTTTCATTGGCCGAGGGGGCGGCAGCAATACGGGCGATGCCTATGCTTACGTTACTGGCAAGGATTCTTTATGGCATTTGGATCAGAATCTCACCGTCGGTTATTTGGCTAATGGCCATTTAACTATTTCTGATGGCGCGACGGTAGATAATGAATTAGGGCGCGTAGGGCTGAAAGACGGTTATACCGGTTCAATCACAGTCAGCGATGTGGGTTCAATATGGAATAACCGTGGTAACGTCACGCTTGGGGAAGGTGGTGATGGCATTCTGACCGTTTCTAATGGTGGTGTCGTCAATGTTGGCAACAGTCTTTTAATTGCTGAACAGACCGGTTCCACAGGGACATTGAACTTCGGCTCGGCGGAAAATCAGGCGGCTACAGCGGCCGGTAAAGTGAATGCTAATCAAATCAGTTTTGGTGCTGGCGATGGCCGCGTGGTGTTCAACCAAACCGAGCCTGATTACCAGTTCGATCACCAATTAAATGGAACTGGCACGGTAGTTGTCCATAATGGCAGAACTCAGTTTAGCAATCATCAAACCTATGGCGGCTTAACTGAAATTCACAATGGTGGGATATTAAAAGCGGGTGTCGATAATGCGTTTAGCGCCAATTCAGCCTATGACATCCGTGATGGGGGCATATTGGACTTGGCTGGCTATCAGCAAACCGTTGGTAATACGACGAATGCCGGAACAATCAGGTTTCATACTGCTGAAATTCCCCAGGGACAGGCTCATAGTGGGTTAACTGTTGACGGAGATTTCCATTCCGACGAAGGCAAAATCATCTTTAACACCGTACTCGGTGACGATAATTCTGCTACAGATAAGTTGGTTATCAACGGCAATACAACGGGCACCTCCTGGGTCAGTGTACTCAATGCCGGTGGCAGCGGTGCAGCTACCTTGAACGGGATTGAACTGGTGCAAGTTAATGGTATCTCTGATGGTGAGTTCTTAAAAAGTGGCCGAATTGTAGCTGGTGCTTATGATTACTCTCTGGCGCGTGGTGTTGGTAGCAATACGGGCAACTGGTATTTGACCAGTGCATTTGTACCACCAGCTCCGGAGCAAGTTCCTGAACCTAGTCCTGAGCCGCAACCATCGATCATGGTGTTGCGCCCTGAAGCCAGCGGCTATGCCGCTAACTTGTCTGCTGCCAACAACCTGTTTGTGACGCGTTTGCATGATCGTTTGGGGGAAACGCAATATATTGATGTGCTGACCGGCGAGCAGAAGGTCACTAGCCTGTGGTTACGTAATGAAGGTGGTCATACTCGTTCCCGTGATACTCGTGATCAACTGAGTACGCTGTCTAATCGTTATGTGTTGCAGTTGGGCGGTGATATCGCTCAGTGGTGTAATAACGATCTGGACCGTTTCCATCTGGGTGTGATGGCGGGTTATGGTAACAGCAAAAGTAATATTAACTCCCGTCTGTCCAACTACAGTGCTCGAGCTTCTATCGACGGTTATAGCCTCGGGTTATATGGTACCTGGTATGCTAATGAAGCCGATAAGTCTGGCTGGTATGTAGACAGTTGGGCGCAGTACAGTTGGTTCGATAACACCGTTTATGGTCTGCATCTCAATACCGAAAAGTATAAATCGAAGGGGATAACCGCCTCGATTGAAAGTGGCTATACCTTCAAAGTGGGGGAAAATCCGGCGAAGAATGAGACTTACTTTATCCAACCAAAAGCTCAGGTTACCTGGATGGGAGTCAAAGCCGACGATCATAAGGAAGCCAATGGGACCCATGTATCTGGTGAAGGCGACGGTAATATCCAGATTCGTTTAGGTGCGAAAGCTTACATGAATGGTTTCCATAAAAGCGATCAGGGTAAAGACCGGGTCTTCCAGCCGTTTGTTGAAGCTAATTGGCTCCACAATACTAAAGACTTTGGTGCACAAATGGATGGTATCTCGGTGAAGCAAGCGGGTACTCGTAATATTGGTGAACTGAAAACCGGTATAGAAGGCCAAATAAATAAACAGTTGAATCTCTGGGGCAATGTCGGCCAGCAAGTGGGTGATGAAGGTTACAGTGATACGGCAGTTATGTTAGGTGTCAAATATAACTTCTGATCGGGTTTTTCTATGATGCAGGAGTAAATAAAAATCGGGTAATTAAACCTGGTTAAGTAAGTTTTGCAGGAAGCCACAGCGGATAACGTTGTGGCTTTTTTGCCATGGATAGGTTCATAACTCCCATCTTGATGCCCCATGAGTATTAGGATTAATAACTGGTAAAATGTGATTTAAATAGCTTGTTGTGCTGACGTTTAGCTTTTATGCCATAGATTATCCAATCTTGAACCACGAGGTTTATGAGGAAAGGCTATGAGCAAGAAACTTATTGTTTTTTTAAGTACGCTTTTGTCAGGCTGCTCTGTAACACCCTCTATAATTGATCGAGGGGATTATAAAGTAGAAACATCTTCGCAGTCCCAGAATCAGAATGAAAGGGTTCGTTTCCTGGTTTTCCACTATACGGCTGTAGACGATCCTGAGTCGTTACATCTTCTTACTCAGGGAGCTGTAAGCGCGCATTATCTGATCCCCTCAAAACCAGAATATCAAGATAATAAGCCCGTTGTATTACAGTTGGTACCAGAAGAGAAACGGGCTTGGCATGCTGGCTCAAGTGATTGGAATGGCAGAGGTAATATTAACGATACATCAATAGGGATCGAGATTGTCAATTTAGGTTTTACGGAGGATATGTTAGGTAAACAATGGTATCCGTATTCCGCGCAGCAAACTGATTTGTTAATCAGAATGTCCAAAGATATTATCAAACGATATGAGATTACACCTGATAATGTCGTGGGTCATAGTGATATTGCCCCAACCAGAAAATCTGATCCTGGCCCAATGTTTCCCTGGAAAAGCTTGGCTAAAGAGGGGATAGGAGCTTGGCCAGATGATGAGGTAGTTAAAAAACACCTGGCAAATCGAACACCTAAACAAGTCGTTGATGTAAAAAAAACACAGGAAGCTTTATCAAAGTATGGATATAAGATCCCGACTAATGGTCGTTTAGATGAAGAAACGCGTCAGGTTATTAGTGCTTTCCAAATGCATTTTAGGCCAGATGATATCTCAGGTACCCCCGATGCACAAACGGAAGCCTTAGCTCTGGCTTTAGTTGAAAAATATCGAGCATAATATTTTATTACTAGTACATGAAGGTGGTTAGCTTACAAATGGAGGTGCGCAGTAATATAGAGGTGAAATCGATAAGTGGATAACGTTTTCTATCTCGCTGTGGTTTCATATGAATGGATTTAATGTGGCGTTCAGGAGGTTAATAGCTTGCAGGATTTAAAGGGGGGATAAGGCAAATATTTATCTTTCAATATCATGCGATTATTTTCTACACGGCCTGACGTTCTGCCATTATTGTCTGCAAAATTTTTAATGCACTAAAATAGGTTCTACTCACCTGACCGTGCCAGGATTGGCACGGTTTATAGCATTTCTCCCACGCTCAAATACGCCTTGCCTAATGTGTCAACGACATAGCGACCTGTTTGCTATCTGTTTAATGTTGCCTGTGTTGTTAGGATTACAAGATCGCTACACTACTTTGCTGTACCCAGGTGAGGACCATTGAATGTTAGAGATAGTAAAACGTACGGCGAGTGGGGCAATTGTGCTGTTGTTGATGCCGCTGGCAGTCTGGTTTTCTGGTTGGCAATGGCAGCCCGGCGGCAATAATAGCCTGCTAAAAGGGCTGTTTTGGGTAACGGAAACGGTCACAGCGCCCTGGGGCGTTCTCACCAGCCTGATTTTTTCCAGTTGGTTCTTGTGGTGCCTGCGTTTTCGTCTGAAACCAGCAATCGGCGTGTTTATGTTGTTATTAGCCTCAATTGCGATCGGGCAAGGTGTTAAGTCGGTGATCAAAGATCGGGTGCAGGAACCGCGGCCGTTTGTGGTGTGGTTGGAGTCTGCTCATCAGGTTGATGAAAAGTACTTTTATTCACTGAACAGGAAAGAGCGCCGGGCGCTGGTGAAAGAGCAATTGCAGGATCAGACACTGGTGCCGAAATGGTTAAGCAAGCACTGGCAGTTTGAAACCGGGTTTGCTTTCCCTTCTGGGCATACGGTATTTGCCGCCACTTGGGCGCTGTTGGGCGTCGGATTATTGTGGCCACGTCGCCATTACAAAACCGTAGCGGTGCTGATGGTGTGGGCGATGGGGGTGATGGCGAGCAGGCTGATGCTGGGTATGCACTGGCCTCGGGATCTCGCGATGGCGGTTGTTATCGGTTGGCTTTTGGTGACTATCGCGTGCTGGTTGGCTCAGCGCTGGTTTGGCCCGCTGACGATCCCATTGCAGGAACAGCAGGAGATCGCCGATCGCGAGCAGTCAGAATAACCCGCCGAGCCTGTTGGACGGTTTTCTTATTAATTCGCGCAGGTGCTCCATTTCCTGCTGAATATGCCAGCAGATAGGTGCTTTTATCATGTTGTAGGGTTTCCCTGTCACGGTGGGAAATGCTAACTTAGGGGCCAGGGACGCCACTTAATGGCATATACTTTCCATCTTTCAAGTTTCCGTTTGGCGCAACTTGAAATCTATGGGGTAGTGTTCATCCGATCCACTCGGCATTGCGGGAAAGAATGTGAAATATTTGCTGATTTTTTTGTTAGTTCTGGTGATATTCGTGATTTCAGTCACGCTGGGCGCACATAACGATCAGGTAGTGACTTTTAACTATCTGCTTGCTCAAGGCGAATATCGCGTTTCGACCTTGTTGGCCACCTTGTTCGGCGCGGGTTTTGTGCTCGGCTGGATCATCTGCGGATTGTTCTACCTGCGCGCGCGCATCGCGCTAGGCCGTGCCGAACGTAAAGTCAAAAGGCTGGAGTTGGAGCTGGCAACGCCTGCCGAGCCGGCGTCTCAGTCTGTTGTCGTCAGCAAGGAATAATCCTTTATGTTAGAGCTGCTGTTTCTGTTGCTGCCTGTAGCTGCCGCGTACGGTTGGTACATGGGCCGCAGAAGTGCTCAGCAGGATAAACAGCAGGATGCTAATCGCCTGTCACGGGAATACGTGGCCGGTGTTAACTTCCTGCTTTCCAACCAGCAGGATAAAGCGGTCGATCTGTTCCTGGATATGCTGAAAGAGGACAGTAACACCGTTGAAGCCCACCTGACGCTGGGTAATCTGTTTCGTTCGCGTGGTGAAGTCGATCGCGCTATCCGCATTCATCAGGCGCTGATGGAAAGTGCCTCTTTAACCTTCGAACAGCGTCTTCTGGCGGTACAACAACTGGGGCGAGACTATATGGCCGCCGGGTTGTATGACCGTGCCGAGGACATGTTCAACCAGTTGGTTAATGAAGAGGATTTCCGCGTTTTCGCACTGCAACAATTACTGGTGATCCACCAGGCAACCAGTGACTGGCAGAAAGCCATCGACGTAGCGGAAAAACTGGTCAAGTTGGGTAAAGAGGCTCAGCGTATTGAGATCGCGCATTTCTATTGCGAACTGGCATTGCAGGCGATGGGCAGTGACGATCTGGACAAAGCGATGAGCCTGTTGAAACGCGCGGCGGCGGCTGATAAGCAGTGTGCTCGAGTGTCGATCATGGTGGGGCGCATCTTTATGGCGCAAGAGGATTACGCCAAAGCGGTGGAGGTGCTGAAACGCGTGCTGGATCAGGATAAAGAACTGATTAGCGAAGCACTGCCCATGCTGCATGAGTGCTACCCGCATTTACCGCAACAGCAGAATGACTGGGCCGACTTTCTCAAGCGTTGCGTAGAAGAAAACACCGGTGCGGCGGCCGAGCTGATGCTGGCCGAAGTGATTGAACAGCAAGAAGGGCGTGACGTTGTTCAGATCTATATCAATCGCCAGTTGCAACGCCATCCCACCATGCGCGTGTTTTATCGCCTGATGGATTACCACCTGGCGGATGCGGAAGATGGGCGGGCCAAAGAGAGTTTGCTGCTGTTGCGCGATATGGTGGGCGAGCAGATCCGTACCAAGCCTCGTTACCGCTGCCATAAGTGCGGTTTTACCGCACACTCACTGTATTGGCACTGCCCTTCGTGCCGCACCTGGGCTTCGGTAAAACCGATCCGCGGGTTGGATGGACAATAAAAAACGGGACGATATTATCATCCCGTTCTCTCTTCGATTAATCACTTCTTCTTGCTGCTTTTCACTCCACCTTTCAAGAGTTGGCGTAGTTTCTTCAGCTCTTTCTGGTTGAGAGGCTGCTCACTTTCTTCTTCAGTACCTTGATTATCAACCTCATCCTGATGCAATGCGGCCTGTTTTTTGCTGGATTTAACCGGTAACTGGAAGCTGTTTTCCAGCCGCTTGCAAACCTCGGCACTCAGGGAAAGTTCGTTCTCCAAGGCGATAGCTTTGATCTTCTCTTTAAGTTCAAGAGGGATTTTTATTGTCAGTGTTGATATCTCGCTCATTTCGCTGCCTTTTATACGGGAAGATGCTTTCAAACTAAGTCAGCGGCGTAGGTCTGTCCAGTCTGTAATGAAAATTTAATGTATTTGTAACATCGAGGAGCTAGCAGAGGAGGGGGAAACAATAAGGGCCCGAAGATTCGAACCCTTAATTAATGCTTATTTATAGATAACCGCAGTGCCGTGCAGCAGATTATTACCCGTGGTGGCAATGATGCGGTAACCGCTAGCACCTTTAGCGTCTGCTTGGGCGGCCAGTTTGGCTTCCAGGCTGCTCAGCGTGCTGGCATGGCTGGCAGAAACCACACCGATTTCAGTTAGGCTCTGAGCCTGTTGCTGGTTGAGCGACTCAGCGGCGAATGAGGTAAAAGAGGTCAGTGCGATGGCGGCTGAAATTGCAAAGTATTTGATGGTTTTCATAGGTGACTCCAGTTTATTTTATTAGACTTGAAAGCGTGTTTGCTTTCGATGTATTGAATAATATACCTATTAGCAGACTTTAAAATCTGATAATGCTGAGGGAGTTAATCAAAATATTTGATTAACAATTTACGCATCTTTACGACGCTTTACTTAAGCTACGCTAAGGAAAGAAATGCTTATTGACGTTACATGACCAACTCGGGGTGAACCTTACTTAAGGGTAAACGGCGTTGTGGCTGGGATTTCAAATGTCTGGCATGTAGAATGCGGCGGTCAGTTTTGGCCGGTTGGTTAACAATTCATGTCCATTTTACAGAAGGTAGAAGAAATGAAGTCTGAAAATAACATTAATAACAATGACTTAAAATCATCTCCAATCATCGTTGCGCTGGATTATGCCGACAGAAATGCCGCACTGGCGTTTGCCGATCGTATTGATCCGCAAGATTGCCGGTTAAAAGTGGGCAAAGAAATGTTCACCCTGTTCGGGCCAGAGATTGTGCGCGATCTGCACCAGCGTGGGTTCGATGTTTTCCTTGATCTGAAATTCCACGATATTCCCAACACCACGGCGCATGCAGTGGCTGCCGCAGCGGAATTGGGCGTGTGGATGGTCAATGTGCATGCCAGCGGCGGTGCGCGCATGATGACGGCGGCCAAAGAGGCGTTACAGCCTTATGGAGCGGATGCGCCACTGCTGATTGCGGTCACCGTGCTGACCAGCATGGAAGCGGGCGATCTACAGGCCATCGGTATTACTATCAGCCCGGCGGAGCAGGCGGAGCGCCTGGCGCGCCTGACCCGTGACTGTGGTCTGGATGGCGTAGTCTGTTCCGCACAAGAAGCACAGCGCCTGAAGGCCGCCTGTGGCCACCAGTTCCAACTGGTGACGCCGGGGATTCGCCCGGAAGGCAGTGCCGCAGGCGATCAGCGGCGCGTAATGACACCGCAGCAGGCACAGGCGGTTGGGGTGGATTATATGGTGATCGGCCGCCCGATTACGCAATCGGCCGATCCAGCCGCCACACTCAGCGCTATCCGTGCGTCACTGGCTTAAGGGGGAGTATATGAATGATGATAACAGCCGCTTGGTGTATTCCACCGACAGCGGACGTATCAAACAGGAAGAGGCTAAACCACAGCGTGCCAAAGGAGATGGAATTGTTCGTATCCAACGCCAGACCAGCGGGCGTAAAGGTAAAGGCGTCTGCCTGATTAGCGGGATCGATCTGGATGATGCTGCGCTGGAAAAACTGGCCGCAGAGCTTAAGAAGAAATGCGGCTGTGGCGGCGCGGTTAAAGACGGCGTGATTGAGATCCAGGGGGATAAACGCGATCTGCTGAAGCAACTGCTGGAAGCCAAAGGGATGAAGGTGAAACTGGCCGGGGGCTAAATAGAAAACCATGCCGCAGAAGAGCAACTGCGGCATGGGAAGAAGGGTGGCTGCCAGAGCCGTTGCTCATAGCATCACTTGATGAAGAACAGTCGCTTATTTGCCCACTTGGCGGCCAATCAACCCTCCGACAGCAGCCCCGCCGACTGTACCTAATGCACTACCATCCGTCAGCACGGCCCCACCTACGGCACCGACTCCGGCACCAATCGCTGTATTACGATCGCGTTTGGACATATCTGCACAGGAACTCAAGGAAATCGCCAGGGTAATTGCCAAAGCGGCTGTGGCAACACGTTGATTAATATTCATAGTAACTTCTCCTTAGCATGGGCTATTCCCAAAAAACCTCAGGTTGCTGATGTACTAGTAACTTCAGGTCGAAAGGGATGACGGAAGTACCTTACTGGCGTAACACTCTTCTAGTATAAGCATTAATCACCAAACGGGATTATTACTTACGTCTCTATCGTATTGGGATAAAAAATGGTGATATTTTTAAAAACCGAATACTTAATGCGCTAGGCGATTTTACTGTCGCTAATGAGTATAAACATCTTATCTGGATGGAGTAGGTAAAGAGTCTTAATTTCTGAGCTGGGGCTGGAAGATTATTCTGATTAATCAGCATGGCCTGATAGCCTCCCCGTCGATCCGCCGTGTATCAAGTCCTCTCTTGATGACACACTCTTCAATGGAACCAGTGACAAACAGCCACAGGAGCGGTGTGAAGTCAGGAATAGCATCAAAGTAAGTCGAATTCTGATATTGAGCATTATCCCTATATAACCTACGGCTTTTATTGACAGAAAATTTCGCTGTTCATATATTGAGCAGTTTCTGAAAGTTGGGCAGGCTAATACGCTCGGCGTGGTAATGGGTGATTTGTTGTTTATTTCTACTGAATTAAAGGCAACAGATGAGTGCGATTCATTACTGCAAAATTTACAGTGGCCAGCGTTTGGGTTATCTCATCTTTTATATCGTTGCATGAAGGGAAACTACGTTTTTAGGAGCGGTGACTTCCGCTGAATAATGACTCGAGGGACTGATAAATGGACTATGATAAAAGTGATATAGAAATTCCCGTTATTCTTTCAAAAAAGATTTTCGATTACTCTCCTGGCTCTGATGTAAAGGGTTACTCTACTCCCAGTGAAACAACCCGTTATGCATTTGGCATTACACCCTACGACATTCAATTCGCACAAATCACTACTGCCGATGGTTACGTTGATCCTTCCCGCCTGCTTGGCGGTATCCATTGGGTCAATGGAGGGCAGGATACTCAATTTGCTCTTATACCCGGTAAATACCGACTGTATGAATTTGTCATTGTACGTAGTGCTGAAGGCAATAGTTTGAAATTCGCCCAACGTACTGGTTGGGATTTTAGCATTGAGATCGATGGGATAAATAGCAAACCAGACGATGACGATGACGGCGGTATTCGCTTTGAGGTCAAAGCGTCTGATGCGCAAGTGGATATTCTCGCCATCAACAAGTCGGTGTCGGTTTGTTTGAAGAAAACCCTTGATGGTCAGTTAAAACCAGGCGCGCTGTTCTTCGGTACTAATTCTTATAGGGGATTAACGCCGGATGAGCAGGATTGGAATGCCGGGGCGATTATTCGTTTAGGCGTGACCGATCAGCAAGGAAAAGTGTGCCTGAGCGGTTTTCCCTCTGGGGGCAATATCTTCATCCATGAGGTGATTTCCAAAGCCGATTATGAGGCCGGGGTGCGTGCCTCACAGATGGATGTCTATGGCATCGGGGGCGATTTTTGGTATAGCGCCCAGTTCCCGGATGTGCACCAGATCAGTGCCGCGGAGCTTCAACTCCTGTTAAATGAACCCAAGTTCAGCCCGGCAGCTCGTCAGTTGATCGAACAGC
>NZ_JBXUGP010000060.1:0-12573 GCF_057180605.1 Serratia sp. HNCC26DJ206
GTAGGTAAGACGTTACTACCCAGGATAATTGCTCCAGCCCACCGAGCTCGCTGACGATAGTCGGTAGGGCGGTGGAAACAATAGTTTGGTCTAGCGCTGCCAGCAGCATCACCAGCATAAGCGCAGAGAACAGCAACGCTATAGAGGGTTTTTGTTCCATCACATCATTTTGCATTGGGCTTGTAGTCGCCATGAAAGATTACCTGACAAATAATTAACTACGTAACTAATGTTGAGGCAACACTTTTAATCTGGCAATAGAAACCAGAACGCGGATACGCAAAGGGCAACTTCATCATCCTGCTGGCAACGGATTGTCACCGGCAGAACAATTTTATCTGTTGGCAGTCTAACCAATAGACCCTCTCTGTTTTTCGCCTTCTCTTCGTTAATGCGACAGAGCTACGTGGCTTCACCGTTCCCCGGCAATCAACATGGCCTGGCTAAAATGGAGTGGTAATATGCAAAGCTACTTAGTTAAAATTAATGCGGTTAATTTTTTGTATTTATATTTAGATTTTAATATGCGCATTTATAAATTCCTTATTATTTAGGTTTATTTTTAATTCATTGAAAAGCATAAAATTATCAGATGAGCATTTAATTATAAAACTATATGATTCATTAAATTTAAAGGAAATTGAATAATTTCATATACCCTCTATACTGAGGACTCTGTTACAACTATCGCATGGAGGTTGATTGATGAAACGTTATTGGTGTGCAGCATTAGGCCTGATGGCCTGTGGTTTTGCACAAGCTGCTACGGTTGATGTTGAAATGAATCTGGTGACTGCTCAGGGAATTGGGCAGGACATTGGCAAAGTGACTATCAGTGAAACGCCTTACGGCCTGCTGTTTACCCCGCAGCTTAAGGCATTGCCTGGTGGGGTGCATGGTTTTCATGTACACGAAAAGGGCAGCTGTGAACCGGGGATGAAAGACGATAAAGCGGTAGCTGCTTTAGCGGCAGGTGGGCATTTTGACCCACAAAAGACCGGTAAACACCTTGGTCCATACGCTGATGGGCATCTGGGCGATCTGCCCGCCATCTACGTAACGAATGACGGCATGGCCAGCGATCAGGTTCTGGCACCACGCCTGAAAAAGATCAGTGAAATCGAGGGCAAAGCCCTGATGGTCCATGCAGGTGGTGATAACCATTCCGACCATCCGAAGCCGCTGGGTGGCGGGGGCGATCGGTTTGCCTGCGGTGTTATCAAGTAAATATACCCAAAATAATTCGAGTTGCTTGTAGGCGGCCAGTCCGAGAGTCGCCAGGAGCATAGATAACTATGTGACTGGGGCGAACGGACGCAGCCAACACCCAAGCAACTTGAAGTATGAAGGGTATAGGTCGCCCGCGTTAAGCTGTCGCGGGCGCAACTATTGTTGTCTCTGGCGGTGAAATCGCCTGTTTTAGCTGTTGCAGCGAGCAATATAACCGCCAAATCAACCCTGCCAAATCGCGCGCGGCCTGTTCGGGATGTTGCGCCAACACGTTGCTCATGCGCTGCAACTCTTGCAACGTAGCGTCCAGCGAACTGTGGTGTACCCCTTTCTCTGTCATAATCCCCTTCAGGCAATGAATACACACGTCACGTACGGCGGCAAGCGGATCCGAACGGGTTTGCCATCCACGCAATTGCCAGACGATGTGGCTACAGTTCAGTAGCACCACTCCCCAACGGAGCAGCCAAGTACGGGCTTCTTGATCCTGGCTTTGATTTAACTGACTGATACGGTGATAGATCCGAGACTCAAACTGGCTCTCGTCCTGCTGGGGCTTTCTGCTCAACTGATCGATAAAATCACGGCGCAATGCGCGAATAATACGCCGGCTTTTACGTTTGTCTGAACTGGGGCGCAGGATCTGGAATGCCAACCCGGCCAGCAATACCCCGACAATCTTGCTGATGCTATCGTTCATAAACAATTGGTAGTCGTAGCTGGGGGGATTGGTGACGGCGAGAAACGATCCCATAAACACGATCAACTGACCCCACAGCGGTGCGTAAGGAGGATGCTGTAGCTTCATCATCTGCATTGTCACCAGCACCGGAAACAGAAAGGCGCAGAATAGCCAGAAGTCATTGAGTTGAATCATCAGGCCAAACTTGATCAAAAAGCAAAAAACCGAAAGCAGAGAAACGGCTTTCAGCAGATTGGCGACGGATTTGGTCGGTGAAGGCGTGGATGAGTAGAGTACACAACTGATGGCGGTCATGGTCAGAGCTGCACTGCCAGAATCCCATTGGGTGCTGATCCAGAAAGCACAGCCGATCAGGATGCAAAGAAAGGTACGCAATCCGTTGTAGGCGGCTTCATAGCTATCGGTGTGGCGAGCCAGCGCGGTGACACGTGGTGGTTTGATCTCGCTGGCCGGTGTCGCACTCTCCAGCCGTTGTAACCAGCGGCTGCAACGCAGATAAAGCCAACAAAAATGCCGCAAGCGCAGGAAAAAAGCACGATGACGATAATCGGCCGGATCTTGTGGGGCAATAAGTTGCAGGATATGCGCCAAACGGTATTTATCGGTGTCGGGGCTGTGCAGTTCTTTCAGCAGCTGATCCAACACCGATGCCAGATTGGCCGGTTGATCCGGCCAGTTCAGCAGCATGCGCCGCAGGCTGGAAATCACGCTGGTAATGCGCAACTGCTGATGCAGCATGTAGTTGAGGATGTTGTTCTGCCGGCGTAGCCGGTAATGGCTCCAGAAAGCCTGAATGCGTAAGACGTTCATCGTCAGGATCTGGCCAATCACCCCTTCGTGTGAAGTGCGCATCCGCAGGCTGATTTCCGGTTGCCACAGCATGGCGGCATGTTCCAACAGCCGTAAATGCATCCGCCGCAGCGAGATCAGCAGGGCTTCGCCATCCGAGGTGCTGGGCAGGATCATCATCATCAAGCCACCGCATAAAATCCCGGTGATCACTTCACAGACACGCGCTTGGGCGATATCGAAGATTTCCAGCGTATCGGTAACGTCAACCGTGCTGAAGGCGATGATCGCTGCGGTATATCCAGCCAGCGCAAAGGCGTAGGAAACGTTGTTCTGGTAGTGGTTGGAAATGTAGGTACAGAACCCCAGCCAGGTGGCAATCGACAGCGTGAACAGCCAAGGGTCGTTCAGACAATGACCGGCAATCATCAAGGACGCCATTGCCCCCATCAGGCTGCCAAAAATCCGCCCGATACTCTTGCTGATGACGCCACCCACCGTAGGAAAACTGACCACGGCGGCGGAGGTCAGGGCCCAATAAGGTTCGTCGAGCTGCAAAACGAAGGCGATCCACAGCGCCAGACACATGGCCAGCGAGTTACGCAGCGCATAACGCCATTGCCCAGCGGTGGCCTTGCCCCAAGGCGTGCGGTTCCATTCAAGAAAAGGCAGATTCACCGATCAATCCCGAGTGTGGATCGAAATAGTACAGGTAGTGCCCGCCACCAACGTGACATCGTCCGGAACATTGAGCAGTTTTATCCGCACTGGCACCCGTTGCGCCAGACGTACCCAAGGTACGTTGGGTTTGACGTCCACTAACAAGCTGTTGTTATTATAGTTATTTTCAATATTTTGATCGTAAATCGCTCGGCCAATGCTCTCTACTTTACCTTGCAGGGGAATGTTGCCGTTATAGAGAACGATATCCGCTCTGCGGCCTTCTTTGATATGCCGCAGCTTGGTTTCTTCAAAATAGCCGAGCACATAGAATGAGTGAATATCCACCAGCGCCACCAGCGGAGTGCCTGCGGTGGCGTAGTTACCAACGCGTGCCTGTAGATTGGTGATATAGCCATTGGTCGGTGCATAAATTCTGGTTTTGCTTAAATTCCATTTAGCCTGTTCCAGGTTGGCCTGCGCGGCTTTATACGCAGCTTTCATGGCCTCAGCGGCTAAGTTAGATTCATCCAAATCTTCAGAGGAAATAACGTTATGCGGCAGGTTGCGGCGACGGGCGGCCTCGTGATCGGCTTTGGCCAGGTCTGATTGCGCTTTTGCCAGCGCGGCTTCGGCGTTGTCCAGGGCGATCTGATACGGGACGGGATCAATGCTGAAGATCAGGCTTCCCGCGGCGATGAACTGATTATCATGGACATTGATTTTTTCTAGCCGGCCAGAGACCTCAGGGGTGATATTAACCAGCTCGGCACGCACTTTTCCGTCACGCGTCCAGGGGGATTGCATGTAGTAATTCCATAGCCACCAGCCAGCACAAAGGGCAATGGCGCAGATAATAACCGTCGAAAAATATTTTAATGTCTTATGCTTCATGAGCTACCAACTCGCTAATATCCACAGAGATCCGCTGACGGCGATGACGAAAATGGACAGATCCATCAACATAGGGTGCCAGATTTCGCCAGAATAGAGCCAGTCCCGCAGCAGGTGGTGAACCAGCAGCCAGCATACCAACCCGAGCAGAAAAGCTTTAAATATCGGGGGAAAATAGAGTGAGGCACCAAGCACCAAATCGGGTAGGGGCGATGTAGCAGGGAACCAGGATGCATTCACAGTAACAATCCCTATGAGTGAATAGGATAAATATTTGCCTAGAGGATAACCAATAACTGATAAATTGGGTGGCTATTTTTACAATATCGATTATACATTTGTGTTTTTAATATGACTTACCCAAAATAGTCTACACTCTGGGGTGTAATATTAGCATGCTAATTATAAGGAGGGGGAAGTGGAGTCAACATTAGGTTCAGATTTAGCACGATTGGTTCGTGTTTGGCGTGCGCTCATCGACCATCGGCTCAAACCGCTGGAACTGACTCAAACACATTGGGTTACTTTGTACAATATCAACCGGTTACCGCCTGAGCAGTCGCAGATCCAACTCGCAAAAGCGATCGGCATTGAACAACCCTCTTTGGTCAGAACGCTGGATCAACTGGAGGATAAGGGGCTGATTACCCGTCATACTTGTGCAAATGATCGACGCGCAAAACGCATTAAGCTGACTGAAGCCGCAGAGCCGATTATCCAGGAAGTGGATAGCGTGATTACCGTGACAAGAGGTGAAATCCTCAGCGGTATCTCGGCAGATGAAGTACAGCTTTTGGTAACCTTGATTGACAAACTCGAACAAAACATCATTGAGCTGCAAGAAAAATAATAAATTCAGCGACTTCTTTGAACGTTTTTCACAGCATCAATACTAAAACCGGAGGGCCAGTGCCTCCGGTTTTACGTTCAGGAAAGTACTCTGCGATTACAGCGGAGAAACGGTAACGGTGCCGCCGTTTTGCGCCATACGGACACGTTGCCCAGGGCTGAACTGAGTGGAGCCCGTTCTCTGTACCACAACGATGTTTTCTTTGTTGTCGGTTCTGATTTCCAGTTCGACGCCATTGCTACGGGAAGCCACACTCCCTACGCTGTTACCCACCACACCACCGGCTACCGCGCCTGCTGCTGTTGCCAGCGTGCGACCAGTACCCCCACCAACGGTATTCCCCAACAGGCCACCCAGCACTGCACCACCGATAGCGCCGATGGTGTTCGCACTTTCACTGCCCTGGATTTGTACCGGGCGTACAGAAACTAAAGTACCAAAGGTGACGGTCTGTACACGCTTGGCATCAGAGGCCGAATAAACATCACCGGAGGTTGTAGGGTCTGCACAGCCCGCCAGCGTGATTCCGGCGAGAGCAATGACGAGAAGACGCTTGATCATATAAAACTCCTGCGGTTAGTAATCCCGATCTGGAAAATTTGCCCAAATCCGGCTTAATGAAAATGTTTCAACAAGTGTGGCTGAAAACGTGCGCTATCACCATGACTCGCTACGGCACACAGCTTAACTTTTCTCTGTTCAACCAATAATAAACGGTGGTTTAGCTTTATAACAGAGTAGGGGAAAAATAAGCGTAATTTTTTGTTGCGTTTATGCTGTTGTCCGTTGTCAGGATAAAATCAGCGCGTCGTTCACAGCGTGTAGAAAATGCATCATAATTCATGGCGTTAATGGTGTAACTCTGGTTTATTTAATGAGGTAGAAGGTTTCATCCTCGTAAAGGTAAAAGGATATTGCTATGAAGTCAGGCCGCTATATCGGTGTTATGTCGGGTACCAGTCTGGATGGTGTTGATGTGGTTCTTGCCGCCATTGACGAACGCATGGTGGCTCAGCAGGCCAGCTACAGCCATCCGATGCCGATTCAACTGAAGAAAGATATTCTGGGGATGTGCCAGGGGCAGCAGACCACGCTTTCGGCCGTCGGCCGGTTGGATGCTCAACTGGGGACCCTGTTTGGCGAAGCGGTGCTGGGCCTGCTGAAGCAAGCCGGTATACCGGCGCATGAAATCACCGCTATTGGCTGCCATGGGCAGACGGTATGGCATGAGCCAGAAGGCGAAATGCGCTTTTCCATGCAACTGGGTGACAACAACCGCGTGGCCGCGCTGACCAATATCACAACCGTAGGTGATTTCCGGCGGCGAGATATGGCCTATGGGGGGCAGGGCGCGCCATTGGTTCCAGCGTTTCATCAGGCGCTGCTGGCCCACCCTCAAGAGCGACGCATGGTGCTGAATATTGGTGGCATCGCCAATCTTTCGTTGCTGTTGCCTGGGGCTCCGGTGCGCGGCTTTGATACCGGGCCGGGTAATATGCTGATGGATGCCTGGGTATGGCGGCATCGTACACAACCTTATGACCAAGGTGGTCTCTGGGCGATGGAGGGGCACGTTTGCCTGCCACTGTTGCAGCAGATGCTGGCCGATCCTTATTTTGCTTTGCCTGCACCAAAAAGCACCGGGCGGGAATACTTCAACATCAGTTGGCTGGAGCAGCAACTGATTATGATGCCAGGCGTCAGCCCGGTGGACGTGATGGCAACGCTGGTGGAGCTGACGGCGACCAGCATCTGCGAGCAGGTGTTGCTGGCGGGCGGCTGTGAGCGGTTACTGGTGTGCGGCGGCGGTGCGCGTAATCCATTGCTGATGGCGAGGATGTCTGCCTTGTTGCCAGGTATTGAAGTGGCTTCTACCGACAGCTTCGGCGTCAGTGGCGACGCCATGGAAGCGCTGGCCTTTGCCTGGCTGGCTTTCAGGACGCTTTCCGGGCAGCCCGGCAATCTGCCTTCGGTGACCGGAGCCCGCTGCGAAACGCTGTTGGGTGGGATTTATCCGATTTTGCCATTGGGACACCAGTAGCTTTGTTAGGATAAGCAAAGGTTGAATATCCTAAGGAGCAACACCATGAAAAAAATCCTTATTGCCGCTGTGGTACTGCTGGTGGCGGGTTGTAGCCATATGGCACCGCAGAAGCAGGATCAGACGTTGCATTATCAATGTGGCACTACACCGCTGACCGTGGCGCTGAATGGTGAAGAGAACACCGCAAGCTTTCTGTTGGATGGTGAGCAACTGAAATTGAAGCGGGTGTCTGGATCCCAATACAGCGATGGCAAATACACTTTCTGGTCAAAAGGGCCCAATGCCGTGGTCGAACGCAACGGTAAAGTGATCATGAGTGACTGCATGCTCGCGTCAGATTGATTGTGATTCTGGTGTCGCAGGCGCAGAATGTAACGACGAATTCACCGGTGGGTTGATATCCTAGATGACTGATAATCATGAGTTTGATGTTGCGGACCTGCGCCGCGAATACACGCGTGGCGGCCTGCGCCGTAGCGATCTGACGGCTAATCCTCTAGAACTGTTCGAACGCTGGCTGAAACAGGCCTGTGAGGCGCGCCTGGCCGATCCTACCGCCATGTGTGTCGCTACGGTGGATGAGCAGGGCCAGCCTTTTCAGCGCATCGTGCTGCTCAAACATGTCGACGATAAAGGCTTGGTGTTCTATACCAACCTGGGGAGCCGTAAGGCACAGCAACTGGCGATAAACCCGCACATCAGCCTGCTGTTCCCGTGGCATATGCTTGATCGGCAAGTGACCTTCCTCGGCCAGGCTGAGCGATTGTCTACGCTGGAGGTGATGAAATATTTCAGCAGCCGTCCCAAAGATAGCCAGATTGGCGCCTGGGTTTCACAGCAGTCATCACGCATCTCCGCGCGTGGCGTACTGGAAAGCAAATTCCTCGAGCTGAAGCAAAAATTCCAACAGGGCGAAGTGCCGCTGCCCAGTTTTTGGGGCGGTTTTCGGGTCAAATTTGATTCTGTCGAATTCTGGCAGGGTGGCGAACACCGTCTCCATGACCGCTTTATCTATCAGCGGGACGGAAATGACTGGAAAATTGACCGACTGGCACCCTGACAGACGGAAAATCCCCCTTAAGCGCTGGCACTGATGCCGCTGGCGCTTTATTCTATGCGCTACCCCGAATTTTACTATTTTCGCCAATGGGCGAAGGCTGTGTACCGGCAAAGGTGCATTCGTTTATACATGGAGAAATTGATGGCTAGCATCAACCTGATTCAACAACTGCAAGAGCGGGGCCTGATAGCTCAGGTGACGGACGAGGAAGCGTTAGCAGAGCGGCTGGCGCAAGGGCCAATTGCCCTGTATTGCGGCTTCGATCCGACCGCTGATAGCTTGCATTTGGGCCATCTGGTGCCTCTGCTGTGCCTGAAGCGTTTCCAACTGGCCGGGCACAAGCCGGTAGCGTTGGTCGGCGGCGCAACCGGTATGATCGGCGATCCAAGCTTTAAAGCCGCTGAGCGTAAGCTGAACACCACGGAAACGGTCAACGAATGGGTCGAGAAAATCCGTAAACAGGTTTCCCCTTTCCTCGATTTTGATTGCGGCAGCAACAGCGCGATCGCGGCAAATAACTATGACTGGTTCGGCGGCATGAACGTGCTGAGCTTCCTGCGTGATATCGGTAAACATTTCTCGGTTAACCAGATGATCAACAAGGAAGCGGTGAAACAGCGGTTGAACCGCGATGATTCAGGTATCTCCTTCACCGAGTTCTCTTATAACCTGTTGCAGGGTTTTGACTTTGCCGAACTGTACAACCGCCATCAGGTGGAGTTGCAGATTGGTGGTTCTGACCAGTGGGGTAACATCACCTCGGGTATCGATCTCACCCGCCGCATGCATCAGAAACAGGTCTTTGGCCTGACCGTTCCTCTGATCACCAAGTCAGATGGTACCAAATTCGGTAAAACCGAAGGTGGCGCAGTCTGGCTGGCACCAGAGAAAACCAGCCCGTACAAATTCTACCAGTTCTGGATCAACACTGCGGATGCCGACGTTTATAGCTTCCTGAAATTCTTCACCTTCCTGAGTCTGGAAGAGATCAACGCGTTGGAAGAAGAAGACAAGAACAGCGGCAAAGCGCCGCGTGCTCAGTACGTGCTGGCGGAAGAAGTGACCGGTATGGTACACGGTGCTGAAGGGCTGGCGGCGGCGAAGCGCATTACCCAGAGCCTGTTCTCCGGTGCGCTGCACGAAATGACCGAAGCAGACTTTGCGCAATTGGCACAAGACGGCATGCCGTCCATCAAGCTGGAAAGCGATGCCGATCTGCAGCAGGCGCTGGTGAATGCTGAGCTGGTGCCATCGCGCGGGCAGGCTCGCACCATGATCGGCTCCAACGCGGTGACCATCAACGGTGAAAAACAATCCAATCCAGAATACCAGTTCACCGAAGGCGATCGTCTGTTTGGCCGTTACACGCTGCTGCGTCGCGGTAAAAAACACTACTGCCTGGTTGATTGGAAGTAATTCGCTATAAGTACCAAGGGGCCTTCAAGGCCCCTTTATTTTGACGGGTTCAGGGGCAGTTGCCCCTGTGGTGGTGTCTAGGGTCAGGTCGTTTTGATGAAAAATATTCTATCTATACAATCGCATGTGGTGTTTGGGCACGCAGGTAACAGCGCAGCAGAGTTTCCTATGCGCCGGATGGGGGTCAACGTCTGGCCGTTGAACACCGTGCAGTTTTCCAATCACACGCAATACGGCCAGTGGACCGGTTGCGTGATGCCAGCCAGTCATCTGACCGAAATTGTGCAGGGCATTACCGCTATCGATAAACTGAAAGAGTGTGATGCGGTGCTGAGTGGCTATATTGGTTCGCCGGAGCAGGGCAGCCACATTCTGGAGATTGTGCGGCAGGTGAAGCAGGCCAATCCCGATGCCTGGTATTTTTGCGATCCGGTCATGGGGCACCCGGAAAAAGGCTGCATTGTGGCACCGGGCGTTGCCGAGTTTTTTTGTCAACAGGCGCTTTCGTGTAGCGATATGATGGCACCAAACCTGCTGGAGCTGGAACTGCTGAGTGGACAGGAGATTAGCAGCGTGGAACAGGCGGTGAATGCTGCCCGTGAACTGATAGCCAAAGGCCCGAAAGTGGTGTTGGTGAAACACCTTAGCCGCGCCGGTTATGACACCGACTGTTTTGAAATGTTACTGGTGACAGCCGATGAAGCCTGGCATATCAGCCGCCCGTTGGTGGACTTTGGTGCGCGTCAGCCGGTGGGCGTGGGCGATCTGACCAGTGGTTTGTTACTGGTGAATCTGCTGCAAGGGGTGGCGTTGGATAAAGCGCTGGAGCACGTCACTGCGGCAGTCTATGAAGTGATGCTGATAACGCAGGCCATGGGTGAGTACGAATTACAGGTAGTGGCGGCGCAGGATCGTATTGTTACGCCGGATTGTAGCTTTAAGGCGGTAAAGCTGTAATGAAAATCCCCCGGCGATGCCGGGGGAGAGATGATTACTTCAGGCCTTCAGCACGTAACGTGGCTTCTACCGCAGGGCGAGCCGCGACACGTTCATAATAGGCTGCAAGATGAGCGTACTTTTTCACATCGAACTGCATATGGAATGCCCAACCCAGAATGGTAAACAGATAGGCATCCGCCACACTGAAGCGCTGCCCCAGCAGATAATGCTGCTTCTCTAGTACCGAATCCAGATAGCTGAATTGACTCTCAAGCTTTGCCCGTACCATGACTTTATATTCGTCCGGTGTTTGCGGGTTAAACAGCGGGCTGAAACCTTTGTGCAGTTCGGTTGAAACGTAGTTCAGCCATTCGATCGCGTGGTAGCGGGAAAGCGTTCCCGGCGCAGGGATCAGGTTACGATCCGGCACGCGGTCTGCCAGATATTGCACAATAGCTACGCCTTCGGTCAGGAGGCTACCGTCGTCAAGTACCAATGCCGGGACCTGTCCCTTTGGATTGATTGCCAGATAGTCGGCACCGCTTTCCGTTTTCTTCTGCGCCAAATCGACTTTTTCTGCCGTAAAATCTAACCCGGCTTCGCGCAGAATGATGTGCGGTGATAAGGAACAGGCGCCAGCTTTATAGAACAATTTCATCGAAAACTCCTTGATAGTGATGAGTGACGGGCATATCTAACTCTAACCTTTTATCCTAGTTCTCTGGCGCTAAAATTGCAGCGGTTTTGCCAAGAAAATTTAATTACTGCGGCGATTATTCTAACCGTAGCTGTTCCAACGTGCTGGCGATCTGCTGTTGCAGAGCCAGAGGTGCGGTTTGCATCGGTGAGCGCAATTCGTTGAGAATGAAACCCTGTTGGGCCAACGCGGCCTTCACCGGTGCTGGGCTTGGGAAACTGAACATTTGTTGGATCATGGGCAGCAATGTATAAAAATTACTGCGTGCTGCTGGCAGATCGCCTTGTGCCACTTGCTGGACCAACTTAACAAAACGCTCCGGGTAAATATGGGCCGACGCGCAGATGGCTCCGCTGCCACCCAAGCACAGCGTGGTCAGGATCAGATTGTCCTCGCCGGTCAGCACATCAATTTCACCGTCGTTAATCAGCGCCATCGTAGCATCCGGATTACCTCCGCAGTCTTTAATCGCCTTGATCTGCGGGTGACGGGCAAGCTGGCGCAGGGTTTCCAACTCACATCCAACGCCGGTGCGATAAGGCACGTTATAGAGGATCACCGGAACGCGGGAGGCATCGGCAAGGAGGGTAAAATACTCCACCAGGCCAGCCTGTGACGGGCGGATATAGTAAGGTGCCGGGATCAGCACACCAGCAATATCACGCTGCTGAATGGCCTGCTGCATTTGCAGCGTATTAACCAGATTATTACCTGAAAGCCCCATCACTACCTGGTTGGCTGGCACCACGTCCAATACGGCATCCAGCACGGCCAGTTGTTCCTCTTTGCTCAGGGCTGCTGCCTCACCGGTAGAACCGCACACCACCAACCCCGCGATGTCAGAGGCGATCAGGTGCTGCGCCAGTTTTTTCAGCGCCGGTAAATCGACGTAGTAATCTTTGAACGGGGTCACCAGCGCAACCCAAATGCCAGAAAATGAAGCCATACAACATTCCTTCTGCGTGACCGACAGAGAAGCCAGATGAGAGGGAGCAAGAGGGGGAACGCGTTGCACACCGTCCTGTCAGCTCATCTGACGGGACAGCACGCCCCGGTCAAATGAGCGACTGTTTCTTCGATTTAACCGCGAAGAACCCGGCAACGCTCAATGCAGAGAGTTGCGATGCGATCTGTTGGATTGCGTAGGTCATGGCGATCTCGTGAAGATAGGGGTGGGACGATGATGAGTATTTCTCATTAGACTGTCAATTTATAACAGATTGATAACATTGTTATTCATGATCGTCTGAGGCTGATGAGTTTGGCTAATAAGTAAAAACCCCGCCGTGGC
>NZ_JBXUGP010000061.1:0-12551 GCF_057180605.1 Serratia sp. HNCC26DJ206
TTGTTGTTCAGGCAGCACGGTATAGGTGTCTGCCGACAGGCTTTTGCTATTAATTGAACCGTAGTCAACTGTGCCACCACCCGACAGCGCTGGGTGACAGCCTGGAGGCGTAATGGTGCCGATAACACGTACGTCGACGCTCTCAGCCAATGCCGGCAGAGAGGTGGTAGCCAATACGGCCAGTGCACAAACGGTTTTTGGCAGATTATTCAACATAAAATTCTCGTATATAACTTTAATTAGCCTATTTATAGCCGGGAGTGATCCCGGCTAATCTGCCTATTACAGGTAAACCAGCTCAAGCGTGGTCAGGCCATCCAGCGCAACCGGCTTGGTCAGGTCCAGCTCAGAGGCTTTGTTGATATAAGCCTGAACGCCCAGTTTGCCCGTCAGTGTGGTGAAGGCGACCGGGGTAGTGGTGCCGGCTTTAGCCCAGGATGCATAGCGAAGAGCTGCTGGGGTATTAAACACAGAACCCGTAGTTGCGGCTACCCATGCGGTAGTACTTCCATTTGACATAATAGAGTCAACCGCAACGCCATCAGCAGTCATGGTGCCAGCAGCTAGACGGAGACCATAACCGCCGATGCCTTTTGCCCCATCCAGCCCCAAGCCGACAACGGCAACGGTTCCACCGCCAATGCCGAATAATCCAGCAGTAGTCGTAGTCAACTCAGCCAGAGTGCCGTCAGCTTTTACTGCGCTCACACCACGTTGTGAGTGTGCGGTAATAGCCACTTTTGCCGGGGCATCACAGTTGATGGCGAAATCCAGCTGTTTTTCTGGCAGCAGGGTAAAAGCATCGGTAGCTAATGTACTTGTTTTAATGGTGCCGTAGTCGATAGTGCCGCCGCCAGACAGCGTTGGGGTACAGGCTGCTGGGTCGATGGTGCCGATAACACGCACATCAATGCTTTCTGCCAATGCTGGCAGAGAGGTGGTAGCTAATATGGCCAGTGCACAAACGGTTTTTTGCAGATGATTCAACATAGAACTCTCGTATTGTCTTATATAAGTTAAGGTTTTTTACATTTATAGCCGGGAGCGATCCCGGCTAACATGTTTATTACAGGTAAACCAGCTCAAGCGTGGTCAGGCCATCCAGAACAACCGGTTTGGTCAGGTCCAGCTCAGAGGTTTTATTGATATAAGCCTGAACGCCCAGTTTGCCCGCCAGAGTGGTGAAGGCGGCTGGTGTAGTGGTGCCGGCTTTAGCCCAGGAGACGTAGCGCAAAGTGGTCGGGGTGTTTAGCAAAGAGCCCGTAACCGCGGCTACCCATGCGGTAGTACTTCCATTTGACACGATAGAATCAACAGCGACGCCATCAGCGATCATGGTGCCAGGAGTAAGACGGATAGCATAACCGCCAATACCTTTTGTACCATCCAGACCTAGACCAACAACACCAGTACCAGTAGCACCAAATAGTGTGACCCCAGTAGGGGCTGTAATTAGGGTATCCATGGTGCCATCAGTTTTAACTGCGCTTACACCGCGTTGTGAGTGTGCGGTAATAGCCACTTTAGCCGGGGCGTCACAGTTGATGGCAAAATCCAGCTGTTTCTCAGCCAGCGTAGTAAAAGCATCTTTAGCCAATGCCGTTGGTTTGATGGTGCCGTAATCGATAGTGCCACCGCCAGACAGCGCTGGGGTACAGGCTGCTGGGTCGATAGTACCGATCACACGCACATCAATGCTTTCTGCCAATGCAGGCAACGAGGTGGTAGCCAATAAAGCTAATGCACAAACGGTTTTCTGCAGGTTATTCAACATTTATTCTTTTCCTTATTTCAATATAAGAGTTAACGCATTCCCGGCAGAGGTTCTCTTATTAAACCCTGTAAACCATGGCGATGCTTTTTTAAGCCCTTTGGGGCATTTACTCAGGTTGTCTGGGGTTTTTTAATACCCAGATACCGAATGGTTTTTACAGGTAAATTAACTGATTAACTTGCCTTGCAATATCTATTTATTGTTGCCATGCCTTGAGTCGTTAAATTCCATAACTACCGAAAGTGTATAAATTATTAGGGCGTTGATGCACCAGTCGGTTAAGCTCTACGTGGTTGATATACGTGATTAACGTATGCAACGTTATCGACTGTTAGCACTACTTTTTTTAGAGTTCATATGTCTATATAGTAAAATTTAACGGGACTTTACATCCTTTCACTCGCTGCTCTAGGTTTATAGCTCAGCGATTTATTTGTCGCTATGGGGCTATGTTATCGCTATCTCACAGCCTATGTAGGAGGGTTTTGTTGTGCTTTTGTTTTCTTTTGTACAACCTGTAAAAATTGTAACAACAAAAAGCCCGGCCCCTGATAAATAGGGCTCTGACTAGCCATGGTATTGGTCTGTTTGATAGCCTATCACTACCCTTTGGTCGTCATGGGTTTAAAAGCTTTGGCATAACTCAACGTCAAATTGTTAACTTATTAAGCCACAATGAGTTCGCTTAGCGAAGATATCTATAGCCAATGCAGATAACTGAATATTCTTTAATAGACGTGTTAACCAGCAAGGCGATAAATGGTCTGCGACTCAACCATTATTGAGATTAACAGGGTGATATAACACTGTTACGGTAGGGGTATTATTGTTCAAATCCATATCCTGCTCAACAACCTTGTGGATAATATCAGGTCAAGTCATTTCATTTTTTGTGGCTTGTTCATGAGGAAAGTAAACGTTATATAACTTTCCGTGTTGTCATTTATACCTGAGTGACCATGAAGCTAACCGATAACAAATCTTACCTGCGATATCTTCTTAGTGTCAATATTGTTAACTCGCTCACTGTTTTCATATAATTCCCTAGTTATTCAATGAGATGCCTTGGTTTTTTTAAAAAATCATAAGGCTATTCCTACTTTTTTTAGGATTTATTACCTTGCGTTATATTCTGATTTTAAATTAATTGTTAATTTTTAATGCTGGTTAAATGCTTTTTATTTGAAATAATATCCCGAGTAATTATGTTTAATCAGTATTTTTTGCATTTTGTTAGCAAGCTATACGTAGCAAAGCCTCCATTCGCGGAGCAAGCGGCTTAAGCAAATTGCACGTTTTTCGGCATACTTGCCCTAGTCATTCTCTACCACGCCCGCTCTTAGCTTTTGCTTCAGCCAGTTGCACATCCTTGTTAGGGAAGCATAAGAAGAGTTACCAGTGTGCAAGAGAAACCGCTGAGCCCAAGGGTTCAACCTAGGTTACAGCCCCTGTTGCAGGAATATGCCTATCAGATCACACAAATAAGCAATGTCTCTCATTATGTCTTCTTTTTGTAAAAATGTAGATATAATCTAATTATGAATACAAAAACCTGCATTCGTAGGAACATCTGCTTGTTTCTGGAGACTCACCGCATGAATACCTTGACGACAGAAAAACCATCGCTGAAAAATGAAGATAGACCAATTATACCGGGGATAATGTTATCGACACTCCCCGATTCCCCCCGCGTGTTAACGCTCAATTTCAGCGCTGAGATCGCTCAGCGCTTCTTGCAGCAGACGGCGCAATGGCCAATACAGGCGCTGGAATATAAATCGCTGCTGCGGTTTCGTATCGCCAAAATATTAGATGACTTATGCGCGAACCAACTTCAGCCGTTCTTGTTGAAAACGCTGTTGGCCCGTTCTCAGGGCGCATTGCTTATTCAGGCTGAAGGTATCGATCGTGTCGAACAGAGTGATGACATGGTCAAACTGGCCACGGCGATTGCTCATCTGATTGGCCGTTCCAACTTTGATTCGATGAGTGGCCAATATTACGCTCGCTTTGTGGTGAAGAACGTTGATAACTCTGACAGCTATTTACGTCAGCCGCATCGGGTGCTGGAACTGCATAACGACGGGACCTACGTGGATGAGGTAACCGATTATGTGATGATGATGAAAATCGACGAGCAGAATATGCAAGGTGGGGATTCTATTCTGTTGCACCTGGATGATTGGGAGCAGTTGGATACCTATTTTCGTCATCCGCTAGCGCACCGCACCATGTGCTGGTCTGCGCCACCGAGCAAGAATACCCATAAAGAAGTTTTCCATCCGGTATTTGACGTCGATAATCAGGGCCGCCCGGTGATGCGCTATATCGATCAGTTTGTGCAGCCGAAAGATTTCACCGAAGGTAACTGGCTCAGCGATCTGTCAGATGCGTTGGAAAGCAGCCAGCACAAGCTGTTTATTCCGGTGCCGGTCGGCAGCATTCTATTAATTAATAATCTGTTCTGGCTCCATGGGCGCGATAGATTCACGCCACACCCGGAACTGCGGCGTGAATTAATGCGTCAGCGTGGCTATTTTAATGCGCCATAGCATCGTACTTAATCTCTGTTAATCGCCTGAAAGGGGATGCCGCAAGATGTATGATTTTGTAATCATCGGGGGTGGCATTATCGGCATGTCCACCGCCATGCAGTTAATCTCAACCTATCCGAATGCCCGCATTGCGGTGCTGGAAAAAGAACCCGAACTGGCGCAGCATCAAACTGGCCATAATAGCGGCGTGATCCATGCCGGGGTGTATTACACCCCCGGCAGCCTGAAGGCGCGCTTTTGTCTGGCAGGCAATCAAGCCACCAAGGTGTTTTGCGAGCAACATGGGATCCGCTATGACGACTGCGGCAAAATGTTGGTCGCCACTACGCCATTGGAAATGGAACGCATGCGTGCCTTATGGGAGCGCACGGCGGCCAACGGCTTGCAGCGCGAATGGCTAAATGCGGCGCAATTACAGGAAAGGGAACCCAACATCGTCGGGCTTGGGGGGATTTTCGTTCCTTCAAGCAGCATTGTCAGCTATCGGCAGGTGACGATGGCGATGGCCCGTGTGTTCCAGCAGGCGGGCGGGGAGATCTTTTATCAGGCTGAAGTCCAGGCGCTGCACGAGCATTCGCAGGGCGTGGTCGTCAGCACGCCGCAGGCAGAGTTTTCTGCGCGCTATCTGGTGGCCTGTTCTGGCCTGATGGCCGACCGGTTGGTCAAACTGTTGGGGATCGAACCCGGCTTTATGATTTGCCCGTTCCGTGGCGAGTATTTCCGCCTGGCGAGCCGCCATAACAACATCGTGAATCACCTGATTTATCCGATCCCCGATCCTGCGGTGCCTTTCTTGGGTGTCCATTTAACCCGCATGATCGATGGTAGCGTCACCGTAGGGCCGAATGCGGTATTGGCCTGGAAACGGGAGGGGTACCATAAAATGGATATTTCCTGGCGCGACACGCTGGAAATGGCCAGCTATGCGGGCATTCGCAAATTGATGTACCAAAACCTGTCTTTGGGCGTGGGGGAAATGAAAAACTCTCTGTTCAAACGCGGTTATCTCAAGCTGGTACAAAAATATTGCCCTAGCCTGACGGAGCAAGATCTGTTGCCTTATCCGGCCGGGGTGCGTGCCCAAGCGGTATCGCCTGAGGGTAAACTGATCGATGACTTCCTGTTTGTCACCACCGCACGCACGATCCATGTCTGTAATGCGCCATCGCCGGCGGCCACATCGGCGATCCCTATTGGTCAGCATATTGTCAGTAAAGTGCAGGCCTTGTTAGAGAATCAGCCGTCGTCAGGGCCAAATCTGCGCGCTGTCGCGACGGCGGTTTAACGTCGCTGCTATAAAATCCCCCTAAATGCTGTCCGGCACTTAGGGGGATCTCCCCGTCATGCCTTGAGCCACAGGATCCTCTCCGTCCCGACCGAACTGGTTATCTGCCGGTATTTCATTATAATTAAAGGCCTTATGTTTCAAGAGATGGGATCGTAATGACTCTCCAGCAAAATGCGGTATTTGATGGTTATCATTATCTGAAAAGAGACATTATTCGCGGTGTTTTTCAGCCCAACGAAAAACTGCGTATGAGTCTGTTGACCAGTCGCTATAACCTGGGGGTCGGCCCGCTACGCGAGGCTCTTTCCCAGTTGGTGGCAGAAAATCTGGTGACCGCTATTAGCCAGAAAGGGTACCGCGTTGCCCCCATGTCACAGGCTGAGCTGCTGGATATCTTTGATGCCCGCGCCAATCTGGAGGCGATGCTGGTCACATTGGCGATCGAACGTGGCAACGATGATTGGGAAGCGAATATTCTGGCGCAGACCCATCGGCTGGCCAAGATGAGCACGGTGGCCACCAGCGAGGCGCTGCTGGATGAGTGGGATCAACGTCATCAGGCATTTCACAGTGCGATCGTTGCCGGTTGTGGCTCGCAGTCTTTGTTGCAAATGCGCGATCGGTTATTCGATCTGGCAGCGCGTTATCGCTTTTTATGGCTGAGGAAAACGGTGTTTTCCGCCAGCGTGATGGAAAATAAACACCAGGAACATCAGGAGTTAGTCAAACTGGTGTTGGCGCGGGACAGCCGCCAGGCCAGCGAACTGATGCGCGAACACTTGCTGACGCCGATCCCTATCATCACGCAGGTCATGGCGCAAAACGACCTTCTGCGTAATGAAAATGAGTAAGGGTTATGGTTGTGGATGTTCAGCGGCATCACGCACCGCAGTAATCAAGGCCGACAGCACCGGGCGCTGATCGTCCGTTTGCCAGATACAGTAAGCCTGAGAGAGCAACGCCACCTCCTCTAACGCGATAAAGCACACGCCTGCCATGGAAGAGCCCTGTAGGCTGGCGGGCACCAAGGCGACGCCAAAGCCTTGCGCCACCAGCGAGAGCACGCTCAGCCAGTGCCGTGCTTCGCAGCGAATATCAGGATCGAGGCCCGCTGTGAAGCACAGTGACTGAATGCGATCATAGTAATAAGGTGAAACCTGGCGTGAAAACACAACGAACTTGTCATCCCGCAGCTCATGCAGGTTAAGTGCCGGTTTGCTGGCCAACGGATGCGATTGCGGCAGGCAGGCCACTAATTCCTCGCTGGAAAACAGCAGTGAAGAAATCCCCTCCGGTAACCGCGACGCATGAACAAACCCGACATCCAGGCTGCCGTGCGCCAGCTCGGTTAACTGATCTTTAGTATTCAGCTCCAGCATATTGAGCTGCAAGCCTGCCCGCGATTGCTGGAACTGTTGTAATAACCTCGGCAATCCCTGATACAGCAGAGCCCCCACAAAGCCGATGCGCAAGTGGCCGGTAACGCCTTGATCGACATCACGTACCTGATGCATGGTGCTGTTCATGCGATCAATCAACGCCTGTGCCGCGGGCACCAAGGCTTCTCCGGCCGCTGTCAGCCGCACCTTTTGGTGGCTGCGTTCAAACAGTTTTGCCCCGATGGTCTCTTCCAACTGACGGATGCTCACGCTCAGCGGCGGTTGAGAAATGGAGAGGCGGCTGGCGGCACGGCCAAAATGCAACTCATCAGCCAACACCAAAAAATAGCGTAAACGGCGAATATCCACGGTGTACCCATTCCTTATTGCTGCCCTTGAAACGCTACCGTAACAGGGTTGAAAAAACGCTTCTGGGCGCAATCTGGCAAATCACCACGGCGCGATGTTTTTAGCCTATCGGCCGATAGGGAAACGGTATTA
This sequence comes from Serratia sp. HNCC26DJ206, assembly GCF_057180605.1. Classification (NCBI taxonomy): domain Bacteria; kingdom Pseudomonadati; phylum Pseudomonadota; class Gammaproteobacteria; order Enterobacterales; family Yersiniaceae; genus Serratia; species Serratia sp. HNCC26DJ206. The sequence continues at coordinate 7,498 of NZ_JBXUGP010000061.1, forward strand.
GACAGCCCCTTTCGCTTAACAAAAAATAAACATTAATACAACAATGTGGAGCTGAGTATGTATACCATGATTAATCAGCAAGATAATATACCGGACCAGTTTGGTGCCGATCTCTATCTCACCGATGCGACGCTGGATTCCCTGTTAGTGGCCTATCTGCCAGCAGAACTGCGCACTCACCTGCGCCCTTATCTACAAAAACTTGGCGCGCTGGCTGGCGGGCGGCTCAGTGAGCTGGCCGATCAGGCAGATAAAAACCCGCCGCAACTTCAGGTGCGCACCCGCACCGGCACTGATGAACAACGCATTTTAAAACACCCGGCTTTCGTTGAACTGGAACGCTACGCGTTTAGCGAGTTCGCACTGGCGGCCATCTCCCATCGGCAAGATGTGCTGGGCTGGCAGGGGCAACTGCCGCCGCTGGTCAAATATCTGTTCACCTACCTGTTTGTGCAGGCCGAGTTTGGCTTGCTGTGCCCGGTATCAATGACCGACTCGCTGAGCCGCACGCTGAAAAAATATGGCTCCCCCGAGCTGGTGGTCAAATACCTGCCAAGGCTCACCTCGCTTGAGCCAGCCACGCTGATACAAGGTGCGATGTTTATGACCGAGCAGGGCGCGGGCTCTGATATTGCCGCTACCACCACGCTGGCGGTAGACATGGATAATCACTATCGGTTGTATGGCGATAAATGGTTCTGTTCTAACCCGGATGCCGAACTGGCGATGGTCCTGGCGCGGATTGAAGGCGCACCGGAAGGGATGAAAGGGGTATCGCTGTTCCTGCTGCCGCGCACGCTGGACGATGGTTCGACCAATACCTATCGCATTTTACGCCTGAAGGACAAACTCGGAACCCGCTCAATGGCCAGCGGTGAAATTCGCCTTGAAGGGGCCACTGCCTATCTGGTGGGTGAAGCCGGGCGCGGCTTTGTACAGATGGCGGATATGGTGAATAACTCCAGGTTGTCCAACGGGGTGCGCTCTGCTGGCCTGATGCGCCGGGCGGTCAGTGAGGCGTTCTATATCGCCCGTCACCGCCAAGCCTTTGGTAAAAAGCTGATCGAGCTGCCGCTGATGAGAAAACAATTGCTGAAGATACTGCTCCCCAGCGAGCAGGCGCGCAGCATGGTATTCCAAACGGCAGAGGTGCTGCGCCGCTCGGACAGCGGCGATAAACAGGCCTATGCGCTGCTGCGTATTCTGACCCCGCTGATCAAATTCCGCGCCTGCCGCGATGCCCGCAAGGTGACCGCCGATGCCATGGAGATCCGCGGTGGCTGCGGTTATATCGAAGAGTGGGGCGATCCGCGCCTGGTCAGAGATGCGCATTTGGGGTCGATCTGGGAGGGCACCAGTAACATCGTCGCCCTGGATGTGCGGCGCGCCATTCTGCGTGAACAGTCACTGGAGGCGCTACAAGTTTATCTGGAACAACTCCTGACGGAGGCACATCTGGACAGCGCCATGCGAGTCCGTTTCCTCTGCGCACAGCAGCGAGCCTTTGCCCTGGCGCGGGCCGCCGCAGCCCCAGAGGGTAGCAGCCTGACGCGTCGTGCCGCCAGCGGCTTGTACAACCTGGTGAGCGCGGCGGCGATGGCGTGGGAAAGCCATCACGCCGATGCTCCGGCGCGTTTGCACTTGGCCGAGCAGGTTTTGATCCAGAAACTGTTGCCCAGCGATCCTCTAGCAATAGAAAACCCGTTGCCTGAGGAGATTGAAGAACTGCTGCTGGCGAGCGCTTACCACTGTGCTGAATTTTGCATCACGCAGGAGTAACGATTATGACAATCCCTACCGCTGGCGCACTGGCCGGTATTCGCGTTATCGATTTATCCCGCGTCTTGGGCGGGCCGTATTGTGGTCAGGTGTTGGGTGATCATGGTGCCGATGTGCTTAAGATCGAACCGCCGCAGGGCGATGAAACCCGTACCTGGGGGCCACCTTTTCAGGAGGGTGTCGCCGCTTACTATATTGGCCTGAACCGCAACAAACGCGGGATGTACCTCGATTTGTCGCAGGAAAGCGCCCGTCAAACGCTGTATGAGCTGTTGGCCGATGCCGATGTGTTAATTGAAAACTTCAAGACCGGCACCATGGAAAAATGGGGCATCGGTTACGAGGCCTTGGCCGCACGTTTTCCCCGGTTGATCCATTGCCGCGTCAGTGGCTTTGGTGCCGATGGCCCGTTAGGTGGCTTGGTGGGTTACGATGCCTCGATCCAGGCGATGACCGGGATCATGAGCGTCAATGGTGAGCCCGATGGCGAAGCGCTGCGCGTTGGCGTTCCGCTGGTCGATCAGGCCACCGGAATGAACGCGGTGATTGGCGTACTGATGGCGCTGTATGAACGCACCCGCAGCGGCCTGGGGCAATTTGTCGAGGCTAGCCTGTTTGATACCGGTTTATCGCTGTTACATCCTTATTCCACCAACTGGTGTGCCAACCAGCAGCCGCCGAAACGTTCGGGTAACGCCCATGCCAATATCTACCCCTATGATATTTTCCCCAGCGCCAGCGTGCCGATCTTCCTCGGCGTTGGTAACGACAAACAGTTTGCTCTGTTGTGCCAATGTTTAGATGCTCCATCCTTGAGTGAGGATCCGCGCTTTGCTACCCCGAAATTGCGTTCGCTAAACCGCGCAGAGCTACGCAGTGAACTCGTTTCTCTGCTTGCCAGCCGCGAAGGGGGGCAATTTGCCGAACAGTTGTTGCGCAGCGGCGTGCCCAGTGCGCCATTGCTGAATATTGAGGCCGCATTGCAGCACCCGCATACCCGGCACCGTGGCATGGTGGTGAAGATGGGGGATAGCTATACGGGCATCGCTTCGCCGATCAAACTCAGCCGCACCCCAGCCAGCTATCGGCTACTGCCCCCGGTGGGAGCGCCTGAGGAGGCAAAAAATGCCAAATAATCATCAGCCCGATCAGGGTCTGTATATTGAACGCTGCGACAACATTCTGATTGCCACCATTGATAATCCGCCGGTTAATGCGCTAGGGCTTGGCGTACGTAGCGGGCTGCTCGCGGCGCTGCATCAGGCGCAGAGCGAAGAACAGATCCACGCGTTGTTGCTGCTGGGTTCAGGCAAGAACTTTGCTGCCGGGGCGGATATCCGTGAATTCAATCAGCCACGCCAGCCGCCGTTGCTGCGTGACGTTTGCGATCGCATCGAAGCCTGTACTAAACCGGTGATCGCCGCTATTGCGGGTAACGCACTGGGCGGTGGGTTGGAGATTGCCATGGCGGCGCATTATCGGCTGGCGGTAAAGGGCAGCCGCTTGGGGCTACCGGAAGTCAATTTGGGGTTACTGCCCGGAGCCGGAGGCAGCCAGCGCAGCGTGCGGCTGCTCGGGGCAGAGGCGGCTTTGGATCTGATGCTCGGTGGCCGCCCGTTGACTGCCGAGCAGGCGTTAGCATTGGGGCTGGTGGATCGCCTGGGGCTGGATGCCCGAGTGGACGGTTTGGCTTATGCCTATGAACTGCTGGCCGATCGCTGCACAGTACGCCGTAGCGGTGAGATCGTTACCCATCTTGCCGATCTGACCGGCCCGCAGGCGGCGATTGCGGCGGCGCGCGCTAAACTGCCCACGCAATTCCGTGGTCTGTTTTCCCCGGCGTTGATTATTGACTGCGTTGCCACTGCCTGCGAACAGCCGTTTGCGGCAGGTTGCCACTATGAAGCCGTGCAATTTCAACGCTGCTTGGCGAGCCCTCAGCATCAGGCCTTGCTGTATGCCTTTCAGGCCGAACGCGCGGTGGCCAAACTGCCCGAGATGGCGGGTTTGGCAATACGCTCTTTTACCCAAGTGGGAGTGATCGGCGGTGGCACTATGGGGGCGGGCATTGCGGTGGTGATGCTGGATGCAGACTTGCAGGTGACTTTGTTGGAGCGTGACGAACCGAGCTTGGCAACTGGCCTGAGCCGGGTGGAAGAGATCTATCGCCAGCGGGTGAGCAAACAACGGCTTTCGGCCACTGCTGCCGCAGCGCGCTTGGCGAAATTGCGTGGAACCACGCAGTATCAGGACTTGGCCTCTGCCGATCTGGTGGTGGAAGCGGTATATGAGGATTTGGCTGCCAAACAAGAGGTTTTCCGTCAGCTAGATAACCACTGCAAGCCCGGTGCGATACTCGCCAGTAATACCTCCTATCTGGATGTTACCGCCATTGCGGCGGTGACCCGCAGGCCGCTGGCGGTGATCGGCTTGCACTTCTTCTCCCCTGCGCCGGTGATGCGCCTGCTGGAGATCGTGGTTCCGCCGCATACCCCGGCTGAGGTGGTGGCTAGCGCTGTGGTGCTGGCCCGCAAGCTCGGTAAGCTCCCGGTGCGTACCGGCATCTGCGATGGTTTTATCGGCAATCGCATTATGTCGGTCTACCGCCGTGCGGCGGAGGCGATGCTTGAAGATGGCGCTTCTCCGTATCAGATCGATGAAGCGGTGCGTGGCTTCGGTTTTGCCATGGGGCCGTTCCAGATCGTGGACGTTGCCGGTGGTGATATTGCCTGGGCGACGCGCAAGCGCCGGGCGGCGCAGCGGGATCCGCAAGAGCGTTATGTGCAGATTGCCGATCGCCTGTGTGAACAGGGTTGGTTCGGGCAAAAAACCGGGCGTGGCTGGTATCGCTATGAGCCGGGTTCAAACCGTGGGCAGCAGGATCCGGCGGTGCTAGAGATTGTCGCCCGTGAGCGGGAGCGGGTAGGCATCACCCCACGACCATTCAGCGCTGAAGAGATCGTGCGCCGCTATTTGGCGGCGATGATTAACGAAGGTGCCAATCTGCTTGCCGAGGGAATTGCACTGCGCCCATTGGACGTTGATGTGGTGCTGCTGGCCGGTTATGGTTTCCCGCGTTATCACGGTGGGCCGCTGTATTATGCGGATAAGGTTGGTTTGCCGCAGATACTGGAAGATATTGCGGCCTTTGCCGCCGAAGATCCGCAGTTTTGGCGTCCTTCGCCGTTGCTTATCCGCCTGGTGGAGCAAGGGCAGACGTTTGCCAGCCTTAATGCAGAATAACGGTCTGGGCGGGGAAATCCTCGCTCTGATCT
>NZ_JBXUGP010000062.1:0-12100 GCF_057180605.1 Serratia sp. HNCC26DJ206
CAAATCCTGCGGGGCTTTATTTTTTGCCGAAGCCAAAATTTGCTAGACTAATGCCCGCCATAAATCATTTGTTACCGAGGCAGTATGTTGGAGTTTGAAGGTCAGACAATTGAAACTGACGCCCAGGGTTACCTGAAAAACAGCGCCGACTGGCGAGAAGGCCTGGCCCCGCTACTCGCGGCGCAGGAAGAGATCGTGCTGACGGAAGCACACTGGGAAGTGGTGCGTTTTGTGCGCAGTTTTTATCAGGAATTTAATACATCACCCGCTATCCGCATGCTGGTGAAAGCCATGGCACAGAAATACGGCGAAGAGAAAGGCAACAGCCGTTATCTTTACCGTTTGTTCCCGAAAGGCCCAGCCAAACAGGCGACAAAAATCGCTGGCCTGCCAAAACCGGTGAAATGCATCTAACATTCAGTAGCGGATGCTGAACCCTTTGTGATCGGCGACGCCTTGCGGCTCCACCAGCACGCGCTCAATGCGGGCACCACGTGGGCCGCCGCTTTTTAACCATTCAACCAGTTGATTAACCTGTGGCTGTTCACCGCAGGCGACAACTTCAACGCTGCCATCATCCAGATTGCGTGCATAACCGGTTAGCCCTAGCGCCGTCGCTTTATGCTGCGTGTTATAGCGAAAACCCACCCCTTGCACTAGACCATAGACATACGCGGCAATACAAACTTGTGTCATAATCGACTCCTTATCGATTTTTCGTTTATGGCATTTTCTGCGCTGATGCCCAGAGAGTGTGACTCTTTTTTATCTAGCTGGCAGCATACTTAATTATGACCGTACGCCTGTTTCTCGCAAAGGGACGTGAAAAGTCCTTACTTCGTCGCCATCCATGGGTTTTCTCTGGTGCGGTTCTGCGCCTTGAAGGTAAAGCTCTCTCTGGCGAAACCATTGATATTCTCGATAGCCATGGCAAATGGCTGGCGCGCGGCGCTTACTCGCCAGAATCACAAATTCGCGCGCGCGTCTGGACCTTCCAACAAGATGAAGAGATTGACATTGCGTTCTTTATCCGTCGTCTGCAACAGGCGCAAAGCTGGCGTGACTGGGTTGCAAAACGTGATGGGTTGAATGGTTATCGCCTGATTGCCGGTGAGTCTGACGGTATGCCGGGGATCACCATCGATCGCTTCCAAAACTTCCTGGTGCTGCAATTGCTTTCCGCAGGCGCAGAATATCAGCGAGCGCCACTGATTTCAGCCTTGCAGCACTGCTATCCAGAGTGCGCCATCTACGATCGCTCCGACGTTGCCGTGCGTAAAAAAGAAGGTCTGCCTTTAGCACAAGGCCTGGTTTTGGGCGATCTGCCACCTGCTCTGTTGCCAATTACCGAACACGGTATGAAATTGCTGGTAGATATTCAGCAAGGCCATAAGACCGGTTTTTATCTCGATCAGCGTGATAGCCGCTTGGCTGCGCGCAACTATTCTGCCGGCCGTCGCGTACTGAACTGTTTCTCTTATACCGGTGCTTTCGCGGTTTCGGCATTGATGGGCGGTTGTACACAGGTCATCAGCGTGGACACTTCACAGGCGGCGCTGGATATCGCCAAACAGAACGTTGAGCTGAACCAACTGGATCTGAGTAAGGCAGAGTTTGTGCGTGACGATGTTTTCCAGTTGCTGCGCAGCTATCGTACACAAGGTGAAAAATTCGACCTGATCATCATGGATCCGCCCAAGTTCGTCGAAAACAAGAATCAACTGGCTGGCGCCTGCCGTGGTTATAAAGACATCAATATGTTAGCGCTGCAATTGTTGAACCCGGGTGGCATTTTGCTCAGCTTCTCTTGTTCCGGCCTGATGCCAACCGATTTATTCCAGAAAATTTTAGCCGATGCCGCTGTAGATGCCGGGCGTGATGTACAATTTATAGAGCAGTTCCGGCAAGCTGCCGATCATCCGGTGATCGCAACTTACCCTGAAGGGTTGTACTTGAAAGGGTTTGCGTGTCGGGTGATGTAACTTGAAATACGCTGTTTTGCCCTCATATAGAAGGCAAAGCACTGTTTCTCAGGAGGTCATCATGATTGCCAGTAAATTCGGTATTGGACAGCAGGTACGGCATAAATTGCTGGGGTATTTGGGCGTGGTTATTGATATCGACCCCGAATACTCTCTGGAGCAACCCAAAGCTGACGAGATTGCAGCCAACGATGAGCTGCGTCTCGCACCTTGGTATCACGTAGTGATGGAAGACGAAGAAGGTCAACCGGTTCACACTTATCTGGCTGAAGTACAGTTAGCAGGTGAAGAACAGGATGCCCATCCAGAACAACCCTCGCTGGATGAACTGGCGGAATCTATCCGCCACCAGTTACAGGCTCCACGCCTGCGCAACTGAGCACCAAAGCCTGAGAAACCCGCGTAAGGGCTTGGCATATGAGGCCAGGCCCTTATTTTTAGCGGATTCAGCGCTCAAGGCCCAAGCGTGGGATCTCTATTTTCGGGCAGCGATCCATAATCACTTTTAGTCCTGCATCCCCAGCCAGCACCGCAGCCTGTTCGCTGATAACCCCAATTTGCAACCACAGTACCTTGGCACCGATAGCGATCGCTTCCTGTGCCACACCGTAAGCCGCCTCAGCGTTGCGGAATACATCAACCATATCGATAGGATAAGGAATGTCTTCCAGTTTGGCGTAAACCTGCTGGCCAAGCAGCGTCTGCCCCGCCAGTTTCGGGCTGACCGGCGTCACTTGGTATCCTTGAGCCTGCAAATAGGCCATCACACCGTAACTGGGCCGACCAGGATTATCACTGGCACCCACCAGCGCAATCGTTTTTACCTGCTTCAGCACGCCTGCAATGTCTTGATCTTGCATGTTTCACTCCCGATAGGGTGTAGGGGAAATTCCTTTCTCAAGTGTAACCGAAGGCTCTATATCAGTGAGCTTTTCTTCGCGACATACCCGCGGCGTTTTAATTCAAAATATTTATAAATATGTTAAAATGTAAATTAATGCGTGATATTGAAAAACTTTGACACAACCTGCGCTGTGCTCAACACTTATCACCATGTCCTACGAAAAGGAAATAGCAATGAAATTTGGTTTGGTGGTTGCGGGGCTATTCAGTCTTTCGCTGAGTGTATCGGCCGCAGCTACAACCCTGAAACTTTCACCGGATATCGATTTACTGGTGGTTGATGGCAAGAAAATAACTGGCTCATTATTAAAAGGCGCAGACAGCCTGGAGCTGGATGGTGGACAGCATCAGTTGCTGTTCAACGTCACCAAATCCATACGCAAGAATGCACGGACTCAAGTGCTGTATACCTCACTGCCATTGATAGTAGTGTTCAATAGTCAGAATGTCAGTTCGGTCAGCATTGAACTGCCACGTATCGAAAATGAACGCGAAAGCAGGCACTTTGATGATGTGTTGAATTATAAAATCATAGATAAGAACGGCAAAGCGCTGGCGGTAAAACGCGATGTGCTGCCGATGCATACGCTGTCTGCCGATACCCATCTGGAAAAAGTGATAGCCGATTACAACGCTCAGGCTCGCCCAGCGTCTGTGCCCGCACTGGCACATCTGCGTGCCACCATCATCGCAGATCCGCCAAACTCCGCTAAGGCAAACCAGAAGGTGATTACCATGAAAGGGGAGAACGTATCAGAGCAGATGCTGCAATACTGGTTCTTGCAGGCCGATAAAGAAACGCAAAAGCGTTTTATCAATTGGGCCAGCCAACGTGCCACTCATTGAGATTCATTCACGCCTTTCTTATGCAAAGGCGTGTTTTACTCGCATTTTCCGGTGTTAACGCTGGGCAGTGAAAAGCAGTTTCAGTAATCTGTAGCGAATCATTTGAGTTGCCAAGGACACTGATATGGAACAGACCACCCGCACCATCGCCGCACGCAAGCACATCGCGCTGGTTGCGCACGATCATCGTAAACAAGCTCTGCTGAAATGGGTTGAAGATCACAAGGATATACTGACGCAACATCAACTTTATGCCACTGGCACCACGGGCAATTTGATTCAGCGAGCCAGCGGCATCCCGGTTCAAAGCATGTTGAGCGGCCCGATGGGGGGTGACCAGCAGGTTGGCGCACTCATTTCTGAAGGCAAGATCGATATGCTGATCTTTTTCTGGGATCCGCTCAACGCCGTACCGCACGATCCCGATGTGAAAGCGCTGCTGCGCCTAGCGACCGTCTGGAACATTCCCGTCGCCACCAACCGCTCCACAGCAGATTTCCTCATCGACTCACCGATGTTCAAACGCGAAATCGAGATCACCATTCCTGATTATCAAAAGTATCTCGAAGCTCGTCTGAAATAACCGTCAAGGCCTGGTGCTGCCACCAGGCCTGCATTCACGGCTTTTTCTGCAGCGGTACGCCGATATCCTGTAATTGCTCAACAAACACCGACGGGCATTCGCGATCCTGCAATAGCCACACCTGATGTTTGGCGCGCGTCAGTGCCACGTACAGCAACCGCCGCTCTTCAGCGTCAGGGAAATCTTCCGGCTGCGGCAATAACACCTCTTCGATCAACGATTCACGGGCAATTGCCGGGAACCCATCATTCCCCTCGTGCAACCCGGCAATAATCACATATTCCGCCTGCTGCCCTTTGCTGGCATGTATGGTCATAAACTCAATATTCAGCTTCGGCCAGCGCGTTGCGGCTTTTAGCAACACATCGGGTTTCAGGTGATGATAACGCGCCAACACCAGAATGCGCTCCTCGGGTTTTGCATAACCACTCATCTTGTCCAACAAGGCTTCCAACTGCTCCTGCGGCAAAATAACCACTGACTTTTTATTGCCTTGAGTCAGGCTGTTAAGCGGCTTTTTCAGCTGATGCGGGTTCTGCTGGATAAAACTGTTCGCTACTTCACCGATACGATCGTTGAAACGATAGGTGGTATCCAAGGCACATTGCGCACCCTCACCAAAATTCGCGGCGAATGCGGTCGTCAGCGCAAGTTCTGCACCGCTAAAGCGGTAAATAGCCTGCCAGTCATCACCGACGGCAAACAGGCAGGTCTGCTTATTCTGCCTGCGCAATGCTGCCAGCAGTTGAGCCCGCTGCGGCGAGATATCCTGAAACTCATCCACTAAAATGTGTTTCCACGGGCTGATAAAACGCCCTTTATCCAGAATATTGACCGCCTGATGGATTAGCCCGGCAAAATCCACCGCGCCCTCTTCCTTCAGCGCGGCTTTCCACGCTTTCAGCAACGGCGCCATCAACCGGATGCGTTTGGCGAATAGATCGCGGATTTCTTCATCAGCCAGTGCGATCATCTCGGCCTGACTACCGCCATAGGTGCGCATCAACCCCAGCCAACGCTCAAGACGCCCGGCCAAACGCTCCGCCAAACGCGAGTCATGCCAGAAATCCCCCTCGGGGACTTCCCATTCCAACTCTTCTATCAGCCACTGACGCCAGCCTTTGGCCTGCACTTTTTTCTCTGTGCATTGCTGTTGCCAGTGTTTTATCAACAATGCCCGGCGCGCTTTGCTGTCGGTTTCCAGCTTGCTGATTGCCGGGGCTTTGCGGCTCCCTTCCTGAATCACCTGTAGCGCCAGCGCGTGGAAGGTTTTGGCCTGAATGGCGACATTCCCCAAGCGATCCCGAATGCGCTCATTCATTTCATCAGCGGCTTTTCGGCCAAAGGCCAGCAGCAGGATCTGCTCTGGTTCGGCCTCCTGACGACGCAACAGCCACCCGGCCCGTGCGACCAAGACCGACGTTTTACCGCTGCCCGCACCGGCCAGCACCAGCACAGAATCCTCACCGTTCACCACCGCTCGGCTTTGCGACACATTCAGTGGTGAAGTTTCAATGGTCTGGAAGAAATCGTGGTGGGTTTCCAACATACGCTCGGTCCACTGCTGGTTGCGCTGCACGACGCTACGTTGGCCATGCTGCAACCATTGCAGACATCGCTGATAATCCTCGCGACAATTATCAAACTCGTCCAGCCGCACAACCGGCATCGGTAATGCCCCGAAAGCCTGACGGATTTGTTGTTGCAGTTTGCTCAACTCAGAACGCTTGAACCATTTATCCTGCTGTTCGATAACACCAATGTGCTCAACCTGCTCTTGCAATACCCCCGCACTGACTGCGCTCATCTCAGCACTCCACTGCTGCCAGGATTGCAGCAGATAATGGTAGAAACGCTGTGTCTCTTGCCACTCAGTGCCATGCAGGCGAACCACCTTTTCATCAGGCAACTCGAACTCCAACTCACCCCAGACGATGCCACGCTTGCAGCGCACATGAATTAACTGATTGAAAGGGATAAGATATTCATGCTTCTCGCCGCTCACTTCAACGCCAGCATGCAACAGCCGCACGCGATTGTAGGGATGCTGCGCCAGGTGTTTGCCCAGCGATGTCGCTTTAAGTTCCATATGCTCGCGCCATGATTCTCTTGAGATTAATATCGCCAGTTTACCTGCGATAAGCAGTGGCACTCTAGCGTTAAAAACAGGGTAGAATAGTAGGTAAATATATCCACCATTAGAGCAGAGTGTCGCCTATGCGTACCGTATTGAATATTCTTAATTTCGTGTTGGGCGGTTTCTTCACAACCCTTGGTTGGTTGATTGCCACCTTCTTTAGCATAGTGCTGATTTTTACCCTACCACTGACCCGTTCCTGCTGGGAGATCACCAAGTTATCCTTCCTGCCATTCGGTAACGAAGCGATTCACGTGGATGAATTATACCCAGAGAAGAGCAACGCACTGCTTGCCGCCAGTGGCTCGTTGCTGAATATCGTCTGGCTGGTGCTGTTTGGTTGGTGGCTGTGCCTGTCGCACATCGCTGCCGGAATTGCACAGTGTATTACCATTATCGGTATCCCGGTTGGTATTACCAATTTCAAGATTGCAGCCATCGCGCTGTGGCCCGTTGGGCGACGCGTCGTTTCTGTTGAAATGGCCCAACTGGCGCGAGCGGAAAATGCACGGCGTCAGTACCAGAAACGTTAATTTTTTCTCCGATTAAGGAGTTTTTGTGCTCTCTTTTGCACCAGCCATTAGGCGTTATACCTATAACAGCAATCTGCTTTACAACCTGCGGATCTTTATTGCCTTGGCGGGTGCTGCGGCGGTGCCCTGGTGGCTGGGAGTGCCAACACTGACCATCCCGCTGACGCTGGGCGTTGTGGCAGCCGCGTTAACCGATCTGGACGACAGATTGGCCGGGAGACTGCGTAACCTGCTGATTACGCTGGTGTGTTTTTTCCTTGCTTCAGCATCTATTGAATTGCTCTTCCCCTATCCTTGGTGGTTTGCTCTTGGGCTGACGACTTCAACCTGCGGATTTATCCTGCTGGGCGCGCTAGGGCAGCGTTATGCCACCATTGCTTTTGGTGCATTATTGATCGCTGTCTACACCATGCTGGGCACATCAATGTATGACGCCTGGTATCAGCAACCGACGCTGCTGATTATCGGTGCCATTTGGTACAACCTGCTGACGCTGATCGGCCATCTGCTGTACCCGATCAAGCCATTGCAGGAGAGCCTGGCTCGCAGCTACGAACAGTTGGCAAACTATCTGGATGCCAAGGCCAACCTGTTCGATCCGGATGCCGAGCACGACAAGGATTTGCCCTGGATGGATGTCGCAATGGCCAACAGCGCGCTGGTCTCAACGCTCAACCAAACCAAAGCCTCTTTGCTTACCCGCCTGAAGGGCGATCGCGGCCAGCGCGGCACCCGCAGGACGTTGCACTACTATTTTGTGGCGCAAGATATTCATGAGCGAGCCAGTTCCTCTCATGTGCAATATCAGACACTGAGTCAACAATTCCGCCACAGCGATATTCTGTTTCGTTTCCAGCGTTTGCTCACCATGCAGGCTCGTGCCTGTCGGCAGTTGGCGCAATCGATCCTGCTACGGCAGAAATATCTTCATAACCCGCGCTTTGAACCGGCATTTACCCGTATAGAAGAGGCGCTGGCACAGATTGCGATCACCGCAGAAAACCGTGAACTGACCAGAGCACTCTCACACCTGTTGAAGAACCTGCGGGCTATTGATGCACAGTTGGCCAATATTGAGTCAGAACAGGCGCTGGCCAATGAACAGACGGAAGAGAACAGTCTGTCAGACGATCGCCTCACCGGCTGGAGCGATATTCGTCTGCGTATCAGCCGCCACCTGACGCCCCAGTCGGCCTTACTGCGCCATGCCGTTCGCATGTCAGTCGTGCTATGCACAGGCTACGCTTTTATCCAGATTGCCAATCTACAGCACGGTTACTGGATCCTACTGACCAGCCTGTTTGTCTGCCAGCCAAACTACAACGCCACCCGCCGACGCTTGGCGTTACGTATCATCGGGACGCTGGCGGGTATTTTGATTGGCCTGCCGATCTTGTACTTTGTCCCCTCTCTGGAAGGGCAAATGATTCTGATCGTCATTTCTGGTGTGCTGTTTTTTGCGTTCCGTACCGTGCAATATGCCCATGCCACGATGTTTATCACCCTGCTGGTTCTATTGTGTTTTAACCTGCTGGGTGAAGGATTCGAAGTGGCGGCTCCGCGCGTTTACGATACCCTTTTGGGTTGTGCTATCGCCTGGGCAGCAGTGAGTTTTATCTGGCCTGACTGGAAGTTCCGCCAATTATCTGCGGTTGTGCGCAAAACGCTTAATGCCAACTGCCGCTATCTGGACGCTATTATGGTGCAATATCATCAGGGCAAGGATAACGGTTTGCCTTATCGCATTGCCCGCCGGGATGCACATAACAGCGATGCAGAACTGGCTTCAGTGATTTCCAACATGTCTGCGGACCCTAAAGCAGATAAAACCATTCAGGACGCGGCTTTCCGCTTGTTGTGTCTTAACCACACACTGCTAAGCTATATTTCAGCACTCGGAGCACACCGCAAGCGCCTGAATAACTCCGCCGTGCTGGACTTGCTAAATGATGCCGTATGTTATGTTGATGGCGCATTGCACCACGATGCACAAGACCATCAACGTATCATGCAAGCTCTGGAGACGCTCTCCGCACGTATCGAGCAGTTAACGCCTGAACCTGAAAGTGAAGAACAACTGGTGTTGCAACAAATTGGATTAGTGCTTGAACTGCTCCCAGAACTGACGGCACTCAACGCACAGATCGGTAAAGCAGAATTAATTATTTAGGGGCCAAGTGCCCGACTTTTTTTCCAAACGCGGCTTCAGACAAGGAAGCACCATGGTTTCTTCGAACCACTCGATCAACTCTTCCTTCTGAGAGGCTGGTAATGCGGCATGGTGATACCCCGCCAGTGCTCCAGCTAGTGATATCAACACTTTCATGCCGAGACCTTGTTGCTGCTGCAACAGTTTGAGGTAGCAATCTCTGGCACCCAGCAAGCGCAATTCATAAATGCTCTGTATGCCAGCCCGCCATAATAAGCGTTCCATTGCTACATCAATGTTCGGTAAGTCTTTCAACCTACCATTGCTGCGGGTTTTCACCGTAATCTCTTTACGTGTTTCACACACCGCCTGCCAGGCGAGCGCGAACAGTTCCTGGCTTTCCTGCCATAAGGATTCATCCACCCAATAATAGCGCATGGTCACTGGCGCCCCGCGCTTTAGATACGTCATATTCACCATCCCACGCCCACGAAATGTCGACTCCAGGCTCTCGGTAGCACGCAAATACAATTCTCCCTCTGCAATGACGGCAAACATCGTGCCGTCGGCCAACAAGCCGTATCCGCCAAATTGCGAACGTGTAGTAATTTTTCCTAATGCGGCAAAGCAGACTTTTGCCTGTGCGATCCTTCCTGCAGACCTGCCTTTCATTAAAACCTCCTTGAGTGAATGATGATCTATACCCGCCACATCTCAATATGCTGGGATGTTGCTGCTCACCTATATTTTGAAATCCATTAGGCATAGACATTCGTTACATCAATGAAATAAACGTAACTGGAACAACTAATTAGGGAAAATACGCATTATCCCCTTCGGTGCCAATCACAAAATTGAGGTGTATAAAAAAGAATCGCAAATATGCGAGGCGTCACGAAAATTTGAGTTGATCTTCTGTTTTGATAGCTATACTGTACATACATACAGTAACACTACGGGCGGGATACTTCATGCGTACTCAATCACTCTATCAACCCCAGTTCAGCCATACTTCTTTTGCGGTTAACAAGACTGCAGAAATGTCTCACAACGGTAAGGTCAATGGACTCATCAGTGAACTTGTTTACAGCGAGCACCAACCCGTTGTGGCGCAACTCCTTGTACCACTGCTGCAACAGCTGGGTATGCAGTCACGCTGGCTGTTATGGCTGACCCCACAACAGAAGCTCAGCAAGCAGTGGCTACAGCAAGCCCAGTTACCTGTCGATAAAGTGGTACAGTTGAGCCAGATCAGCCCAATGGATACCGTCGACGCCATGGAGAAAGCATTGCTGACCGGTAATTACAGTGTCGTGCTTGGATGGTTGCCAGAACTGACCGAAGAAGATCGCCTAAAATTGAGTCGGGCAGCGGAATTGGGTAACGCTTATGGATTCATAATGCGCCCGCAGCGAGACGTAGATCCCTCACACGGACACTGTTCTACGCTAAAAATTCACTCTTCTTTGTATCATTAAGTAAATTTAGGATTTTTCCCATCGTTCTTTACCCCTAGTGAGAGAACTCACATGGGATCATGCACAAAGCTAGGTTGGCTGGGGTTTCGCATCAATTATTGTACAAAAAGCAGACACGGTTCTTGTTGTAATATGTTAGCGAATATGTCTAGTTCCATGTTTTTTTTTAGAGCTTTATCACATCACACTTGTAACTTTCGCGCCACGTTGTAGACTTTACATCGCCGAGGTTGCTCTATAAGGCCAGAAAAACTGGCAGAGTGACAAACGAGGGTACAAACCTGGGCGAATGAATTTAAACCAAGGGCTTAAAGCAGCTTTAAAGCTCATTGCCTATTTGGATGATAACGAGGCGCAAAAATGAAAAAGACAGCTATCGCATTAGCAGTGGCACTGGCAGGTTTCGCTACCGTAGCGCAAGCCGCCCCAAAAGATAACACCTGGTACACCGGCGCAAAACTGGGCTGGTCCAAGTATTATGACACTGGGTTCGACGGTAATGGCTTTGACAGCACTATCGGCAATGGTCCAACCCACAGAACTCAACTGGGTACAGGCGCGTTTGTAGGTTATCAAGCGAACCAATACCTGGGCTTCGAAATGGGTTATGACTGGCTTGGCCGTATGCCTTACAAAGGCAGCGTGAACAATGGTGCTTTCAAAGCTCAAGGCATTCAGTTGGCAACCAAGCTGAGCTACCCAATCATGAACGATCTGGACATTTACACTCGTCTGGGTGGTATGGTTTGGCGTGCAGATTCTACCGCTTACTACGGTGCAACTGGTGATCGTATCAGTGCTCACGATACTGGCGTTTCTCCTCTGGCAGCAGTAGGTCTTGAATACGCTCTGACCCAGAACTGGGCTACCCGCCTGGATTACCAGTGGACTAACAACATCGGTGACAAAGGTACCGTTGGTGCTCGTCCAGATAACGCCATGCTGAGCGTTGGTGTTTCTTACCGTTTCGGCCAGGATGAAGTTGCTGCTCCAGTAATTGCTCCAACTCCAGCCCCAGCTCCAGTTGTTGAAACCAAGAAGTTCACCCTGTCTTCTGGTGTTCTGTTCAACTTCGGCAAATCTACTCTGAAGCCAGAAGGTCAACACGCTCTGGATGAACTGTACAGCCAACTGAGCTCTCTGGATCCGAAAGACGGTTCTGTAGTAGTTGTCGGCTTTACTGACGCAGTAGGTTCTGCTGAGTCTAACCTGCGTCTGTCTGAGCAACGTGCACGTAGCGTTGTGGATTACCTGGTTTCTAAAGGTATCCCAGCAGACAAGATCACCGCTCGTGGTATGGGCAAAGCTAACCCAGTTACCGGTGACACCTGTGGTTACCGCTCTGGCCGTGCTACCCCAGCACAGATCGCATGCTTGGCTCCAGATCGTCGCGTAGAGATCGAAGTTAAAGGCATCAAAGAAGTTGTATCTCAGCCTCAGGGCTAAGTTACCTCTCCTTAGTAAAAAACCCCGCATTGCGGGGTTTTTT
>NZ_JBXUGP010000063.1:0-10376 GCF_057180605.1 Serratia sp. HNCC26DJ206
TATGTGGCATTTATTATTGATGTGTTCGCCGGGGTGATCGTGGGATGGCGGGTGTCATCAACGATGGAAACCCCACTGGTTCTGGATGCGCTAGAACAGGCCATGTGGGCCAGAAGACCTGGCAGTAGCGTTATCCATCACAGCGATCGCGGCTCCCAATACGTCTCTCTGGCGTACACACAACGGTTGAAAGAGGCGGAAGTGATGGCGTCAGTGGGTAGCGTAGGTGACTCATACGATAATGCATTGGCTGAAAGTATCAACGGGTTATACAAAGCAGAAGTGATCCACCGTCAAAGCTGGAAAAACAGGCAGGATGTTGAGTTGGCCACGTTGGACTGGGTTGACTGGTTCAATAACCGTCGGCTTCTGGAGCGTATCGGTTATGTGCCACCGATTGAGGCAGAAAAAGCGTATTATGCATCGGTGAACAATAAGTTACTGCAGCCTGAGTTCACGGACTAAACACTCTCCAAGAAAACCGGGGCGGTTCAATACCAATGACTTTTATCGAGTTCATGATGCAGTACCTCTGAAAAAAGAATACTCAGCATAAGTGTGGCAGGACTTGCGCTGAGGGAGGGACGTCCATCACATCACTACATGACTATCCAGGCTCAGGGTATTACGCGGCATCCAAGCATGCCGTAGAAAGTTTCTCTGATGTGCTAAAGGCTGAAGTTGAACCGCTGGGCATTGATGTCACCTGCATCGAGCCTGGACCATTCCGTACAGACTGGGTGGATCGCTCACTTCATCAGACTCGCACGAAGATCGCGCCTTCAATGATCACTGGTATAAAGTTTTTATAGCACTATATAAATGGTCTGGAATTATGGTTTAATAAAAAAACGCTGACCTTAGAATCTGTTCTTTCATCGGCCATATCTCAAAGAAATTTCGCCCGCCAAGTTTATGAAGTGCGTTCCGGCGGTGTACATTTACGGTTTTCTTTGAAATGCTTAAAAACTGGCTGATGGATTTTGCGTCCATGCCATTAATGGTATGAAACAGTATTACTTTTTCTCTCTTCGTTAATTTCCCTCGAGTTAAACTCTTTTTAGGCATTGCACTATTTGGGGGGTTGGTTACCTCATTCAAAATCATATCGATGCTTGCACGTACCCCCAAGAATACATGCCTTTTAGAACCCAGATAAAACTTTACCTTTTCATTTATCGGAATAAATATTATCTTACCCAGGAAAAGTGGTGTTGACACCAAAAATAAAAACTCATCAATATAATTTGAAGTATGGAATATTAATATATCATCTTCTTTAAAACCACCCCAGTAAATACTTTCTAAACCACAAGGATTTACTCTTTTAATGACTCGCCCATCACCATGTAAATGCTCTTTAACCCCGATAAAAAAATAATTATTTTCAGTTACGACGCTTACATTCAAAAACATAATCATCACCCACCTCAAGCTTAAAGAGAACATCCACTTCATCGACTCACAGAGAATAAAAAACCACTCAAACCGCGCAATCAATATACATGGTGATATAGAATTTTATAAATAATGACGATACCCACATACTCTCTTGAAGGTATCGTCGTTTATCGATTAATAATAATTGATCGTAAATACCACTTTGCCATTCGCATGGCCCGGCGAAACGTCAGCATTGTTCGTCGCAGTTTGAATATAACGGGCTGCTAACGGGATACGAATTGTCGAACTGCTGTCTTTTGGTAGTGTCACTGTCTGTTCGGCCGAGAAGTTGAACGGCGTCGGCGCTTGGCCGCTATCCCCCCAACCAAGCTGGATCCCCACGCCCGCCGCAGCACCAGAGACCGTTGAGTCGATAGCCATTATTCCGTTGGCTGCATCGATCACTGAAGTCGCCGGAGTCAATCGCACGCCAATACTGTTATTGAGTGAGGTGGTAGCGTTACTCGTTCCCGTAGCGTAATCCATCAACAATGTTGTATTGGTACTATTATAAAAGCCGTAAAATGTCGGACAATTGGTTAAGGCGATGGAGGCATCAACCCAAGGTGTGGTCGAATTTACCCGAGTAAAGTACTCACTGACGTCATAAACCCCCATTGTCACAGTGACATCTGGCGTCGCACAGGTTTGTGTAGAGATCCTCAAGGTTCCCTGGAAATTGATATTATAAAAAGTAAACGGCAGCCCGATGACGGCAACGGAGCCAGGGTGGCTATTTACCGGTGGTTCAAGCGCTGTCTTGATACTCGGGAAATTTGCACCGCTAATTGTAAAGCTACCGGGCGTGATCGGCCCTGTTTTAATGAGCGAGACATAGCGTGTTGAACCGCCGAAATTCAAGGCTCCACCTAATTCATTGCCAACCTGCCTGATAGGGTTCTCTACATCGGTGGTCACTGCTGGCCTATTGGGTATTATTGTGCTGCCATCAGGGGTTCGTGAAATAGCTACGCCAATCCCAGGAATATTCGTCTGATAGACTGCACCAGCAAACGGGCCGGCCATCAAGCCGCTCAGAGGCAGTGGAGCATTGCTAATCAGCGTTGAGCTGCTGTACCAAAATGATTTACCCACGTCGGCCTGTGCCCATTGGCACCCCATCTTGGTGTTTTTCATCACCCAACGGCCTTGATAAAGCACCGTCCCCACGGGAATATCGGCCCCGGCAGAAATCACCGGCGGACTCAGCGGCACCGTTTCCGTTTGGGTTGCTCCAGCATCAAACGAACAGTTCGCCACGGCCCAACTCTTGGCGCTGATAACGCTGAGCAAGAGGCCGCCAAACAGTCCGAGAACGTTTTTCATAGATAATTTCATCCGTCGTTGCCTCGCTTGCTGGCAGAAAATAGAAGTCTGAGTAAAAACGCAGACAGTGTCTCTTAGAAACTGGGGTTGCCCAGTGGTTAGACTGGCTGGGTTTCACAAACCGTATTGAAAGTCTGTATTGTCGAGTCGACGCTGTTTTTTGCCCGTGGCATCAGCCTATAGTTCACCCGGCATTGCATCTGGCTCCCTTCGCCCCATGTCACGCGTAGTTGCCCCCTGTCATCAGCAACTCGCGCAAACAGTTGCCCACCCTGGCCTACCGAACCTACGCTGTTGCCTTTACTGTCGAAGATATCGGCCCCAAACGGCACCGGTTCACCCTGATAGGTCGCATTCACCAGAATCGGTGTGCCCTGCTTGGTGGTATATTTCACCTTCACCACCGCCCCGGAATACGGCGCTACTTTCTGGCTGGTGTTGTCCAGTTCCACGCTGGCGGCCGTGCCTTTCGGATCAATGCTGACTTCATTCATCTGGTACGGGTTCAGATAAGGCACCACCGCATATCCCCACGGGTCAATGTGCACCCCTGGATAGGACGAGACGCTGGCCCCTTCCGCGCCTTTGGCTTCCACCAGGGCGAAGGTGTCCGAGGTGTACGGCGTAAAGGTCGCCCCGCCCGCATGCGCAATCATCGTGCCGTTTATCCCGGCAGAGGCGCTATGGTAGTTTTTACCGGTGCTGTAAGTCCCACTCAGCGCTGCCACCGGGCTGCGGTAGTTACCGCTCACCGAACCGCTGGAACCGACACCCTGATTGGCATTCATCGCCGTGACGCCGTAGCTGAATTGATCCCCTGCCCCTGCGCTGCCAGACACTGTGGCCTGCTGGCCATAACGCCCCGTACTGTCATGCGACAAGTCCATGCGCAACTGAGGGGTGTGCATCTGGTCGGCGCGGCCCAATGGCAGACTGAAGCTCAGCAGGTAATTGGTTTGCGCCGTTCCCAGGCTGGAGAAACTGCGGTTGATGCTGAAGCCGTAAGAAAGGCGTTGATAGCGGTTGTTGTAGCCCATCTGGTACTGCTTCTCGCTGCCGTCTTTGTTCCAGTAGTTCTGCAATGAACCACTGACGTACAACTGCCCCCAGCCCTCGGGTAGCCCCTGCCCGGCGGTCAGCGTCAGGCGGTTTTTGGCGCGTGAAATTGCATCCGGCGAATACCCTTTTGCGACTGCTTCACGGGTCTGCATCGCGGTCATAAAGTCCATATAACCGTTGGTAGAGAAGCGATAGGCAGCCAATGACAGGTTACTGTTGGTTTCGCTGATAAGCTTGCTGTAGCTCACCTGATAGCTCTGCCCGCTGAGGCTGTTGCTCGCCTGGTGTTGGCTATCATCGGTCACCGGGCCTTTCCCCAGATGCATGCGCGCCTGGGTGACATCAAACGCCAGCGCCCCAATCGGTACACCGATTGCAGTCCCCAGTTGCAGCGCATAATAATCCTGGCTCGCCTGCAGGCCGCCATAACCGGTGATGGCGTTAGTCAACCCGTACTGATAGGTCGCCTGGTACAACGCCGGTTTTTCACGCAGGTTATCACTGCGCATTTCGCCCGCCGTCACGGCATAGCGCGACGCCCCCGGGCGCAACAGTTGCGCCACCGAGGCATAAGGCACGCTGAAGGTCTGTTCGGTGCCGTCTGACTCACGCACGTTAACAACCAGATCGCCGCCGTAGCCTGTCGGGTACAGATCGTTAATCAAGAACTCCCCTGGCGTGACCGTTGTTTCATACAGCACCTGGCCACTCTGGCGCACGGTGACACGGGCATTAGTCCGGGCAATGCCGCGGATTTCCGGCGCGTAGCCGCGCAGGGATTCTGGCAGCATCCGCTCGTCGGTGGCAAGTTGAATACCGGAGAACGGCAAGGTATCGAAGAGTTGCCCGGTGGTATTCGATTGCCCCATCAACAGCCGCGCCTTCAGCGCCGGGATATCACGCTGCAGGTAGGTGTTAATATTGCTGTACTGGTTTGGCCCGTTATCCATGCGGGTATAAGAGCCGTTGTGCCGCAGGTACCAGGCCCCGACGTTCACCCCGGCATTGACCCCGGCAAACACCGAATTGAAGGTATTGCCCTGCGATTCGCTGGTGTACCCATTGACGTTATAACCCAGCAATAGCGCCGGAACGCCACGATCCCATAACTCTGGGCTGACGGTTCCCCTGGCGGTATTCAGCATATAGACCTGCGGAATAACAATATCCAGGCGCTGTTCATTACTGTCGTAGTTGACTCGCGCTTCAGGTAACTTGTGTTGCAGGTCTAGGCACAATTCGCCGCTATTTTGTTGGTTTAAAAAATCGGCAGGCAATTTGTCGTAATTAAACGCAATGTTTTTAGCGAGATCATGGGTCAGGCAGGGGTATATCGATTTATCTGCTCGTGCCTTGAATTCAATATCGGTATTACTGATGAGCTGATTATTAATATATAAAGCGGTTCTATACACCCCAGGTAACCCGGAAGATCCGTTGGCAAAGCGGCTGAGGTCAACCGATTTCTGATCATCAACATTCAGGAAAGAAGCATCGAATTCCAGATTCTTTGCGATCTCTTCCTGTGGAGCAGAAGCAACCGTTTCAGCATTGACCTGTCCCACGCAAAAAGTCGATAAAATGGCCATCGCCACGGGAGATAGTCGGCCATATAAGCCACATTGCAAAGATTTTGACATAAAGAATCCCTTCAAGAATTTATTTCCTGAATCATGATTGATATCGTAATTGACTCTATTTACGCCTATGCGGCGGCTTATTTCACGACAGCGTCAAAGGTATTCACTGCACCATAATCATTGACAAAACTGCCGTTCACTTTACTGCCTGCCTGCCCTGGTAAATCCAGTACCATGGTAGAGCGCGGCGCAATCATGGCGCTTTCGAGTTTTTTGCCGTTGATCGACAGATCCACAAGAGAAGCATAATACGGGGTAGGATTGGTCGCCTGCACGCTGTTGCCCTGGCTGCTCCAGGTCACCGCTTTGGCCGCATCGTTGGCATTACCTTCCAGGCCCACCGGGCGATAGAACAGTTTGATACGGGTACGGAAAGCCATCTGCAGACGGTTTTCGCTGTCTTTCGCCTGGCTTTTGGCCGGGACTTCCAGCACGTTCAACCAGAACACCGATTCTTTATCCATCGGTAACGCACCGCCCGCGTAGCTGATGCGCAACGTCTGGCCCTTGCTGGCCTCAACGCGGTTCATCGGCGGGGTCAGCACAAATGGCACTTTGATTGCTGCCGGTTTGGCATTGGTGTCACCGTTATCGATCCAACTTTGCAACAGCACCGGAGACGGGCCGACATTGTTGATCTTGACGCTGACCTCTTTGGCATCAGAAGGATAAATCACCCGCGTGCCGCTAATCACCACGCTGGCCAGGCTGTGTACGCTGAACAGTGCGGCTGCGGCAAAGGTAAACACCTGACGCTTTTTGAGAGAAAGAGACTGCATAATACACTCCTGACGAACACCCGGATTGGGAGGGAGATCCCCCCTCCCACAGCCCATTACTGGTACTGAATAGAATAAACCACGTTGCTGACCACGGTACCCGCTTGGGTTGGTGCTTCAGCGTAGTAACGCACGGCGTATGGCAGAGTCGCGCTGCCACCGGAAACGTCTTTATAAGTGGTGGAAATCACCTGGTTCTGGTTACCGGCCTGGATCACTGCCTGAGACGTGCTGGATGCATCCAGCAGTTGCAGGCTGACACCCGTGGCGGTACCAGTCAGGTTTTTCAGACGGCCAGTCACGGTATCAACCGACGAGCCCGCTTCGAAGAAGGCAGAAGCGGTCCTCAGCGTACCAGCACAGTTGTTCAATGCCATAACAAAGCCAGTCTGGCCTGCCGTCTTAGTGGGAGCATCCAACTGGTTGATGCCTACCGTTGGCAGAGTCACCGTAGCATCGGCAGTCTGACCATCAACCACTACATCGCAAGTGTTTGCCGTCAGCTTACCGTTAAAAGTGATGGTGCCGGTAGAAGCCGCCTGAACCAGACCCACGGAACCGAATACAGCGAACAGAGATGCAACGATTGCTAACTTTTTCATATATATTCCTACTTACCTTGTATTGTTAAACCATTTTAATATCCATTAAAATGGGGTGATGTATACCTATATAGGTATGTTGAGCTTGCCCTGGTATTAATAGAGCAAAATTTATATAATATGTAATGACCTGATTTTAGAACTATCAACGGAATAGCCAATACCGTGTATATTCTCGATAAAATCATCGGCAAGACCAATAGATGAGAGCTTTTTTCTTAATTCATTAATTGTTTGCCAAAGTCTTTGATTGGACGACGATAAACTAAACTCATCCCACACTTTTTTCATAATATGGTTCTTATCGATGACCGTATTTCGGTGATTGCTCAGCAAAAATATCAATAACCGAGCTTGAATCTCATTTAAAGAGATAACTTTGAAAAAAATGGAGTGCTCAGAAGGCTCGTTGCTATAATAGAGAAGTTTTCTATTAGCAATGTTGAATTGAATATTATCATCGAGCAGGAATCCATACAGTCTACTTTCCATATACATCTCAGTTCATTATTTCGCCTTTCATAGCCAAGATAACAATCCTCCTTAATTTTGCTTATTATAGAGTCCATTCTCTTTATGGCAACTTATCTAAATCGATAGCATTTACGTTATTTAAAGGCATTCTTAAGAGTTAAAGCATCATTATTTTTAAATAAAATGGTTTTTTATTCTAAAAAAAATAGTTTAAAATTGTTTTTGCACTACATTTAATAGAATTATTGCATTAGTCAAATACCCTTTTTTTTAAAAAAAAATAGACTAAAATGCTTATTTTTTATTTTTTTAATTTAAAATCAGTAGAGTAATGAAAAAGCAATTGGGATTTATCTTAATAAAAACCACGTAAAAACATCATTTTGCTTTATCGCCCATCAATTGAAGACCACGAGGATGATGCCGAAGGTACTGTATTGGCTTGTGGCCTGCGTCATTGACGTTCCTTCGTCACGTCGATTCTCCCGACGTTCTCGCCAGACTTTTCAAACCAGTAAAAAACCGTAGGTCGAACATTACAACCAAGCATTCGACTTTTCCCGCATCCTGTTCCCGCACAACCCTGGCTTGCTTTCACGAGTTCACTACCTTACGGGGTTATTGCCTTCCGTTCTTGTGACTCAAGGGTTATGCTAGGAGCTCCCGTTAACATCAGCGATACCCTATCTGTGAGAGAGCATACCTGATCGCGTGCCTTTTAGCTGAGGCCTGACAGACACTCTGGCCCCTTCCTGGTTACGACGCTTATCGGGCTTGCTTATGCTGTCCATGCACGCCTTCACTGTTTGCGGCTGCAGTTTCAGATTGAACCTCACGTATAACCCGTGGCTACGTTGTCCCTGGTGCTTTACACACGATAATTACTCTTGATGCACAACCAGGTAGAGCACTGCGGGTGAGGCAGCAGGTTTCTTCGCACTGAGTAAGTACTACATACTGGCTGAAACAATCACAGGAACAGCCTCGTGTCGCACCACAGAATTATGAGTAGGCTCTTTGCTGCAGGGCCATTGAGTACTTAATGGCCAGAATGCTGAAAGACTTACTGATAAACGATCAGTGAACTGAGCGC
Source organism: Serratia sp. HNCC26DJ206 (assembly GCF_057180605.1). NCBI lineage: Bacteria > Pseudomonadati > Pseudomonadota > Gammaproteobacteria > Enterobacterales > Yersiniaceae > Serratia > Serratia sp. HNCC26DJ206. The sequence goes on from NZ_JBXUGP010000063.1 coordinate 8,417, forward strand.
TGGAGTTGGCAATACCGGCAGTAATGGTGTCGGAAATGGCTTTGTAACGCGCAATAAAGTTCAGGTTGGTGACAGAGCCTGCACCGGTTTCCAGAGTGTAAGGCTGTGAGTTTTCAAACAGATTAACTACCTGCTGGCTGGCGTCTGACAGTTCGATACCCCCCCTTGAGCGGCATCTGCAGCCGGAGTCAAGGCCAGTACGCTGTTGTCACCTGCAACACTGGTGCCGTCAAATTTCACCACGGCAGTGGTAGCGGCCATCGGGCAATCTTTCAGGACCAGTTGGAATTGAGTGGGTGCCGCTTTGCCACCGATGCCGCTAAACGCGCTGGAGGCAACTTTACCCAGGGTGACTGTCAGGTTCTGCGAGTTAGTATCTACCGTACAGGCTACATCGGTAATTTCACCCACAAAGTTAATGGTACCGTCAGCAGCAAATACGGCAGGGGTGGCAACAATCAAAGAAAACAGTGCAGCGTTAATAATGTTCTTTTTCATAAAATCTCTATTCAATCCGTTTTTTGGCATTATTGAATGCAACTTCATGCCATGAAATCTAATGATATTATGCCGGTGAGCACCATCATCGAATTGTCGCCTGCGCCACCGAGGGTCGTTCTATCTGACGCATCACACGATAGTTTCATTTAATGCTGGTAATCCCAAGCTCTAAATGATGGGCTTAGCTTACATTTATTCTGAGGCGCTTGATGGGGACTTTGGTTATACCCGTGTTGTTTTTTGTACAACCTATGACAAAGTGTAAATGCCGTTCGTATCGTCCACTTATTGATAGGCGATATTCAGCGTGGCAGTAGTATTGGCTTTGCCCGGCATCACCGTGGCCAGGGTCTGATAATAGCGAGCTTGGAAGCCGAAGGTTTCAACACCACCAGTTGAGGTTTTCAACAGCAGATTTTGACCAATGGTCATTGGGGTTTCGTTATAGAGGATCTGGGCTCCCACGCCCTTGGCCACGTCGGCATTGCCTGCGCCACTGAGTGCCAGTACGTTGGTATTGGCTGTATCGGTATTCTGGGTGCCGGACATCGAGGCATTGACTCGGGTATTGGCATCGCAATTCAGGCACAGGTTGAAACTCTTGGTTGCCAGGGTGCTGCCCACTCCGGTGACTAGGGTCGCTTGCACGTCTCCCAACGGCACGATGACGTTGGGCGTCTGTAAGGAATAGGCCACTGGGATGATAGTGGAAGTACCGATATTGAAGTCAGCGTAATATTGTGGACTTCCCACGATATAATCCTTTGCTACGTTAACCGGAAGCCAATTTGCAGTGGGCATTGAGGGCTCGCACCGCGCCTAACAAATTTCTGGGCTTCGTACTGTACGCAGTATGAAACACCTGCGCATTGATGCGCAGGTGGCGGGTATAAGGGCCGCAAGGTGCTGTCTGCAAGGTTCTGGCTCCGGTCAGACGACCATTGCAGCCCTGAGCCATAAAGGGTTTTACGTGTATTATGTTGTTTTCCACGGTACGCAGGCACGGTCCGTCTTGGAACGAGTTGACTGATGCGATGGGAAAACGGGTTAAATGAGATAAAGCGGTGAGTGAGTAACTAGGACCTACTTATACTGGCGACAAGTCATTCGGCATGTTGCTGCAGCGGTGTGGGACGGCAATGAAAGCCATACGCTGCGTACTCTGTTGGAGTATTGTTGATACACTCGCGTTAAAGTGTCGGTATTACAGCCAATTTTAGGGGCTATGGACTTGAAAGCGGCGTGTTCAGATTTGTATTCACTGCGCTGCTCAAGAAGCATTCTTACTGCGCGTTCGCGTAACTCAGGTGGGTAGCGATTTGATGACATGAGGATCTTATATGAACGCATCCCGTTTGCAAGGCATCCGTTGTTTTGACTTTGACATGTAGGTTGCAGCTTTATATCCGGCCTTATTGCAGCCATTGCTGCGGGCCCCTATGTAATTCGCTGACTCACA
>NZ_JBXUGP010000064.1:0-10163 GCF_057180605.1 Serratia sp. HNCC26DJ206
CGCCAAATTCCAGCTGCATAAGGCCCAATGACAGCATCCAGCAACACATGACTGCTCAGGTTCATCAACGCTACCAGACGCATGACAGGGAAAGGACTCTGGCAAGCAGTTGAGGTGTTACTTGAGCCAAAATGCTCACGCAGTTCCGGTTCATCCGGCGTACGCAGTTGTGCACCATCTACGGCGAAAAGTTGCAGCCCTTTCCAGTCATCTTTGGGATACCGTTCGGCTCCCCAGGTCTGTGCCGTCTGGCGGAATAGCCACTCAACGGGGGCTGCCCCGACCCGCTGACGAGCCTGAGTAATGGCGCTACGGGCGAAAAGCTGAGTACCCGCTTCACCATCAGCGCTGAGGTTAAGGCGGCGGACAATATCGGTAATGGGTTCATTACGAAAGAAAGCCATGCAAACGACCATCCAGACCACCATATCACCGGGTAGTCGGCGGCGTCTGATGGTGGCATGAGTGGAAAGTGAAAGGCAGTGCTGAAGTCATTCCACGGGAAGATGTTCAGCAAAAAGTTGCGCGGAAGGCGGGGGTAATAAAGGCTGGTTGTCAAAACTCAGCAGGTCATCAAGAAGTGGCATAAAGAAACGGCTCCCTGTTATGGAAGCCGTTATATTGCCGTAGATTAAGGATCGGCATTGCCCCCGTGTTGGGGTTTTAAACGGGATATTGACGGATTTCGCCCGCTTGCTGATGCAGGTGTAATCAGGACAGTTTAACGGCACTTTCATCAGTGAGAAAATGGAGTCGACGAAGCCCTGGAGGGCCCGAAGTGTCAGGCCGAAAACACGTTTCAGCATCAATACGGTGGTGATGGTCATATCGGAATAATGTTGCGGGCGACCCCGCATAGACGATGTTGCCTCGCAGTGCCTGGCATGGATTGCTGTTTCATCCACCCAGAAAGTGAGAGAGCCTCGAGTGATAAGGGCCTTGTTGTAAACCTTCCAGTTGGTGATCTTGAACTTTTGCTTTGCCACGGTATGTCGCTGTTCTGTCAGAAGGAGAGTGATCTGATCCTGCGGGTCAGCAAAAGTTCGATTTATTCAACAAAGCCCCTGCGGACACATCTTCAGCGGCTTACCCGCAAAACCATATGATTCTCAAAGTCAGAAGAGATGCACGACAAGATCATCGGCTGGTATCTGACAATCAACCACTACCACTAAATCTGCGTCACGATCTAAAATTGTATTTTCATGAGAGATATTTGCCCTCTTATTTATTCTGTAACATTTCCGTCACACTCTCTGACTAGTATTAGTCCTGATTTTGATCGCTTCGGCAACTCTGGCGAATTTTGCTAGTGGCACAAACTATTCAGGAAGCCAATATCATGACGAATAAAATAGAGCTACTAACTACCGACCATGTGACTAACCCTACCCGCCGTAAATTGTTGCTGGCCAGTGCCAGTGCCGTTGGCGTAGCCAGTTTTCTTGGTGGTAGTATTTTAAGCGTTTCCACTGAAGCGCTGGCGGAAAATTTGCCAACCAGTAAATTATTGGGTTTCAAAGGGATTGCGGCCTCCACGGCCGACGATGTAGTAATTGCTCCTGGCTATAAAACCGAGGTGCTTATCTCCTGGGGCGAACCGTTAGTGGATGGCGCAGTGGCGTTCGATCCCAACGGAGGCAACAGCGCAGCCGATCAAGAAAAACAGTTTGGCGATAATAATGACGGCATGAGTTTCTTCCCCATTGACGACAACCATGGCGTTATAGCGATCAACAACGAATACGTTAATGAGCAATACCTGTTCGCCCATGGCGGTAGCCAAGCGAACAGTCTGGAAGACGTCCGTAAATCCCAGGCGGCGCATGGGGTATCCATTGTTGCGGTGAAACGCATTAGTGATAGCCAACGCTGGCAAGTTGAGCGTCCATCGCGCTATAACCGCCGCATCACCGCCAATACCGAAATGCAGTTCAGCGGCCCGGCCGCTGGCCATCCACTGCTACAAACAGCCGCCGATCCAACAGGCCGTAAAGTTCTGGGCACGCTCAATAACTGTGCAAACGGAAAAACCCCATGGGGCACTTACCTAACCTGCGAAGAAAACTTCGAAACCTATTTCGGAGCCCAACAAGCCGATTATAAAACTACCCCTGAACAAAAACGCTATGGCCTGAAAGCCCAAGAGCCAGAACGTAATTGGTCGACATTTGACGATCGCTTCGACGTGGCGAAGAATCCAAATGAGCTCAACCGGTTCGGCTGGATCGTCGAGATAGACCCAATGGACCCGAACTCCACGCCGATAAAGCATACTGCTTTGGGCCGTTTCAAACACGAAAACGCTGCTGTGAGGGTAGCCAAAGACGGCCGCCTTGTGGTGTACATGGGAGATGATGAGCGCGGCGAGCATATCTACAAATACGTTTCCAAGAACAAAATCGACATCGCCAATCCGGCGAATAGTAAAAGCCTACTCGATGAAGGTACGTTATACGTGGCACAGTTTAACGGTGACGCCAACAATACACCTCTGAAAGGAACAGGCCGCTGGATTGCGCTGGAGTTTGGCAAAAATGGCCTTACTCCGGAGAATGGTTTCCGTGATGCGGCCGAAGTCTTGATCTTTACACGTAAAGCAGCGTCAGTGGTTGGTGCAACCAAAATGGACCGCCCCGAATGGATAGCGGTCAATCCGTACGATGGGCGTATCTATTGCACATTGACCAACAACAGCAAACGCGGTGAAGAAGGCATGCCGGTGAACACCGCCAATCCTCGCCCTAACAACATTTACGGCCAGATTATTCGTTGGGATGAGGGCGGTGATGCAACTGCGGAAAATTTCTCTTGGGACATTTACGTGCTGGCCGGCAACCCTATTGCCCATCCAGAGGGCGTTAACCGTGGTACGCCAAACATCACGGCAGAAAATACCTTTAACAGTCCTGACGGTTTAGGCTTTGATCAGGCAGGACGTCTGTGGATCCTGACCGATGGTAAATACAGCAATAAAGGCGATTATCAGGGGCAAGGTAATAACCAGATGTTAGCGGGCGATCCGAACAGTGGCGAAATACGCCGCTTTATGGTTGGGCCAAAGTCATGCGAATTGACCGGTATCGCCTTCACGCCGGATTATAAGACGATGTTTGTCAGCGTACAGCATCCAGGAGAGGAAGGTGACTCTCGCTTCCCAAACAATAGCCCGCGCCCACGTTCTTCAGTGCTCATGATTACCCGTGAAGACGGTGGTGTGATAGGCACCTGAGGATTGGTGCTTTGATTTGATAACACCTTCTATGCACCAGTTCAATTATGATACCGGTGGGTAGACAACTGGGGGGACAAATCGACCATTACCGATTCGAACAGCACTTTCGCTGGCCCGAAGGATGGGCCTCTTTGAGGTTCATCCTAGCCGTAACCAAAGTCAACCATTGATGGCATACTGACATCTTAAGGATTTTACAGCTGGCACTCCTCACTGATACCAAAGCCGTGTTGATCTTTCCCAGCCGCAACATTGATACCTGAAATTCTTCCCAACTTCTTCGATGCTATATATCCCCGTACCACACGCGATGCAGTATTTTTCGCCGTGGTAATGGGTCTGGCACTCAACGCAGTACCCGGTTGTCATCGCCACCAGCACTCCTACCCTTTTGCGCGCCTAGCCTCTGCTTTTACCTGTGGATTTACCTGGCCCCTTGTTCTGGCAAAACGTTGCTGAGATCCCTTAGCGCGACTTCGGTGGTGTAGATAGCGCTGTTGCAATCGGGGCAGGTTTTCAACCCTTCATACTCCAGTCGGCACAGCGCACAAAAGTAAGGTTGAGACGCTGGGTAACCCAACGCGGGCACAAACTGCCACTCAATGTTGGGGGACGTGTGGGGTTCACGTTGTGTCAGACGGTAGTAGCAATCCTGGGCCGTCTTGATATCTACCTGCTCCAGGTCATGTTCAAAGTATCGCCCCTTGGTGTGCGTGACGTGTAACGTTAACCTGTTATGGCAATCGCCACAGTAATAGTCGACCGTGTGGTCGGGCAACAGCGTGTCAACGTGGACCAGTTCTCCGCTGAGAGTGCAAGCTTCGCGCAGTTTTTTAAATTGCATGGTGTAGCTCCTGGTAGGGAGAGGGCCGTCGCAGTAACCAATCAGCCGGAACTTCTGGCACTGTGCTCGCCGGTAGGGCAGCGTTCTCCGTGGTATTCGGTGTGGCAACGGGCACAGAGCACGTCGGCTTTTTGGACCCAGAGATGAGCAAAGCGATGTGAGACAACGGTCGGGTTAACTACGATAACGCGGTGGTGTGGCGGCGTTTAGACGGGGGGCTTATTCAGCCTGCTGCCGTGTGGGGGTGCTGACGCCACCGTGAAACGACTTTAGGCAACTGGGGCAATTTAACACGACGTATTCATCCATCATGAGCGTCAGTGCGGTGTTTTCTGCCTGCCGCTGGTTAATCCAGTCGTTGAGATCGGAAGACCCTTTGAATTTCAGCTTCTCGATCCCGTCGAGTGGTGGGTAACCGACCAACAGATCGTACCAACTCAACATCACCAGCTTGTGTTTGATTTCGCTGCTGCCGAAGTGACGAAGCAGCGAACCCAACCAGTTCGCCAATGAAGGTTGTTTGAGACGCAGGCATTCACTTAACAATATCCCCTCCAGCATCGGGTGGTGCAGCAGTGAATACCTATCCATCTCCAGGCTGCATCCCCGGTCGTCGACCAACAGCTCACTGGGGAGAACCAGTCGGTAAAGAAATTCGGGGACAATCGCCACCTCGGCACGGTCGGGAAAACGCAGGCTGGACACCACCAGACGGTGGTAGGTGTAAATCTGCGGGTGGCACATGCCCTGGCGAACCAGAAGTTTGGTGAAATCGGTCAACCAGGTCTGGTAGTACCCCAGCAGGTCGTCATGGCGGCTTTTCATTTTGCTCATAATAAGAGGTCCGGGGTTAACAGACAGCCAGAAGCCGCCAAAGGGTTCGGGCAGTGACTCTGGCTGTATGATGGGGTTGTAAGGTGTGAAACGACAAAGAACGGTGTGGCGATAACTCGCTGTACGAAACAGGCTCAGAGTGGCCGTGAAGCACGGCTATAACCTTCGGTCAGCGTCGTCAGCCCCACGTAGGCTTTCTGTTTCGCTGCCAGCCATTGATTCAGCGCGTCGGGGGACAGCAGGTGCAACGTCGTCCATTCGCTCATCTCCAGCCCCTTCACCAGCTCACACCAGCACAACAGTGTCAGAGCTTGTCGAAAAGCCGGTGAATGCAACCTGAACAACATCTGTAGCTGCTCTGCCAGTATGCCTTTCTCCAGACGATAGCATTCGCTGAGCAGCACACCAGGCAGCAGGGGCCAATCAGTCTGTTTGGTTATGTTAGGGACAATGGCACAGGCTTCTACGCTTGGAGAATGCGTTATCTGAAGCAGGCACTGCGGAATGACGATAACGGTGCCCTCGGGGCAGGACGTCAGCGCCAGCCGGTGCCATTGCGTGAGCTCTTGCTGACACAAACCGTGCCAAAGGCTGACACGGGTGAAGTCATCAAGCCAGGCCTGATAATGGTGGAGTAATGGGGATGTGCTTTGCATGTCTGGTTATCCTCGGATGTTGAATGTCAGATTTCAGGTAGCCGCAACTCTCCGCCTTGAGCGGACAGTGAAAATACGGCCTGGAATGGTGTAACTGGAGGAGTAAGGCTTACTGGCGGGACTCTTCTATGCGGGCCTTCATCCAAGCCTGCACCTCGCTGTGTAGCCACCGGGAGCTACGCCCGAGTTTGATCGGTTTGGGGAACGCACTTTCGCTGATGAGTTTATAAAACCATTTGTCGCTCAACCCCGTGAACTCGGTGATAAAGGCCATCGTGACCAGATGGTCGTTGGTCAGGTCGGGTAATACGGTCATAATCGTGCTCTCCGGTTGGTCCAAGGGAAACCGGAGTCGGGCAGGTAGGCTTATTGCTACGTGCTTACCCCGCTGACTCCGCTATACCAACCGGGGTTGTTGTAAAAAATAAGGGAATACCGGGATCGGTGCTGCTGACTTTTGCCATTGCAACGTCTGAATCGCTGTTTGGCATCCCTCTCCGAGTCTGTCAGTCCTGGCTACAGCCGAAATTGCGCTCACCATCGCCGGTGACTTTGGTGTGGTTTTTGGCGAGGTAACCTGCCCGCGCCAGTCCCTGCTGCAGGTGCAAGGTATTCCCACGCACCAGCCATGACGAGGGGCTTTCTGGAAAGTGCGCCAGGGTGGAATACTGCTGTGCATCGACCTTCAGGGCACTGCACCAAGCCTGCTTAATCATCCCGGCCAGTGAGTCTGGATTGCCGTAGTCTCCAGCCCCGCACCAGGTATCGCGGTTCAGCAGCAGAACAACGTGATAGTGTTTTTTGCCGTTGCGCTCCCCAAATTCCCTGGCCCAAACGAAACGCAGGGCCGTGGAGTGGACCCGTTTGCCTTCACGCTGTTTACGCTGCTGGTATGCGGCTATGCGGGCCTTCAGGGCATCGGTGAAACGGGATATCACGGCGGCATCCGTGGCCGCAGGGGCATCAGGGAGTCGCAGGTCAACCCGCAGCATCAGTACACGGGGGTAAGCCTCAAGGGCGTTCAGGAAGGTGTCGTTGATGCGTTGTTGCCATAAGGGATTGAAAGTCTGATTCATTTACAGGGTCTCCGGTGGGTTGTGGTTCATATCCATGGCCGGTGACGTAAAAAACTTTTGAGGTTCGGTGACGCTGGGGTGTCAACGCGTAGACGTTCTGGGGAAATCGGGTAATCGCATCGGCGGGATCGCTGGATGACGGAGGAGCCGGGATCGTTACAGGTTGATCGTTACAGGTTATCTGATCGACACCAGCCAGCGTCGGTAACGATGTCGGTTGCAGACTGAGGCGAACGCCTGGTGTCAGTCGTGATTGTGATCTGATACGTCACGTTAAGATGACGGCTTTTTGAGTTTGTAGAAATTCAATGGTTGAGCAGTCAACACGGTACGAGAGCCTCCCCACCGCTCTACCGAACCAATTACCCAGGGACTCGCCCACCCACAACCAGACTTTCGGATAGCGGTACACTCAAAACACCTGACCTGTTACGTATTGCGTAGGCCTTAGAGTGCCTGTAACGCCCTAGGGGACGATAACTCGTTGTTTTCAGGCTTACCTACGAGGAATAAAAACGCATGACAAGCCACTCAGGAAAGCAGGATATCTCGATCTACTCCAGAACGTCAGGTGGTTAAGAATCCACCCTCTGCAAAGAATATCTGCTTACCCTACCAATCAGCATAACGATCCACTCCACGAACAGTACGATTAATCAGTCCCTGTAGGCCCGTCCCCCCCAGATATCAGGGAGAGAGGGATCCCCAGGGATCATACTCAACGGCCAACCTATACCCCGTTGAATACCGTGCCCCCCTCGATCATCAATATCGGATTATAGAGATTTTTGTTTTAATGCTGAGAGTAGCACTGTCGTGGAGGTTAATAGACCGTCTCTAGAAATACCTGACGGTAGGAAGGTATCTGCACAACCAATAGCAATACCTGGCGTTTGAGAGGTATTTAAGAGTCGTACTCTCTTTAGGGAAAGTACTCTGTGACAACACTTGAGGAATCGGTACAGCAAGAGATTATTATCGACGGTTCCCCAGCTACGCAGAGACATACAGAGATTATTTAAACAAGTCCATTTACCCAATCATTGAGATAGTCACATCCAGATAAATACCCTAGGCATACATATCGAAGTATAGACATTCAAGAATACTCAGGCAGGTATGGACACCTGTATTCATTGATTGGCAAATCAATATTAAAAGACTCTTGCCGTTCATTGCTTTCTTAGGTTATCATAAAAGATATCACAATGAATAACCTCTTATGACTTTCTTTAATTCTTATAAAAACCTTACAAGAAACGATTCGAACATCCTATTTTAAAAAAGACACCTTCTTTATTATTTATATTACCAATCAGACATATTTAGCCTAATTTTCAATAAAGATACGCCTTTCCCGCTATGACCTGAGCCCATATAGTCCACCTTAAAAACCACTCTGGAATTAGCCTCAGAACAGAATGGCCATTTGAGGATGCCTGCCATTTCATCAATCTGGTTATTTTATCTCAGTAATGATGATCTATTAGCGGAAGACAAACAAGAGGGCAACAAGAAACTGAGGAGAAACGTCAGGCATGTTTCGGTAACGACTGTCCAATATCATTCAAGTTGCCCGCGGAGCAGAAACTCACTCAGCATGGTTTGCTTTAAATTCTGGTCATGAATTTTCATTTTTTCGGATGAGCTCAAAGAAATAGGGAAGATTGTTTTTTTCTGACGCCGAGGGGGGAGGTTAATTTGTGATTTTTGGCACGTAGCATCACTGCCCGGGAATGATGGCTACCGGTTGGTACCCATCACCAGTGGTAGCTAACGAGGGTATGGGCACAACCCATTTGGGCTATTTCCAGTAAATATTATGCATGACGAACTTCAAAGTTTTTAAAATTCTCCAGGTAAAATCGGGTTTAGAGACCGATAAACAGGCTTACAGGAAGGAGAAAAGAAACGTAGAATGCCACATAAATTTCTACGTACAATTTTACACATTTTACTACGTAGAGTTATGCACATTTATTTACGGTAATGATGACATGTGGAGTGATAATGAGTACAACAAAACAAGCATCCAGGCTCTATGAAAAAAGAGTCAATCGGTGGCTTTTACACGATATTTTTAGCTCAAGACTCATGACAGATAATGAGTCTAATGAATTAATGGAAAGAATAGGAAACACTCATCTTTTCAAGGAGTCCTGTATTAAATACATTGAGGAAAAAGAAATAAGCACATTTTTTACTGCTGATGCTTTTTTTGATAAATGCAAGAGTGTAATAGAGGGTAATTTAATCCCATTCCATGAGCTTGAATGGATTGACTGTGGGCGATCGCTATCCTTTGTTGCTAATTTTATTCATGCTGATTATAAAATTCATAGGCACGGTAATACGCCCACGCTTATGGATGTTGTTGCACCAAGTTGGAGTTTGAGTCCTGATGGCAGCGGGATTGATTACGAGGGATTGATTCTATTAATTGACCATCAGTGTCGTGTGGGCAGTATTAGCCACATACGTGTAAACCTGAAAGACATGAGAATTGCCTGGCTTCGTATTCACAATGATTTCAAGAAACCATTCTGGTTCCCTTCCGACAGGTATGAGAATAAATACCACCCCGACTATCAGTGGGTACTTTCTTATTTTGAAAAAAACAATATGATGAACGGGAATGTGGATCTATGGTTCAAAAAAAGCCCAGAGCTTAAGGTCCACTCCATCTTTGATCAATGGGCTAAAGACAAAAGCACCCCTGAGATTGAACTCTTCATTATCAGATTAAAAAAAGCATGGCATCAAAAAAAATTCAGGGACAGCGTTACGAATAAAAAAGTGCTCAACACCTATATTAGCAAGGAGTGCAAGAAACAACTTGATTATCTTAGCCATAAAAAGGATATCAAAATTAATGAAATGATTGAGATGCTAGTATATGAAGCCTATGCAAAAGCCAAGTTGAAAATTTGGGAACAGTAAAAACACCTCAGGATATATATCGCGCATGCCTATAATCGTTTTCTCGAAGAGAAATAACGTTGCTATTATATTTTGCGAGCCTGTCCATAATTCTGTGTAACTGCCAACCTATTAAAGGTGACCGTCTAAGCGGTCACCGAACTCGATAATAAAACGACTCATCGCCAACCGCCAGTTCTGGATCGGCATACTCCATTTTTTCGACGCTGACTGGATGGCCAGATAAACCACTTTTCGCACCGAGTCATCTGTCGGGAACACTTTACGCTTCTTAATTGCCTGCCGGATCACACTGTTCAGTGATTCGATAGCATTGGTTGTGTAGATCGCTTTGCGGATATCTGCGGGATAACCGAAGAACGTGTTGAGATTTTCCCAGTGAGTACGCCAACTTTTGCTGATTTGCGGGTATTTCTCATCCCAGACGCCTGCGAACTTGTCCAACGCCATCAGAGCCGATTCCTCTGTCGGGGCCTGGTACACCGTTTTCAATCCGCTGGTGACCGCCTTGTAGTCTTTCCACGACACGTACTTCAGGCTGTTACGCACCATGTGGATAAACAACATCCGAAGATACG
>NZ_JBXUGP010000065.1:0-8110 GCF_057180605.1 Serratia sp. HNCC26DJ206
ACTGTCAAGAACCTGGGCTTGGCGGTTATTTTCACGGTACTCGGCCTGACGGCGGGCACACACGTCAATGTAGCGGGCTTTTTGTTCCATCAGCCTTTTTATCACCGGGTTGGACAGGTCGCTGGCGTTTTCCGCCGTGCTGATAAAATTCTCCGATTGGCGCAGATACTCCAGCGGCCCCAGTGTATCCGCCCGTGAAAATACCCAGGTCATCTCGGGTTCACTGTCAAGCCGCCACGGGAAATCATCAATGAATCGACCGCTGATGACGCCGAGTATCAGTACCTTGTCTACGGCGCGGAAAATCAGGGCGTCAACATCGGGATTACGGCTCAGGTTGTCGGCCAGAAAGTGCCAGTCCAACCTCCCTTCGCCCATGAAATCCTGCAGGTTTTTCAGGCGGTTTTTTTCCGCCAGCACCGTCTGCTGATACTCCTCAAGCTTTCCCTGTCTTTCGGCCTGGTAACTGGCCATCTTTTCGTCATACATGGCGGTATGGCGATTTTTGGCTTCTTGCTCCGAGTAGGCGTACTTCTCTTTGCCTGGTTTCAGCACGCAGTGGTAGATGACCCTGATGACGTCTTCATCATCGTCATTCTGGATTTTTTCCCAGGTGGTTTTCTGGCACATCTCGCGGTGATTCAACACCTGACCGTAGGTATATTGGGCGTTTCGCGGGACCTTGGTGTTCTCCAGCTTTTTCACAAGATTGTCACCGCACCCTGTCAGCAGGAGAGACAGCAACAGGGGAAAAGTGATTTTTGGCATGATAATGACTTCCTTTGAGGTTTTTATGATGTAATGACAATGGGTTGTGTTGCACTTCTACTGCGATGCTCCTGAGAACACCTTGGGGGGGGAGGCTGTCAAAAGAGGAGCCCCCAGACGGCACGGGCGATGGACATCACGGTATTCCTGACGCTGGCGAGCAGGGTGCGCACTACCGTAGGCATGCCAACGGCATCAGCCACACGGTCAAACACGTCTCCTACGCTCTCGCCAAAATCCTGGCGTGCGCGATCAACTACGGTGCCGGTTTTATAACGGTGCGTTAACTGGCGGGCGACCGCGCTGCTGGCTTGCCTGGGCAGATGTTGTACCAGTGCCTCGGCCAATGCCGTCAGGTTGTACCCTTCCTGTACCGAGACCGGTATAACCGGATGGACGGAAGACAGACTGCTGGCCACGGCCCGGCATTTTTCCTGCAGATGGGCCCACTGGGTGGGGGAAGGTTGACAGTGGTGTCTGTCCCATTCCCGGCAAGGCTCGATTTTATCGGCCTGATTGAGCACAAACAGCAGGCGGGCCGGGTTGAATCCCCCACGCTGAGTAATATCCTGATAGCCGGTTTCATCGGCGGTATGGGCACGGTCATCGGCTTTCAGCACCCAGAGGATAAAATCGAGTTCAGGCAGTAATTGTTGGTAAAGCGCGTGGTACGCCTCATCCCGTTCGACACTTTCCCCAATACCCGGCAGGTCGACCAGCGTCAGGGCATGCTGACCCAGGCTCAAGGTCAGACGTTGCGGTTCACGCGTACAACCGGAAACCGCGCTGACGGCAGTAACCTTGCCCCGGAACAACGCATTGCACAGAGACGACTTCCCCACGCCGGTTTTACCCATGATGCCAATCACCGGTGTGTAATCGATAAGGTGGCCAATATGCCGCAATATCGTGTCAGAGACCGACGAAGGCAGCGTCGTCAGAGACTGGCTGATGGCCTGTATACCGTCTTGTTTATTCATACAGCTCCCCAAAACAGAAAATGAAACGACGGCAGTGAACGCGTTGGTTCGCCACCGTCGCTGCGGTTGTCAGGGGGATAATATCTGTCTGAAATTATTTTCATTCGTACTCAGCGTCCTGCCTGGTAAGGGGTTAATCCGCCCCTCAGGGCGGTGAGACGAAATGGCCTGTTGCCCCCCTATTCGTCTGTTTTTCACCCATCATAACTATCAATATTGATCGTTACAAACGATCGATGTTAGATTATCGATCGTTATATTCTATTAATTGGTTTATTGGCCACACCAGGGAAAAGAAGAATTGTCATTAATTCATAACGGGTTACTGAGGTTATGACGATAAGGACAAGGCGTTGAACACGTGAGTGCTCAGATGCCTTGCGGAGTGAGGGTTGAGTCTTCCAGAGAGGGAACCATGCCATTTATCGCGGCGATATTTTTAGTACTGATCATCATCGTGTTACACAAATCCAAAGTCGGCAGCGTGATTATCATCACCCTCATCAGAATAGTGGCACCGGTGCTGGGGTTTGGCGCAGTGGCCGGATTTACCAGCGTGGTCGTTACCCCCTTTGTGGGGATCCCCCTGGGGCTGCTCGCGGGTTACTGGATCATTGTCATGATGTCCAAATCTAGGCGATGAAAGGTCCCCCCCTCAACGTGTGACATGCTAAAGAGGAAAAAACAGTGATAAGAAAAGCGTTAGTGAATACGGCCCTGCTGGTGGGGTTGTCTGCCCTGTCGCTGCCGTCAGGGGCGGTGATTGAACTCTGGCATTCCGATACGGTCTGGGCCAATCAGGGGATGTGCGCGGCGACCTTCACCCTGGATGGGGGTGGAAGCGATGGCAGTGGGCGGGGCATTGGTCGTCTGGAGATTACTGTCGATGTGCTGGATAAATCCGGGAAACGGCTGGATAGCGACACCCTTGAGGTCGAGCCGTTCAGTGACTCGGAAGCCACACGCTACCAGACCGCGCAGCTTATTGGAGAAGACTACTGTAAAGACAACCTGATTATCAACATCACCCGTGTGACCGAGACCGTAAACGGTAAACAGCGAGTGATCCCCCTCAGCGAGCTGGGCTCCCGCGACTTCAAGCCCTTTACCGTCAATATAGCGGGAAAAGAATAGGCAAAAACCTCGCCGTCGCTGCACTGGCTTCCCACAGTGGAACGAAAGCCGGTGTGGTATCAGCCCAATCACGTCATTCAGCGTGCCAGCGGGCAATCAACCTTATCAACCAGGGGATATCACTATGAACAGGATCGCCACCGCCATTGCCGTGGGTATGCTCGCAGGTAACGCTTACGCCTCTGCACCGCCTGCCAACACGATCTGGGAATTTACCGATGATACCAAGACCACGCTGTGGGAACGGTGCGGGCAGGACAGCAAGCAGTGTGCCGTTATCGCCAAAACCCGTCACTATGTGGCGCTGGTCAACCGCCAATCCAAAAGCGGGTGCGCATTAGGGGATTTATACATCACGGAGCGTGATAGTGCTTCCTATAAACAGCTTGATACCGGCACCTGTAGCCCCAACGGGTATATCGTGGAAGGCACCTACCACAACGGGCAATATCTCTCTGTCGACATCGGAGTGGGGGGAACGCTGGTCAAGCAGTATCCGATAGGCTACTGGTCGTTACAGAAAGAGTTCTCCGGGCCGAACAAGCCATCGTGGGAAAAGGCCAAGGCCACAGCCGCGAAAGAAAGGGAAGCAGCAGAGGAACTTAACAGAAAAAATTATGTGAGCAGGTGGGCGCTGGACAAGGGGAATATCTATTCGCTGGGAAATCACGATAAGAGCAAGGTTCTGGAGGTAAACTGCTCCACAGTATCATCCATACCGACCTGGATGAGATTTACATCACACTTTGATTCATACTTAGGTAGCAGCATCACGTTGACGATAGACAAGGTGAGTTATGTTGTTCCTGATGATACCGACGCCAAGGTGGCGGAGTGGAGCTCGCTGTTCAAGGCGATCACCACCGCCACCCGTATTGATGTCACTGCCGATGGAAAACTGCCAGAAAGCTTCAGGGTAGATCCAGGCAGTGCCAAGGGGATGTTGAACGATGAACGTTGTCAGCCGCCTCAGGACAAATAAACGGCCATCATGGGCAGCGTTGAGTCTGGACCTCAGTTATCGTAATGTGGATGCGGGGAAGATTGCGAATTACCCCCTCCGCTAGATGACAGTAAAACGGCGAAGGTCTCCGTGACGTCGAACAATGTGCTGTTGGGCGTGTGGTATACCTTCTAAAGGGAAGCACCTGCTGTGCCAGCGGAGGTCTGGCACAGCAACTTCAGGGGCAATATGAGCGTTGCACGCATTTCTCTCCCCCAAAAGACGGTGCTCACCCGTTCACAAATACTGCATGTGTAAAATTTCAGCATCCCTCGATAACGTCAGATAGCTATTTACAATCTCAAGCATAAATAACTGCAACCTGTTGACCTTTCACATCGGTAACCTGCATCTTGGCTTGGCTTTGGTATACGAGAGAATTTCCGTGTCTGACGATTATTTTTTCGCACTATAAACAACAGTAACCTTTTCTGGTTTTTTCAGTGTCGGTCCCGTCAGAGAGTTGATCCGATAAACGGGCACAATCACAGCGTTATGACCGCTGAACAAAACAGGTATCCAGCAGTATATCCGTGGGTCTTTTGTTGTCTCTGGAATACCTTTCGTGCCGAAAGACATCAGATCAACCACGCTGATAAACAGGGCCCCGGCAAGATCAAAAAAGAACTCGTCATAAACGACATCTTTGACCAGCAAAATGGTCGCATTCCCCGCAGCCAGTTTTATCGGTGAAGAGGCTTCCTCTTGCTGTTCCTTATCGATAAAGATTATCCTTTCCGTGTAAATGAAACAGGCATAACGGGCATCCGGCCCTGACTTTTCCAGAAGCGATTGACAGAGATCTTTGATGTGTCGGCTTTCCACCTTGCCGATAGCGTTATCCCGACGATGATGTCGCTTCCGCTCACGAACATGCATCACACCACTGACACTGTCAAAGTCATAACCTTTACTTGCCTGTAGCTTACTTTCCCAAAGCTCCAGACAGTACTTCTCAGCGGCGACAACATTGCGTCTTTGCGGTAAATCCTGCCGATAGACACCGGATAACAATCGTGTGTTCAGTGCATCTGCAAGCTGGTAATAGCGATTAACATCTTTCAGGATAGGTACAGTGGCGTCCAGCAAGGTGGCAATAACCTGCGAACGGGAGATCCCTTGTGATTTACTATACTCATCCAGCACGAGTAAAGTCTCTAGAGTACGAATATTAAAGGTTATACGGTCACCCATGCTTATTATCCACCTGTTAATCACATTAACGATTATGCATAACTTATCGTTTAAATATTATTATTTTTCAATCGATTGATTTTATTCTGTGATCTTAGAAGTCACACAGGCATAATAACCTGGCCTCACGGAAAAACACTAAGAGACTATCCAAAAAAGGATTGTCGTATAATGAATCACGGTAGTTTCTGAGGGCGAAGTATGGCAGGCAAGGTGATACCGTCTTTCGCGGGCAATGGTTTTCACTCTTCTCCTGGATCTGCGCCATTCTCCGGCGTAAATTGCTTCTCCCAGACATAGACCGTATTAGGCCACACCCCGAATGCGTGGGCAATGGACTTGGCGGCCCCCCCGTCTGATGCCGTTGCTGCATGCGTTGGGTTGCCGCAAGTTTCACCGATTCATCGACGATTTTTATCGCCGGTGAAATATGCCAGGGTTGCCTTTCCAGCCTACTCTGACGGGAGCCCTCAAGCTCGTATTGGGTTTTAAACGGCTTTGCCTTTGGTTGCTGACGGTTGGCCTCCTGCATCAACCCTGCCAGTTCATAGGGGTCTACTGCACCGATGGCGATCTGATGGTTAATATAATCACGGTGACGGCGGCGGTTGGCGAAACCGGATAACGGGATTTTTTTCAGGATCTGCCACTTTTCACGGTATTCTATCGCCTGCATGCCATGCACCATCCGCAGATGGGGACCCAGCGAAGAGAACATTCTGCCGCATTCCAGGCATTGCACGTACTCATGATTATGGTGTGCCCAGGCGTCTTCGGCACAGGTGACCGCTACCCTGCCAAGGTCGGCGATTCAGCAGAGCGATCGCAATGGCAAGCAAGTTTCGTTGTGCCCATACAGCTCAAAGACCGCTATCTCGGGTTGCGAACTGAATTGTTCTGAGCCTTCAAAACCGCGTTGTAGCAGAACCAGTTGGGATAGATAACAAGGCTCCGGCGCGATCACACTTAACTGCATTGGTCAGTGCTTTCGCTCCTACGACGCGATAATATTTGGGGAAAATAATTCATATCAAACAGAGAGGTTGGGAGTGACCAAGAGGGACGACTTCAAAGTAGCCACGAAACTAGCGCTTACCCGTCGGGCTGCACACTTTTGCTCCAATCCGCGTTGTCTCAAGCTCACGATCGGGCCGCACTCCGACCCAAACAAAGCTTTAACTTCGGGTCACGCCGCACATATTCATGCGGCCTCCGTACTGGGGCCACGTTACGAGACCTCGCAGACCGTCGCAGAACGAACGTCAATAGATACCATCACGTCACAGTTGTTCTCTTCGTCGTACTCAAAATAATAAGACACGCCGCTGTCGGCCAAGCGGCGGGCGATATGGGCGTATTCACTCTCACCGAACTGGATCATAATGGGTTTGAGGGGGTACTGGTCATGGAGCGCGAACCGGAAATCCAGCCTGTCCATGTTAGAACGCAGGAAGGTATCCTCCGTCATGCTGATGATACTGTCATTCTGGTAGACTGCGTTATTTGCGCCGTGGGTTAAACGGGCCAGACGGTGTTCCAGGGTGACGACATAGCGGGTTTCATCCGCAGAGGTGCCACACTGACGAAACTGGGTGATCACGCCCGGCAGAATACGCGGTTTGACCGACTCCCACGGTTTACCGTCGGGGTACATCAGAAACAGGGCGGAATAGTTGATGATAGGTTGCGCGGGGATATCTTTGGTGGTGCTGGTAAATTCAATCTCGTAACGCAGAATGGTGCTGATGGCTTCAACACCCGAGAATCTGAGCACTGAAATCCCGATGCCCGGCTGTTTGGACTCAAGGTTTGGGAAGCGCAGTTGATAATGGTTATGGATCGGTAATTTACTGCCAGCCAGAATGTAGGCTGTGTCCCGTAACTGTTTTTTGTACAGATCAGCATTGTTATAACTGTGCAAAAAACACTCTTAAGCGATAAAGGACGCCCTAAAAACGCTCAACACTCAACCAAAAATCACATTTTGGAAATGATTACTAAAGCACTTTTTGCCGTGTAGGGAGGTTAAGGGACACAGCCTAGTCCTGAATGCTCATCTTTCTTTCCCTAAATGATGGTGGCTCATGACAAAGGTCTGTCGAACCCGCAAACCCAATACCCAGTGGTGGGTCGCCTAATCCTCAGGCGTTGTGAGCGAGTACGAGGTGTCTTGCAGCAGGCTGCCTGCCAGCGCCACGGGATTGTCCTTATCCAGTCTATTTTTGATTAATAAAAATTAACCATATAAAGAGATGGCTAAAAATAGCACACGGCATAGGAGAAAAAAATAACGAAATACTTGAAATGTTAAGGTTTGGTTGGGTAACACTGCATGTCCCCACTGCAAACATAATCTGGCCAGCTTATCAATGCCTCGACGCATATCGACGGGCTCCCGCGCCAGCCAGATTTGCGGCGGCGTTAAGATAGGGACAAGGCCTGCATAACGGCGCGCAACTGAGCGGGAAGACATCTGACTGAATAGCCGTTGGGGAGGTTGAGCGTCACGGTATCGGCGTCATTATTCTCAGGTATCATTCGGCGCGCAGGAATAAAGGCAGCGGGAACGGCCAGGGTAACGTCATCGCGATGATGCTTTAGCCAGTAATAAAAGGTGACCGGGTTCAGGTCATGCTGTCGGCAATAGTGCTTTTTAGACAATCCACTCTATTGTCAGGTGTCGAGATGTTGTTGCCGTTCACTGTGAGAATACTGTTTTGCCATATTTTGCCTCAGGTTCGTTGTATTGAATGAAGGCAGCATGTGGCAACAGAGTTTTACTAGCAATATAAGATCACCGGACGCTTACGTTGCTTGGGTGTTGGCTTCCTTCGTTCACCCTAGTCACATCGTTATCTATGCTCCTAGGGCTTCACTCAGTTGCCGCCTACAAGCAACTCAAATTATTTTGTGTATAGGGCCTATTGGGATGGATTATAAATATAAATATCCAATTAATGTCAAATGAAATATTCACACAATGAATGACTTAGTCATCCTAAATATATACTTTCGTAAAATAAATAGTTAC
>NZ_JBXUGP010000066.1:0-7946 GCF_057180605.1 Serratia sp. HNCC26DJ206
TGCGGCGCCGGTGATTGGTTCGGTGGAAGACGATGTGGCCCCGCATACCGGTGCGCTGCAGAAAGGCGATGTCACCAACGACAGCACCCCGACCCTGAAAGGGACGGCGTTGCCGGGCGGCACCGTGACGGTGTACGACAACGGCACGGCGATCGGCAGCACGACTGCTGATACCAACGGCGCATGGAGCTTTACCCCAAGCACCCCACTGGGTGAGGGTAATCACAACCTGACGGCCTCGGTGATGGACAGCATCGGCCAGGTCAGTCCGACTACCGGTGACTTCGGTATCGTGGTTGACACCTTGCCACCGGCAGCGGTAACGGATCTGGTGGTGACGGATGATGCGGGCAACGTGCAGGGCCCACTGACGGCGGGTGGCACGACCGACGACAGCACGCCAAGCTTCAGCGGCAAGGCGGAAGCGGGCAGCGTGGTCACCGTGCTGGACAACGGCAAGGCGATCGGCAGCACCACGGTGGATGGCGATGGTAACTGGCGCTTTACGCCAAGCACCCCGCTGACCAACGGTGAGCATGACTTTACCACCACGGTCACCGACACGGCGGGTAACACCAGTGCCGAAGGGGAACATCTGGCGGTCACGGTAGATGTGGTGCCGGGTCAGGTGCAACTGGGCAGCCTGACGGATGACGTAGGCAGCGTGCAGGGCAACATCGTGCAGAACGGCGTGACGGACGATCTGCGTCCAACGCTGAACGGCACGGCGAAGGCTGGCAGCGTGGTGACGGTGAGCGACGGCAGCACGGTGCTGGGCAGCGTCACGGCGGACGGCAGCGGCAACTGGCGCTTTACGCCAGAGACCGACCTGGGCCAGGGCGCACACAGCCTGAGTGCTTCCGCCAAGGATCCGGCAGGCAACGTCAGCACCAGCAGCAACTGGGCGTTTACGGTAGAGTCGGTGGCTCCGAGCCAGAAAATGGTGATTTCAGGTATCAGTGATGATACCGGCTTGTCGGCATCTGACTTTATTACCTCGGATACCACACTGACGGTCTTTGGAACGCTGGATGC
This sequence comes from Serratia sp. HNCC26DJ206, assembly GCF_057180605.1. Classification (NCBI taxonomy): domain Bacteria; kingdom Pseudomonadati; phylum Pseudomonadota; class Gammaproteobacteria; order Enterobacterales; family Yersiniaceae; genus Serratia; species Serratia sp. HNCC26DJ206. The sequence goes on from NZ_JBXUGP010000066.1 coordinate 1,036, forward strand.
GCCATTAAGCGCAGGTCAAACAGCACAAATATCTGTGGATGGAGGGGTGAACTGGTCAAGTGTGAATGTCTCTGCGGGGGGTACCTGGAGCTATGTTGATGGGCGTGTACTGACTAATGGTAATCATACCTATATGGTCCGGGTATCCAGTTCATCAGGTCTGGTGGGTAGTGTCTATCAACAGATCGTTACGATTGATACTACACCTCCAAGTATCGGTAAACTCACGCTGGACTTGATGTCGATAAGTGATAACGGCGTCAGCTCGACAGATAATATTACGAGTACCAGTGTTGTGGCTGTCGAAGTGAAAGTGACTGGGCTGGGGACGAAAGAGCTCGCGGACATAGCTGCCGGGAAGATGTATTCGGTATTGTTCGACGATGTTAATAACGATGGTAAATATAGTGCAGGTGATACCTTATTTACTAAAGACATTATCCCTAGTGGTCCTGTAGGGAACTCGATAAGTTTCATCCAGGCATTACCGCAGTTTAAAAACGGTACTTACAATCTGAAAGTGGTGTTGTTGAGTGAAGCGGGTGTGCAAACCAATGCTGGCCTGCTTGACGATAATGCCAGTGCCCGTCTGGTGATAGATAACTCTACTCCGACGATAGGTAAGAGCGGCCAGCAGCAGGATGGACTGGGTTGGGAAATAACGAGTGCTGGTGACTTTAACGGTGATGGTATTGAAGACTTTATTGTTTCAGCACCACATACTCAATCGAATGGTCTTGCAGGAGCAGGTAACTCTAATGTCTATCTGGTTTATGGATCGGTGCTGGGCATTCCGACGCTGAACGACATAGATAAGATGAACGCTAGCCAGGGCATTCGTTTTGATAACGTTGGCGTAACTGGGGCTATCGGTAAATCAGGCTTGAATATCATGAGCTTGGGGGATTTCAACGGCGATGGTTATGATGACTTGGTTGTTGCCTCACACCACCAGGACGGCGCTTATGTGATTTTTGGTCGCGAGACGGGGACAAGCACCATCTCACTGAACAGTATGGCAACGACTGCAACTAAGGATGGTTTCTACCTGCATGGTAACTATTCGTGGTTTGCTGACGGTAGCACCGGTGGTGACTTCAATGGCGATGGTTATGGTGATTTGATCATTTCCGACTCAGGCCAGAACATGGTGTATACCCTCTATGGCAAGCAGGGGGCAGCAGGTACCTGGAACAACCTGGAGCAGATGAGTGATGGGACACTGTGGGAGTTTGGCAATGGTGCTTATATTGGTCAATTGGCCAGCAACAAATACAGTACCTTCTACTCCAATAGTGCAAACAGCTTTGGCGACCACGTCCGCTTGGTTGGTGATGTCAATGGTGACGGTCTCGATGACTTCGTCATTACGCACCCTGATACGAATCTAGCCGGTGGAGCGAACAGTTATGCTTACCTGGTTTGGGGAACCACTGCTGGGTATGGTGCTGCTAAGACCTATACACAAACCACGGATTTCTGGACGCAGTATCAGAAGTATGGCATCCGGATTGGTGGCACTGAATACGGTGAAAACCTCGGTGATATCGTGCGTGACCTATCTACCGATGCTCACGGTTATAGTTATTTTGGGTCAGGTAATAGTGTTTCTACTCTGGGTGATATCAACGGTGATGGTGTTGATGACTTTATCATCGGTTCACCTTTGTGGGGAGACGAGGCTTATGATGGCCTGGCACCAGGACGTGCTTATGTCATTTATGGTAAGACCGGAGGGTGGAGTGACTTCAACCTCAGCAACCTGAATGGTAGCAACGGTTTTGTTCTGCAGGCATCAGGCACCGGAACCAATGCCCTATTAGGTACGGGGGCCAGAGGTACAGGTGATTACAACGGGGACGGCTACGATGATTTCCTGATCACGGCCCCGAATGCTGATATCAACGGCAAGACGGACAACGGTGCTGTTTACTTGGTCTACGGGCGTGCCGGTGGTGGTTTTGCGGCTAATACGGATCTCGATGCATTGGTTTCCGCTGGTCAGGCCGAGAAGTGGGTGGGTAAAGTCACCCAGGATTATATGGGCACCAACGTTGGTATGGGTGACTGGGATGGTGATGGTTTGCAGGATATCGCTATACCGTCATGGGGGGATGATTCCTTGGCTTTTAACGCCGGCGGATATGAGATCTTCTATGGCAGTAAAGAGAATCTGACGCATATGAGCACCATAGATAATGACACACATGTTTTGCGTACCAATGTGGTGGATCGTGTTGCAGCATCGCACGGTAATGACCAGATCAGCAATGTAGGCACGGGGGATGTGGTATACGGTGGCGCTGGCAATGATGTCATTTCTATCGTAAGCACTGATTTTGTCCGGGTCGATGGCGGATTGGGTACGGATACCCTCAAACTCGATGGTCAAAGCTTGTACCTTAACCTGGCTACCATGGGGGCTAAAGTCCAAGGGTTTGAACACTTCGACATGGGTAACGGTAATAATACCCTCGCGTTACGTTTCAGTGACTTGATCGCAACGGGAGAACGAGACCTGATGTTGAATGACAGCAAGATGCAATTGCAAATTACCGGGGACAATGGCCAAGTTGAATTGAACTCTGGCAATGAGGCTTCACAAAGGTGGCTTCATCAAGGTCAGACCTCACAGGGCGGTATTACTTACAACGTCTACAGTAATATGGGCCAAACCGGTGAGCTGTTCGTTGAGAATACCATTCATGTGATTCTGTAATAATAGTCATGCAATAACCCTACAGTGCCCGTGAATCGGGCACTGTATTCAGGGTTTCATGTCAGTTAATGATCTGTAGAGGCTGTTATAGAAAAACAGATTATTCTGCCTGATCTCGCTGAGGTTTGAATTTTATACCGCTAATCCAGTGGGCTTCTAGGTTGGTGTTAATTAAGTAAACCCCTAGAGTCTTATTTAAGGTGAGGGTTGTGGTGTATGAAGATCTCCTGCCATTTGTTGATGTTAGGGGGTATGGAATGGAATTTTTAGCGATATCACCTCAATGGGTGAATGTTACGATTTGGGAGCGATTTAATAATGGAATTTGTTCATAACAGGGTTAAGTCAGTAAATATTTCATTGATTGCCTTGGCGTTCGGGTTGTTTTCTTTTACCGCCATGGCGCAACAGGAATACGTAAGTTCAGTGACAGATAGGTTACTTGTCTCTGGTTCATCTACTAACAGTGTTCGTGACTCCTCTGGCAACTATAGGCCGGTTGCGAATGTAGCTCCAGAGCTGGCACAAGTGGTGTTTTACTATCCGCAAGGTGAACTGCCTGCAACTGTGTATGTGGATCGTGAATTGCAATCAGCGTTACTGCCAGGTGAGTTCAGCGTGTTCTGTGTCGCACCAGGCACACATACGATTGAATCTTACATCAACGATCAGCCTAGGTATCAAGGTAAACAAAGTCCGACTCATCAGTTGGGTATGCAAGCTGGTGTGACTTACTTCCTGCTGGCTAACCCTGGCTTGCAAGGGACTAAGCCGGTATTGGTAGAGCGTGCGGTGGCAGAAAGTGAGCTGGCATCAATGCGTGCGCACACTCGCATCATCAATCGTGCTTCACAGGTGAAGCCGTGCGAATACGTTAATGGCAGCGGTGTCACGTTGATCCAAGAAAGCGTCTTGTTCCAGTTTGGCAAAAGCGATGCCAGGGCAATTTTACCTGAGTCTCAAGCCAAACTGCGGAATGTGATTGATTTTATCAAGCAGGGACACAGTGCTACAGAGATTCAACTGCACGGCTACACGGATGCGATTGGTCAGAGAGAGTCTAATCAGCGTCTCTCTGATGCCAGAGCCCAGACCGTACGTAACGAATTGATTCGAGGCGGGGTTGACTCTTCCATTATCGGAGTGACTGAAGGAATGGGCGTCGCACAAAGTGCTGAAGGATGTGTGGCCGGCCAGACAGCCGGTTGCAATATCAATAGCCGACGCGTCGATATCGTCGTCAGATAACGAAACTCGAAACACGGCATAAGGTGTATACCCGCCATATTTCATGTTGTATGTTCATTGGCTTTGTTATTCAACCTATCGGTGGGCCTCGTTCTTACGGGGCCACTGCAAGCAGCGTTCAAATCTGTTTTCGGCAGATTTGAACGCTCACCCACTAGCCAGTGACTTATATAAATTTTTGAGGGCTGCATTGCCGTCTTCCTGCAACTCGAATTATTTAGAGTATAGTTGGAAATGGGCTAAAAAGGTGGCTCATTTTTATTTCTATGGATTTTTAGTCACACTATCTTAAAGATATCTACTGTCTTTAGGTTAATTTTTTGGAATGTATGAGTTTAAATTTATGAGTGCTCTATTTAATTTTCAGTATAGTCAGGTTGCGTGGTGCTTGCCTGTTATTAACATGTCTTTTTCTGTGGGTGGGCTGTTATTTTTTAGCGGAATTTTATGCTCTTGTTTGCGTTTTTTTATAGAAAATTTAAGTGGAATTTTTATGCTCTCTATGAAATTAGAGAATGGCTATGAGTGAGAAAGTAATTACCCGGCCGGTGTTGGAATCTACCGATTTTGACAGTGTGGCAGATAATAGCAAAGATTCCTTGCTGTGGGCCGTTGAATGGTTATGTCGATACCATAATAAAGTTGCCAGCACAGCGGTCTTATATGCGGGATTACCACGTGGCGAAAAGCTGACACCGGAACTGGCGTTGCGGATGCTGGATCAGGTCGGCCTCTCTGGGGGATGGATAAAACGAGATCTGTCCCAGGTTTCCACCTATCTCTTCCCTTTGGTGTTGGCTTGCAACGATGGCAGCTATTGCGTGATTACCTCACGCACGGGTAAACGTGGCGATCTGAAGTATCAGGTCGTGGTGCCAGAAAGTGGCGGCGCGCTCCAGATGTCAGAAGACGAACTGGTGGCCAATTACAGCGGTTACGCCATGTTGGCAAACCCAAAGCCCAGGCTTGATAAGCGCACAGATAACGAAATTCTGCCGGAAAAAAACCGCGAAGGGCACTGGCTGTTCTCCACATTGTGGCGTTATCGTCACTACTTTTATAGCGCCGCGCTGGCTGCTTTACTGGCGAACGTCCTGACACTGGCCAGCACGTTTTTTACCATGAACGTCTACGATCGTGTAATCCCGACCCAGGCTTACGTCACCTTATGGTCGCTGGCGATCGGTGTATTGATTGCTATCGTATTTGAATTCACCTCGCGGCAAGTGCGTACTTACCTGATTGATGTTGCCGGTAAAAAAGCCGACTTGATTCTGGGGGCCAAATTGTTCCGCCAGGTTATGGCAATGCGCATGGAGAGCAAGCCGCAGTCAACAGGTTCTTTTGCTAACCAATTGCGCGACTTTGAAGCTGTTCGTGATTTTGTAACATCAGCGACCTTATCGACGCTGTCAGACCTGCCTTTCTGTATTTTGTTTATGCTGATCATCTATCTGATCGGCGGACAGCTGGCCATCGTTCCGTTGATCGCCATCCCGATTATTCTGCTGGTCAGCGTGTGTATCCAATGGCCGCTGAGCCGTTATATGGGGGAAAATATTCGTGAGATCTCCCAGAAGCAGGGATTGTTGATTGAGACCATCGAAGGGCTTGAGGCGTTGAAAGCGGCTCGAGGCGAAGGCGTGATGCAAAAGCGTTGGGATGATTTCAGCGCCCTGGCGGCGGCTTCCTCCATGAAGACCCGATATCTCTCTTCTCTGACGTCTAACTTTGTCAGCTTTATGCAGCAGATCACCACCGTGGTCATTGTGGTCTTCGGTGTTTATCTGATCCACGCGGGCGAGTTGACCATGGGGGCAATGATTGGGGTGGTCATTTTATCGGGTCGTTCGCTGGGGCCACTGGCTTCAGTAGTTGGGCTGGCCTTACGCTATCAGCATGCCAAAGCGGCGTTGAAGTCGTTGAATCAGTTGATGGACCTACCGACTGAGCGTGATGCTGACGTTAACTATTTGCCGACGCCCAGTTTCGCTGGGAATTTGCAACTGAGAAAAGTGGGCTTTGCTTATCCGGTACCGGGCGTCATGGTTCCCCCTGCCATTTTGGAGAACGTTAACATCAACATCCAGGCCGGTGAGCGAGTTGCCATTATTGGCAGTATTGGCAGTGGGAAATCGACGTTGTTACGGGTAATGGGGCGCTTAATGCAGCCCCTAAGCGGCCAACTCACCATCGATGGTGTTGATGCGACTCAGGTCGACCCGGCGGATTGGCGAACTGCGGTGGGGTATGTAGGCCAAGACTGCCGACTGTTCCACGGTACCCTGCGCTTTAATGTCACTATTGGCGATCCGGGAGTCAGTACCGAAGAGTTTCTGCGCGTTGCCAAGATGACCGGTTTGGATCGTATCGCGGCCAAACATCCCTTAGGTTACGACATGCCGGTAGGTGAAATGGGCAGTGCCTTGTCCGGTGGGCAGAAACAGTTGGTTGCTCTGGCGCGCTGCCTGCTACTGCGGCCTAAAATTCTGCTGATGGATGAACCCACCAGTTCCATGGATGCAATGACAGAAACGCTATTTATCCGTCAGTTGCAAAGCGCAATAGAAGGGCAGACGTTGGTAATTGTGACCCACCGGATGTCCGTATTGAATATTTTTGATCGGTTGATTGTACTGGATGATGGCCGTGTAGTGGCCGATGGCCCTAAAAATAAGGTCATCGCCATGTTGAATGCGAGCAGTCAGCAGAAAACCCAACAGAATGCGCAGAGTGAGACCGTGAACCCTGTACTCGTGAAGCCGAATAATGGTGTAGCAGGGCTCGCCGAAAGGAAAAGGGAAGCATAGAGATGAAGAAGGATGACCTCAACGTATCCCTATCACAGAATGGTATGGCTAAAAAAAATCAGGTCAGCACAGCTAAAAGTGCCAATAATGACCCAGTGAATGGGAAAGTTGAAAACGACGATTTAGAATTTATT
>NZ_JBXUGP010000067.1:0-7340 GCF_057180605.1 Serratia sp. HNCC26DJ206
ACACCACCGGCGGCGTATTGTCCCAGGAAGCGCCGGTCACCACGTTGATGGTCCCGCTGCTGGCCGCCAGGGTCTGAGTGGTAATAGTGCTCTCGGCGCTGGACAGCGGTGCCCCGCCGGTAAAGTTCAGCGTCCCGCCGTCGAGCATCAGGGCGCGCAGCGTTTCGGTGCCCGGCGTTCCGGCGACCCCCACGGTGGTAGTGCTACCGTCGCCCAACGTCAGACTCGCGCCGGTCAGGGCACTGGCATTGGTATCGGCCAACGAGAAAGTGGCATTGTTCAGGGTCACGTTACCCGTGAAGGCGGAGCCCGCACCCGCCCCGAAGTTAAAGGCGTTATTGGCCGTATCGACGTTGACCTGCCCGGCCCCGGTCAAGGTATTGTTCAGGGTAAAGGTGCCGCCGTTGGTGATGTTCAGCGTGCTGGTCGCATCATTAACGTTCAGCACGGTATCCACATTCAGCGCCGTCGTCCCGTCTAAGGTCAGAGAGGAGTTGGTGTTAATGTCCAACAGGCCGCTAAAGCCCGCCGCATTGCTGTTGCCAGAGAGAGCGATATTGCTGTTGCGCAGCACCCAGTGGCCCGCCCCGCTCAAGGCATTGTTCAGCGCAGTCAACGCCCCGCCCTCAAAGGCAGTAAAGTTCAGCGTACTGCCACTGCCGATACTGACGCTGCCGGTGCCCAGATTGGCGCTCTGCGAGACGGTCAGGGTACTGCTGTCTATCAGGTCAAACAGCCCGGCAAAGCCACTGTTAGCCCCCGTCAAGGTGGTGTCCGCGGCGTTATTGAGTTGTACCGTGGAGCCCGCTATCCCACTCAAGGTGTTGGCCAGCGTCCCGGTGAGGCCATTGAGCAACAACTGGGCGGAGGCCGCCGTGAGGTTGACGTTGGCCGCCGAGGTTCCCAGGTTGGTGACCGTGCTGACCGTCAGCGCGCCCCCCGCATTGATCGCGTGGGTACCGCTGAAGGTGTTGCTGCCGCTCAGGGTCACCGCCGCATCGGTGTTGACTGTCCCGGCCCCGCTCAATACGTTGGCCAGGGTATCGGCCGCGTTCAGATTCAACGTACCGCCGACCTCCACCGCGCTGGTGCCCAACGCATCGGCCGTGCTTGAGGTGATGGATGCCCCGGATGCAATATGGGTGGTGGCGGACAGACCGCCGTTGGCGGCGCTCAGGGCCAGATCCCCGCCGTTCACGTTCAGCGTGCCAGCCCCGGTCAGGCCGCCGGTGGCGGTTGAGGTGCCCCCTGACGACAGGTTCAACGTCCCGCCCGCCAGATCGAGCACCCCGGTGTTGGTCAGCAGCCCGCTGGTCAACACGCCGGGATCGAGCGTGACCGTGCCCAGGTTGGTCAGGGCGCCGACCGTCTGGCTGAAGTTATTGGTATTGAAGCTGGCACCACTGTTTACCGTCAGCAGTGAGGTGGCGCCAAAGCCGTTGTTGCTGCCCAGCAGCACTGTGCCACCGGTCACCAGGGTACTGCCGGTGTAGCTGTTCTGGCTGTTGGTGACGGTCAATGCCCCGTTGGTGGCATTAAATACAATGCCACCGACCCCGGTCAGTTGTGCAGTCAGCTCCTTGTTGGAGTCCGGGCTGGCATCGGTGGCCACAATCAGCGCATCAGGGGTGTCCAGCAGCAGGTTGATCGCACTCAGGTCGTAGTTCAGGTACAGGCCAGTCGCGCTGGCGGCATTGGTGTTAGACAGGGCGTAATTGTAGGTTGCATCCGCCACATGCTGCGCGTTCTGGTTGATGGCAGAGACCAACCCCAATGGCGTCACCGCCACACCGTCAATCATCAGCGTCAGGGTATCGGCCCCGCTGGCCGTGGTGGCGTTGATCAACTGCATCGCCGTCGCCCCCCGGTTCTGCTCCAGGATCGACAGATTCGGTGACACCACCGGCGGCGTATTGTCCCAGGAACCCCCGCCCACCACGTTGATGGTGCCGCCGTTGGCGGTCAGCGTCTGAGCGGTAATGGTGCTCTCGGCGCTGGAGAGCGGTGCCCCACCGGTAAAGTTCAGCGTCCCGCCGTCGAGCATCAGGGCGCGCAGCGTTTCAGTGCCCGGCGTTCCGGCGACCCCCACGGTGGTATCGCTGCCAGTGCCTAGCGTCAGACTCGCGCCGGTCAGGGCACTGGCATTGGTATCGGCCAACGAGAAGGTGGCATTGTTCAGGGTCACATTGCCGGTGAAGGCGGTGCCCGCACCGACACCGAAGTTAAAGGCGTTATTGGCCGTATCGACGTTGACCTGCCCGGCCCCGGTCAGGGCATTGTTCAGGGTAAAGGCACCACCGTTGCTGATGTTCAGCGTGCTGGTCGCATCGTTGACATTCAACACGGTGGCCGCATTCAGCGCCGTGGCACTGTTCAGCGTCAGAGAAGAAGCGGTATTGATGTCCAACAGGCCGCTAAAGCCCGCCGCATTGTTGCTGCCAGAGAGATCGATATTGCTGTTGCGCAGTACCCAGTTGCCCGCCCCGCTCAAGGCATTGTTCAGGGCAGTCAACGCCCCGCCTGCAAAGATATCAAAGATCAGGGTACTGCCACTGCCGATACTGACGTTACCGGTACCCAGATTGGCGTCTTGCGAGACGGTCAGAGTGCTGTTGCCCGTCAGATCAAACAAGCCGGCAAAGCCACTGTTGGCACCGCTCAAGGTGGTGGATGAACTGTTATTCAGTTGAACCGTAGAGCCCGCTACCCCGCTCAGGGTATTACCCAGATTTTCTATGAAGCCATTAAGCAGCAATTGTGCAGACGTATCCGTTAAATCGACCTCTGCACTGCCCAGATTAGCTGCGCTGCTTACCGTCAGGCTACCGTTGGTACTCACATCAAAAATGCCACTAAAGGTATTGTTACCCGTCAACCCAATCGCGGCGTTAGCATTCACGCTGCCTGCACCACTGAGTGGGTTGGCAAAACCTGGGTTGGCACTGTTCAGATTCAGGGTGCCGTCAACCTCAATACCACCGCTGCCCAGATTACCCGCACCGCTAAGCGTAGCGATCGCACCAGAGGCCACCGTGGTCTGAGCCGACAACCCGCTGTTTGCGCCCGTCACGGTGAACGTACCGCCGTTGATATTCAACGCACCCGCACCGGTCAGCCCTCCCGTTGCACTCGACGTGCCGCCATTGGTCACGTTCAGGGTTCCTCCGGCCAAGCCGACGGTTCCAGCATTGCTCAATGCGCCTACGGTTTGCTCATTGCCCGCCAGATTGACCGTTGCCCCGGCCACGACATCAAGCAGTGATGTATTACCCAGAGAATTATTGGTTCCCAGCGTCAGGCTACCTGCATTCACTGTGGTAGAGCCCGTGTAGTTGTTCAACTCATTACTGAGAGTCAGCGCCGTATTATCTGCACCAATCGCCAGATTGCCCGCGCCAGTTAATTGCGAGGTGAGCGTGGTATTGCTGGCACCGTTGGAGGTTAAGGTCAGCGTTTGCCCGGCTTGCAGATCAGATTGGGTCAGTTGTTCATAAATACTCAGCCCCAGATTACTGAAACCATAATTACTGACCAGAGCAAAATCGTAGGTATTCACTGCGACCACTTGGCCGCCTTGTATATAGTCTGCCGTGGTACCTGCAAGCAGGTTATTACCCAATAAATCCTGCAACTGGAGTCTGGCTAAATCTGCCCCGGAGAGCGCATTGCCACTTTGTACCAGATCGGTAAAGGCCCCCGCGTTGAGATCCAAAATGTTTCCTACGGTCAGCAACGTAGGATCGGCCTGAATGACCGAATTCCCCGTGACGGCGAGTAAACCAGAACCCGTACCCGCGCCGGTACTGATAAGACCGCCCGGTGAGAATTGCAATGTGCCACCGTTAAAGACCAGGTCACCGACGTTATGAATACCGGGATCTAGGGTGATAATTCCCCCCGTAGAATTACGCAGGGTGGCGTTATTCAGCGCACTGGAATTGAGCCCCGACAAATTGAATGTGGCATTACTGATATCAACAATACCGGCAAATGCGCTCCCGGCACCGGCACCAAAATCAAATGCACCACCCGTGTCGTTAATATTAAGCAGGCCAGTACCGGTTAATGTATTATTAAAGGTGCCGCTATTGGAAAAATTCAATACGCCGTTGAGAGCAATCGAGGCGGTACCAAACTGATTGAACGCATTGGCGTTCAATGTGCCACCAGCATCAATCTGCCAGTTCCCGGTAAAGGAGCTAGCCCCGCTCAAGGTCACATTCCCAGCAGATTGTATTTCTGCATTACCTGCGCCACTGAGAATGGCGTCAAATGCACCGTTATAGGTACTAGCGAATAACAAGGTATTACCGGCGGCCAGGTTAACATTGCCGCTAGTGATATTGTTACTGTCACTCAGGGCAATATTCGAGTTCGCCGTTAGATTGATATTATCGAAGTTCTGCAACCGGGTTCCACTGTTCAGGGTGCGTGTGGAGTTGCTCAGGTTCAGCGTATTGGTACCGCCCCCCGCATTAAGCACGCCTAAAGAGGTGATGCTGCCGTTGGTGAGATCATTGACATTAAAGGTATCGTTGCCTGCCCCCGTATTCACCGCATAGATCGTGGCACCATCGTTAACATTAACGATGTTATTACCGGCTCCCAGATCGATAATACCCGTGCTGACCGAACCGGTACTCAACGTCAGCGTATCCACGCCAGTGCCACTGGTCAGAGAGCCCAAAGTACTGTTGTTAACGATGGTATTACCGCTGTTCCCCATGGAAACGCTGCCGCTGATAAACCCGTTATTGATCAATGACTCGGGAATAGTATTGCCAAACGTGATCGCGGCGGCTCCACCACTGGCATTGATCTTCGTATTAGGCCCGACAGTGACGGAACCTCCGGTAGCACCTGAGGTCGAGATCCCCGTTGCTGCCGCATTGTTAACATTGATATCCAGATAAGCAGAAGAAAGATCGAGCGAGGCCGTCGAACTGATCCCGGTGACAGCACCACTTCCCGTCAGGTTAATGGCGTTATTGGCCAGGCCTTGCAGGAAGTTAAGGCCTGCCAAGGTGGTGAACACCGTGCCGCTGGTGGCATTGAATTGAGTATTGCTGAGATTAACACTCCCCGACGCCCCTTTGGAGATCGCACTGCCGGTTCCCCCCAGATTAAAGATGGTCCCTGTCAGCGTCTGGATGCCCGCGTTGGTTGCCCCAATCGTCAAGCCTGTGGCGGCACCTGTCGTCGCAATCGTGCCGTTAATCAGATTAAGAACGATGTTGTTGCCCAGCGTGATCCCACTGCCGCCGGTGGCATTAATCGTCCCTCCGGTGCTATCCACCGTGATGTTTTTACCCGCAGTAGTGGCACTCAACGCCAAACCGGCGGTGGTGCTGGTGATCGAACCGCTGTTGGTCAGGGTAGCTGTTCCGCTGCCGTTATGGGCAATAGCCACCCCGGCAGTGGTGCTGTTAATGATACCGGCGTTGGTGACGTCTACCACGCTACTACCAGAATCAGTAACGCTGATCCCGGTCGCTTTTCTGATCGTCCCTTCAGCCTCATTACGTACGACCACCTTGCCCGATGAGCCTGCGGTGACGTTAATCCCGGTACCGGCGGTGGTATTTGCCGTACCATCAGAAAGGGTCGCCGCTGAACGGATATAAATGCCCCCCGTTCCCGTGGTTTTGGTAGCAACAATCCCATCATTGGCTGCTCCGGAAGCAACAGCCAGACTTGATCCCGCAGCCAGGTTGTAGATCACATCGTTAGGTGAGGCTGGACCATTATAGATATATGAGGTGGTGGTGGTACTGGGGGCGTTGCTGATCACATCACCCGCCAGATTATTCATGACAACCACAGCACCGGGGCCAAATAAACCGGTCACAGTGTTATAAGAGCCTATCTGCACACCATAGTTGGCAAGACCTAATGGGTTTTGGCTATCAATCGTCAGGGTCAGTTTGGCGCCGTCATCAATCAGGTAGTTATACGATGCAGTCCCAACACCCACGGTACCTGGACCATTCGTCAGACGTGTACCAATAATATTAACATCCGAACCAGCGGCAAAGTGAAGCAGGCTGTTAGCGGCAGTATCATTACTCCAGAATACCGCTGGATAGTCGGGGCTGGTGATCCCCGTTAAATCGAAATTACCGGTAAAGGTAATATTGCTGCCTAATACCGATTGTCGGTAGGTACCGAAATTCAACGTTATGGGTTGGATAATATCGCCAAATATCACCCTACCTGCGCTGTTAGGTGTTCCGAGAGCGGTATCAATCCCCATTGCAACAAGCTTACCGTTAGGTACTGAGTTGATATTATCCAACGTCGCTGCCAATCTGGTAGTAGCATCTTGTGCATAGATTAATCGAGAAACCGTGCCGCTGGTGATCGCCGAGGTTGAGGTGATATCGCCAAAATTGGTGAGTTTGAACGTAGCATTCTGCCCAGCCCATGCCGCATTGTTGGTACCTGCCGCCGTCATGGTAAAAGCATAGCCAGCAAATCTTAAATTAAAACCGCCACCATCTACCACCAGATTCTGCCGGGCGTTTGTGGCTTGGTTCACCGCGATCCCACCAGCATTTGATGCTGACATATCGATATTGGCGGTTAATAGGATCGTCGTCGCGTTACTGCCTGCTCCAGAACCGCTCAATGCTGTTGTTAAAGCAGCCGCAGTACCCACAGTAACGCAACTGCCCCCCGAAGCATTACATTCAGCCACGGTAATCGCATAAGCATTATTGTAAACCGCCAGGGCAGAAAAGAGTGACAAAGCCACAGCGCTATTTTTGAATAATTTATTATTTTTAGTTACTTTATCAACATGTTGCCGAGCACGGTTGCTGTGACTGGCTGTTTTTTGCTTTTTATTAGTGAGTTCACTGACAACTACCCAAACCTGTAATACCGCACTCCATATCACTCTATAAACTTTGTTCATAAGAATCCCTCTGAAGGTCTGCCAGACGCCATAAGCTATTAACCACCTTCTAATTTGAAGGCGCAAAGACACGAATTTAAGTTAAATCTAGTTCTGTCTTGTCAAAACGCAAGCAGACCGATTACGGTTAGAAATCTTTTGAAATCAAGGCTCAAGGAGGGAGTTTTCATCCTATTTTTTAAATGGATCACTTATGCATTCAACAAGTTAAGATTAATCTCAAAAAAATAACTCACTCACTCCAGCTCATATTTATTTTTACAAGCTGATCATCTATGTCGCTGATACACAACATATTCAGACAATTTAAATACATTCAATGCGTAGGGAATTTTAGGCTGAATTAAGCAATCCTAAGGAATAAAGATCTAATAATTCAGAGTTACCTATATGAATCAGCAAACACAGTATCCACAAACACACC
>NZ_JBXUGP010000068.1:0-7249 GCF_057180605.1 Serratia sp. HNCC26DJ206
CTCACCGCCAAATTTGAAGAGAGAGCCTGAGCGAAAGTTCAGGCTTTTTTGCTTTTATATTCCCCGAAAGAGAGGGGTGAGAACCTTCGACAGGGTTCGACAAAATGGCCTGCCATTTTGCTCATGCAATATCACACTCCGCGATTCGCGCAGCCAACGCGCCCAATAAAACCAGGTCGATCAACAGTGCGATAGCGAAATCTGGCGATGCATGAGATTGGATCAGCAATATCACCGCCAAAGTCGTGGCCATACTCGCCAACAAAGCAGCAGCGGTGCCGACACTGATGTTGGCCAGCGGCTGCAACAACGCTGTCGTTATCTGGCTAGCACTGCCCAACCCAATGCCACCAATGACGATTCCCGGCAGCATAGCAAGCCAATCATTACGACCGACCAGTATCAACAGCAGCAATCCCACAGCAGAAAGCACCAGACTTTTCCATAACGCGGCCAGGGTTCTCTGTTTCTCCTCCGCCAACGTGCGCATCAACGCGACTCCGCTGGCAAAGGCTAACAACAATGCCAGCAACAGCGTGATGATGACCTCCGGCCTTCCCCACCAAACGTTAAACAGCACAACGCCTACAGATATCAACACGCTAAACACGATGCTCCGAGCGATCGCCCCCGGTTGCCCAACCGCGTCTGCGGCGCTCCTTTCTTCTGGTGATCTCATAACGACTCCTAGCACTGAAGCGGATTGATGAAAAAATCTCACCCCATTAATCGAATGTGATCACACTAACCTAGGTATATACTCATGAAAAATTCATAGTTTTCACCTTTAGATGAAAATAACTCAGCCATGAAAAAAGCACACCTACCACCGTTAGGCACTTTGCGCGCCTTTCATGCTGTTGCCAGCTATAGCAGTTTTAAGCGGGCCAGCGAGGAGCTCAGCGTCAGCGCAACGGCGATTAGCCATCAGATAAAATTGCTGGAGTCGATACTGGAATGTCAGGTCTGCGAACGCAGTGCACGAGGGGTTAGCCTGACCGAGGCTGGCGAGATTTTATATGCTGGCACGCAGCGCGCCTTTGCGGCTCTGGAGCAAGCCGCCGAGAGAATTAAGCTCTCCCGCCAGCCCCCTACTCTGACGCTCACCACCACCTCCAATTTTCTTACTAATTGGCTGGTGCCGCGCTTGGCCGATTTCAAGGCTGCATTTCCGGCCATCGACCTGCGTTTGCATACCAGCGTAGAACGAGTTGATTTAACGCAGCACAACGTAGATGCCGGTATTCGCTATCGGGAAACGCCGGAGCAAACATTACACTCTACCTTACTGTACGAGGATCGTTTTATCGTGGTAGCAAGCCCGGCATTGACGCTGACAACAATCGACGATTTGCGTGCGCTCACGTTGCTTCATGTTGAAAACCGGCTCGTACCTGCGAACGCCCCGAGCTGGAAAAACTGGCAACGGAGCTATGGGCCACAGAATCTGAATGTTGTCTCGGGGCTGACTTTCAGCGATGAAATGCATGCGCTGCAAGCGGCGATGGCGGGACAAGGTGTGGTTATCGCCAGCCGGTTACTGGTACGAGACCTGTTACAACGCGGCGTGCTACGTGCACCGTTCGAGATGTCATTGCCCGGTGCCAACTATTACCTGGTCACCACGGAGGAAACGGCACAGCGCCCCGATATCATCACGCTGCGCGATTGGCTATTAAGGAAAATAACGCCAAGCTAATAAACATAACAGGTCACCAGACGTCTATTATATGTATGATAACTATCAAAAATCATTCAGCTATTTAAAGTCAAAGGATACTAAAGTGCCCGAAGCATTCTTGCTTTATCAAGTGCTAGAGTCCATCTTTTGCCGCCATTTGCCCACAATCAGGATTTGGTGGCTTTATACTTTAGATTGATCGTAATCGGCTGGTTTTTGAGTCATTACCGCCCGCTTTCACTCATAGCTACAGCTCTCGATACTTCTTGCGGGCAGATTAGTGCCAGCGGACGTTGCTAACATCACGTAGGGAGCAGGTCAGGATACCGAAGAGCAACGATTTGCAAAACGGCAATGGATAATGGCAACCTGAAGGCAAAAAAATGGAGGTGTGATGTTTACCCCGGAATTTATAAATGAAGAACGCGGTGAGTTTATCCTTGTAGCCAACCACAGCCTGGCATCCACAGAATCTATACAATTCAGTATTGAATATAATCTTGCCAGAATATCCTACGGGCAATCCCAGCTTCCACCGCATATTCGAAGCTGTCGGGTCGTCTATGACATCAGAGGACAATCAATCCCTGACGCAGTCTTAGCCCAAATCCGCCGAGCGCTTGAACTGGTAGCTATTGTGGAGTTTAAACGCTGATGGGACTCCAGTTAATTGTAAAAGCAGATCGTAAGAAGATTGAAAAAGCTTTAGGGTCACTTACGTCAGAATATGAGATTTTCCCGATTACAGAAGGCCTATTTGGTATTTCAATACCTGAGAAAAGTATCTCATTCGTGGGTGAAGATATTGTTTTACATAAACTTGAACAACTAAAGTATTTTGACCTTTGGCAGGGATCCTGGCAAAAATCCAAGCGACGTTGGTTCTGGTAAAGTTCAACTCAGAGCGAACAGTGGACGTTCATAATTGAGTCGCCATGGTTCTTGCTAACAATGCCGTGTGTCAATCAACTGGGAACAGGTCACGTTAATTCTATAGCATGACATCTTGAACTTGAAAGCCTGGATTTCCACAGGCTTTATTAAATTATAGATATTCAATAATCTCTCACGACAGTTAACTAATATCTCGCCCTGTAACTCTTAAAGACCATTCATATTTATTGGCAGCGGGGTTCCAGTGCCATATTGTTACTACACCGTGTAAGCCCTCCTGGTAGAGAGTACCCAACCGGACGACAACTGATGCTTGAGCAGAAACAAAAAGATGCACTTCATCTGCCTGTTTTTTTAATTCTGAGATAATGTAACTAAGGCTATTTACTATTTTTTCTTGCTCCTCCTCCTCAGGAAGATTGTCAAATCGGAATCCTGTATTAAGTTGAGCATGCAAAGTGTGTCCAATAAATTCAGCAGGAAGATCTTTTTCTAAAATTTCCATCGTAAAAGAAATTGCAAGACCTATGACTCGCCCATTATTTGATGGTACACGTTTGCTGTCAGTAATTTTTCCCCCATTGTAGAATTTTATTAAATTTGCATTTGTTGGAGGAGCATCAAGGGGATGGAAAGCATTTTTATCTCGGTCAAAATCAAACAACTTTCGAGGCAAATGCCCATCCGTCATAAAGCTACCAAGCATATATAAATATGGCACGCTGCCAAGTGCAGCAACATAAGCGGTTGCTGCACCAGTATGATGTATTCTTTCTCTAATTGTTTGCCGAATAAAACTTGCTTTGTTCAGGTTGTTATTTTTATCTCTTGAATCAAATGCTTTAAAGTCCACATGCAAAATTTTTGCTTTCTCTCTGAAAGTGAGGTTTCTCTCTGCAGCTTGCGGATCAATATTTTCAAACCCATATGCACGGATTAGGGCAATATCTCGCTTACTCAAATCCCGAAGGGCAAGAAATACGCAAACACACCATAAAATAAAGCCGATAGCAACAAAAAAAAGACTAACTAGCAGAGCAATGTCAGAGTATCTTTGGTAAGTTAAACTTACCCCGTCAATAGCATCACTATATTTTTTAATAAAAATTTCCGAGAAAGCAATGTTAAAGGTCCAACCACCAACCAATCCTGTCATTCCTAAGCCCAACAAACCAAGTGTAAGTTTGGATAGTTGATCTTTAGGTCTAAAAACAATCTTAATAAGGTAAATTAGTGTTGCTTTGTCCATGGTTGTCCTCAGAATTCCTGTCGCAGGAGATTTTCATTATCAAAATAGTAAAGCGCGTTTTTTTCTGTCCCAACAATTAAAAAAAACAGCCTCTTCCCTGGATTGCGTAATTTACATTGCTTCCAGTCCATAATATCGGTGTATGAAGCATGAGGATTTTTTTCAGGATGCGTATGCCATGTGCCAAAATATATCAATTGACCTTCTGAGCTCTTATATAAGCGATCGACTATACGCTGATGCTCGGGATCCCTGAGAGTAAAACTCATTCTTGAACAACGGTCTCCTTTCTGCGGAACTGTAATTTCGACTAAGCCGTAACGCTCAATCTCGAGGTCTTTATTACCAATAACAACTCCAAAAGCTTCCGGAGCCATCGGTTTGATCTGCCTATACTCCAGCCAGATATCACGTACTTTCTTTGAGATATATAGACTGAAATGTTCAGTCTCCACAGTTAGCGCATCAAAATTACTCATTGCAGATATCACACGCATCATTAAGCAAAGGGAGCACCTCTAATGTCCGGATGAATGCATGGTACCTCCCGCTTAGTTTGAATCCATTCACTGTCGCATCCTCAGAGTTCCCTTTCCAGCTCACTCTGGATGATTCCCTAATCTTACCAAGTAGGCATTTAATACTGAGATCAGCCGTAATGAGCGCGGTTTGAGTCGAGGCTATGTAGGTATAAGGCAGAAATGCATCGCCACATCCGGCATGATTTTTAGTTAAATCTTGATTCGGAGCCAAAAAATTCAGGTTAGAAGCCAGCCCTCTTGAAAAATCAGCGGGGTCGACATATGCACACCGTAAGCAACCTTTTGTTTCGGGAATTGCCAGAACTGCGTGTCCACCTATACCATATCCTTCAACCCATGTATTAATCACCGGAACATTGATTTTTTCGTTATTCAAGTAGTCGTGAAACAATCGCTCCTGAGTAGGTGCTCCTATCGCTATGATGATAAGGTCATACTCCATCAGTAATTCACGACGCCTTAAATCCAGTAACTTATTAGTATAATTTTTAACTTCCAGCCACGGATATTTGCTGGTGAGGCTGTGCCACAATGCTTGCGATTTATGGAATGATACATACATCGGAGGCAAAATATGGCGGTATAGGTTATTCAGGGAAAGTGTATCTGGATCATATAAATCTAAACAGCCAACACCAGAAGCTGCGAGTTTATCTGCAACGTCGCCTCCCACAGAACCACACCCCACTATCATAACTTTTTTGTTAAGAAGGGATTGTTCTGCTCCACTCCTGGGCATAATTCTTTCTTTGTTAAAAGTTAATACCTCGACAGGTTCAAGTAACCATTCAGTCAGATGAGACTGTTTGAAGGGCAACGTTTTTCGACCTTTGCCAGAGTGCTTTTGGGAAAAATGAATTCCAAACCATGTGATTCCAGAAGGGGTTCGAGCACTAAAGACTAACCAAAACTCATACGAACGCTTTTGAGCAAATTGTTGTGTTAATTTGGTTAGCACATCCACCGGTAGTTCTGACAGCAGATCAAGATACCAGTCAGCAAGTTCATCCTTTTTCCATGGTGCTGGTTTTGCCACGCTTAACGGCACAAAGAATCCTATGCCATTTGAGGACTTGCGATCCTTTAGAACCTGATTAATTGGTGAAAAAGTATTTTTAGAAACTGAACCTTCTGAATATCCTAAAAAATATTGACCCAAGCCTAAGTGGCCTTTTCGTGGTTTAAGAACGCACAACTCTTCTGCTGTTTCGCTTTCAGTTAAACAAAGAAACGGGGTTGTGTCTTGCTTGACGATGCTCAACCACCCAGCTTCAAATTCCCGAAGTAACTCCTGAGTATTCCATTCGCTATCACTCAAAGCCTGAGTTAACAAAGCAACATGTCTTTTGAGCGATTCTTCAAAAGCGAGCTCAGGCCGTTCAAAATTCACGGAAACAGCATCAGGTACATTCACACAAATACTTGCAAATAGACTTCCAGGATTGAATGCGGTATGTGCGAGTCTGGGCAGTGCTGATGGGTCGGCAAGGAAAAAGCTGGGCATTTTTGAGAGCTCAGCAACAGTGAAATGCCAAAGAGTAACTGGCAGACCATTAATTTCCAGCTCGACGGTTAAGCATCCGATTTCTTCCGTCTTCGATGGAATTGCGGATACCTTGTATCCGCATTCGTTCAAATGATTCAGAATGACTGAATAATTCATGCGCCTTGCGATGTCCCCACTACTCCGGAAGAAGCAAAAACGGTTTTGACAGCATTTGACGAAGCAGATGAAGTCGCTGCGCATTCAGGAAAGTCTTCACCAAATACACTTCGTAGCAACTCACACTGCTTAGACTCTTGCTCTTCATCAGCAACCTTATTCAAGGTTTTCAAAAGAGCGCTAAGCTTGTTACGAAACTGGGTACCTGTCGCAACACTACTGCCGTGGAAAATGTCCCTGTTAGGGCTTACTGGAAGCGCAACGTTGACCCTGTATTTTTCCAACTCAACGAGAGTGAAATAACTACGATAGTTGAGAATGTGATTAATGGTTTCTCTCAGCGCAGTGAGATCATCAGGAAAACCTTCATCGTTAATCGAAGAGTTGAAGGACTCCTTAACCATTACCGCAATGCCGATGGAGTAAATTTTGCGACGTACATCATCGCCAAAAGTGAAGTTTCTCCAGCGCTTGAGGTATCTGACAATACGCCGGTACTGGTCATGCTTATTCGAGCCATATGTTTCATCAGAATCATAATCATTGACCCAATCGATGAGCTCACGCGGTGAGGCTCTAGCCCACTCACGATTCTCCTCATCTGAATGTCTCTTGCCAACGGCTAATTCGTACTGTCCATTATCGTACTTGCGGTAAACTGGGATATCGATATGAAGGTCATCAGCCTTGTAATCAGCAGTTACACAAGGTTTTTTGATTTTGGCATTTTTAAAACCCCGTTTTTCCAGCACTTCCAGAACTGCAAGCTTGGGTGTTATTGGGTTTTCAGGAGCTAACCCTGCTTCAATAACAATGGCACGGTCAATATCGAAATCCTGCCCTTTTTCCCGGATACCAGTGAAGGTTGCCAAAGATCCTTGAATGAAATCCTCAATGACCGGGTATCCATCCTCTTTGAATCGGTCAACGATATCAGATGTAATGCTGTCATCCTTGAGGCGGGCCGTTGTGTACTCTAGGTCCTTCCTGCCTAACTTAATAGCATCATGAAAATTCTTAAATTTGTTTTGAAGACTCATACTTACCCCGCATTTGTTGTGAACAAAATTTGAACTGGGGGCGCTTCGCTTGATTTCAAGTGCACAAGTAAAAAATAAGTTAGTTCTTATTGACGTAAGTGAGAATGTGTAAATTTTGAGCCATTGACCTGCTACCCATTAATGAAAACAGCGTAATGTTTGTAATGTCTGCTTTTGGCA
>NZ_JBXUGP010000069.1:0-6893 GCF_057180605.1 Serratia sp. HNCC26DJ206
GGCTTCATCAGCTAAGATCGTAGGCGCTTACTCTATCCTCGCCATAAAGTAGGATACGGTCACGACAATTTGACGTTGATCATCAAATGATGAGTGGTAACTAATCACGTCATTTGTCGTAGCGCCTGCTATAACCTCTCTTCATCCCTTTCTCCATTAATAACCCGAATTTCGGCTTAAGTTAAAGCGCTTCTGTCATTGCGGAACTCTCATCCCTAATTCCCCCTGGAATAAAACTAAGATAAATCTGTATTCGTAAATGATATTTTTAAGTCGATCTTAGTGACATCATCATGAACGAAAAAGCGGTTTTTACTACTGAGATTTTTCAACAGACGCGTCACTTCTAGAAAAGTACAGCGTGAAAAATTAGAGTGCTAACATAACAGGGAGATGCTGTAATGGTTTTTTCTAATGTTTATCAATGGATTGAAGTGGCTCAGTGAATCTGTCTATTGGGTTGATATCGCTGAGGGGGTCGACATACCTAACATTTTCGACGAGATGTATTTATAATCAGAGTATAACAAAACTGCATTGTGTATAGAAAAAAAACATCTACCCTAGAACAGAGAAAAATCCTATATTGAATCTCATTGGCATGTTAGGCTGTTTTTTGCTGCGTATATTACTCTTGTTATCTCACCTTTTTAAGGTTTCTCCCCCTTTTTAACTGAATAAAAATAGAATTTTGGTTGAATATTATTTGTGATTTACTCTGTTTATAACAGAAGCGTTAAGGATGATTAATTAAGGAAAGGAAGTCAATAATGAAAAAATTCTGCCATCTGTTGTTCTTAGTGCTATTCTGCTTGCCTGAGAGTTTGGTAGTATTAACTACCAATTAAATAAATTGATTAATTACGAATGGTGTTATTGACTACTACAGATAGAGCGGGATATCTATGGCTAGCGTTACCTAGAGTTGGCAATTAAGGAGGTTAATGTTTAGTGACATTGAAAGAGATATTGTCAGTAACAATCTAGCCTGTGAATTATATTACTGTCATGGAATTAAAGATGGTTATATAATTTTTTTATTTAAAAGATTAAACTATAATACGTATAAATAAATAGAGGTATTATGAGATACTTGCCAAAGCTCCAACAACTCCAGGCATTTCAAGCGGTAATACTGCATGGCAGTATCCGTGCCGCAGCCAAGGCGCTTGACCAATCACAACCAGGGGTCACACGCAGCTTACAGGAGTTGGAGCAGGTATTGGGGACGGCATTGGTAATAAGAGGCGGCGGTGGTGTGATACCAACCGAAGCAGGCCGATTATTTAATGCGCGTATTGAGTTGGTATTAAATGAGTTAGACCGTGCCTTGGATGAGATTGAGCACCTCAAACACTTGACATCAGGGCCTGTTGTAATAGGGCTGTCATCGTTACCTATTTTAACTATATTCCCAGGGGCTTTGAAAAGATTTAAAAAAAAATATTCAAAATCAAGTATTACCAATATGGAAGGGCAAATATCTGAGCTGCTGCCATTCCTGCGCATAGGCAAGCTGGACTTTATTATTGGTGCCAACATACCTTCTGAATACCTGAGCGGGCTTGTGCAGGAACCTCTATTTAATACATCATATGCCATATATGCCCGCAAAGGACATTCTTTGGCAAATTGCGCATCATTAGCCGAGTTGCAGGAGGCGGATTGGTTTTTGCCTGTAACAACGATGGGGCATTATGATCAATTGGAATTATTGTTATTTGGCTCAAAAAATTATCAGAAAAAAGCAATAATGCGCGGTACGGGTACCGCCGCTTTACAAATGGTTATGAATGCGGATTACCTGACTATTGCGACCAAAGCGATGGTCCGTACACATTTTCTCGCGCAAAACCTTTGTACTATTCCAGTGAAAGAAGCTATGCCTAATGCTGAATTCTGCTTAATCTATTCCTCAGAGCGTCCCTTAACGTTAGCGGCGAGAAATTTGATGGATGAGTTTCATCGGGAATCTCAAAATTACAACTGGGATTGAGTTTGTACACAGACTGCGTCATGGTCCGATATTGATATGCTCATTATATTTTAAGTGATATATGCCGCACTATAATTTGAACTGCTTGTGGCATAAATTTAGTGGGCTATCAGAAATTAACTGATTCTTGAGTAATGAGGAGGTAGTCCATGGAATAGGAGTTCATCCAGGTGTGGCCATTAATGATGGTTAATGCTATGGGTTGAGAAATCCCGCCCGAGCCTAGCCCTACTGTTCCGGCGAGGTGTTGCTCGCTTTTAGATATTTTTGTTTATACATAAAGACAGGTTGTTCCTGTTAAACTTCGCCTGACGTTCTTTGTTATCCCAAGAGATACCGCACGATGTTAGAAAACAATCGACTTGAACCTGGCCGCATTGCTGGCCGTATAGAGTACCGTATGACGGATATTTCTGTGCCCAAGATAGTCTTGAATTAAACGTGTATCCATACCTTGTTCTGCTAGTGCATAACCGCAAGAGTGGCGCAACATATGCGGGGTGACAACCACACTGATTCCTGCTGTTTCCCCATAGCTTTTAACCGCTTTATAAAATCGTTGGCGCGAGATCCGTGTTCCGTGGCGCGAAAGGAAAAGCCACTCACTGTCCGCGTTTAAATAACTTGAGCGTTGCCCAAGCCAAGCGTTAAGCAATGTGATTTCAATATCGTGCAACGGATGCTGAACTGAAAAGCCATTTTTTAGCCTGCTAACGTGAACTTTTTTGTTCACTAAATCAATATCGGAGAGTTTCAGCGCTGTTAGCTCACTTACCCGAAAACCATGGATATAGCACATCAAAATCATACACTGATCCCGATAGTAGTTATTCCCGCGCGCAACACTTGCCAGTAAACGATCTACCTCGTTTTTATTTAAGTACTTTCTTGTTCTCACCACTTTTTCCTGGAGCTACCTGTCACTGATTGATGCATGTATCCTACTGATTTTATGTACTCTTAGGTGGTGGGTTTGGTTGCTCTTTTGTTGCGTTTTGGTTGTTCTGTGTTGTCTTTTGTAGCTAATGTTTCTAAATGTAAGGCTGTTATTGATGTTGATAATCACAAGGTATCTCTACGACGAAACTGGCGCCGCCGAGTTCTGAGGTTTTCACGTAGACCGTGCCCCGGTGCAACGCAACGATTTTATCTACGATAGTCAGCCCTAAGCCAAAGCCTCTAATCCCTAATTTCTTGTTGCCTTTTCCCCTGTAGAACGGTTTAAAGATTTTATCTACATCCTCAGGAGCGACCCCTTTACCATTATCTTCGATAGAAAAAGTGAGGATTTCTTCAGTACGTGTTACGTTCACCTGAACTATGCTCTTAGTGTACTTTTTGGCATTGCCAAATAAATTGCTCAATACACGTTCCATTAAGTTCATATCCATATAAACCCAACCAAGATTGCTGTCGTAATTTTTTATAAACTGAATGTTTTTACTCCCCTTAATGGCTGTATCAATCTGTTCATCAAACCAGGTGGAGATATACTGCTTTTGCGGAAAGAATATTTTATTATAGTTTGCAATGCTGGCATAACTTAGTGCGGTATCAATTAATGACTCTACGCAATTAATTTCATCGTAGATATTATTCATTATCGCTTCTTTATTATCAGCTTCTTTCTCTTCGAGATAGTTATGGAGATGAAACCTTATCCTGGCGATCGGTGTACGAAGCTCGTGAGCCATGGTAGTCGTCATAGCTCTGCGCATCAGGGTTGCCTCCTGAATTTTATCCGCCATCTCATCCAGCGCGCTAGCAATGGGTTTGAAGATAGCCGATGATGCCCCCTCTACCCTGGCCTTCAGATCCCCTGCGCTCAGAAGCAGGGCTTTTTGGCGTATTTTCTTTACGTCACACCAAATAGGATTGAGCCAACTGTAACAAAATAGTGCAATTAATAAAGCAAGCCACAGCATTCCATTAATATATACACGATATCTTATAGTCCGATCTTCTGATATTATGTTTCCAATACCAAACTGGCTTGCATTGAGAGAAAGAACTTTATTGGTTCCTCTGATTTTTTTAAGGGCAGTATCATCATTAATGATGACTATCTCTCCTTTAAGTATCCTGGCGTATTTATCTGCGGGAAGTTCCTTTTGGAGGTTAACCGCACCCACGACTCTGACAGAGTAAATTGAGTATTCATTCAGTTCATTAAATTTTCCATCCAACTCTCCCTCTTTATGTAAAAGGTATTTTCTTTCTAACAAATTAATGGTTTCCTGAATAAGTTCATAGTGCGCCCGGGCCGTTAAGACTGTCATAGTGCGTGTTTTTACAAAGTCTATAATGGCATAGATAACGAAGCCAAATAGCAGGCAGAATAGATAAAACCTCAAAAACATGATGACTCTAGGCCAGTTGTTTATTTTCATCTTTTAGGCGCCCTGACTGTGCTATTCATTCCAACCATCACGATTCAGAAGATATCCTTTTCCTCTGATTGTTTTGATTTTTTTGGGATTTTCGGTGTTATCGTCAAGCTTCCTGCGCAACCGGGATATGTGAATATCTATTGTGCGATCCAGCCCATCGAAATCAATGCCTTTCAGTGCCATCAACAGTTGATCGCGCGTGAGAACTTTGCCTGCGTCTTTAGCCAACAGCAGCAGCAGATCAAATTCCGCCGTCGTCATAGGGATTTCTTGCTGATACAGAAAAACGGTTCGGGAACTTGGGATAATGACCAACTGCCCGAGCTCCAGTACGGGATTCACCGGCTCTTTCTTTTCTACCACGACGGATTTACTCACACGACGGAGTTGGGCTCTGATCCTGGCGAGTAACACTCTAGGCTCAACGGGTTTAATAATGTAATCATCAGCCCCAAGTTCTAACCCCAGGATCTGATCGAGACTTTCCCCCAGAGCCGTTAACATAATAATCGGCCCATGATATAACCCCCCGAGTTCCCTACAGACATCCATACCACTTTTGCCCGGCAGCATGATATCCAGCAATACCAGGTCAGGATGATGTTGCAGGATATGGGTGACGGCAGATTCACCATCACCGATCACCGTAACGTCGAACATATGATTCCTTAAAAAATCGGAAATCAATGTTGCCAAGGGTTTGTCATCCTCAACCAGAACGATAGTTTTTCTTTCATTCATAAAAAGTCTCATTAATTTAGTGATATAAGAAAAGTCTATCAATTTGCGCTAAAACGACAATTTTTGTCATTTAAAAAATGTCATTGTATGCATGTGCTATAGAACAATGAATTCACTTATTTAAATGAGCCCACTCTGCTTTTTAATTATGTACGCAGTTCGGTTTTTGCGACAGTTGAAATGCTTAATTAGGTATTTAGCGCTTGGTGCTGCGCATCCAGAGCCGTTATCACTCTTTAGCATTATGACGCGTTCGGGACGGTGCTATGCAGGCTTGGGGTATTGCGGTACTCGCAAATTAATTTTTAACTGTGATTAAAATCATTAGGTTATGAGATTCTGTGCTGCTTCTGCCGTTGGGGCAAAGGGGCAGCCATGACGTTATCTGGATTTATGAGAGAGATATCTGAGCTGTTTATCTGGTTTGATCTGTGGTGAATGGATAACAAAGAAAAGATATTTCACCGGGTGAAAAAGTGAGAAAGACGATGGGGCAATGGCAGATAACCCTCAGGCACCACCGTCGTTTATGAGACAGGCAACAAACGCCATGCCCGGTAGAATAAAAACGTGCAGCGAGGCCATTGAATACTCAATGGCTTCGCTGCCGATAGGTTTACTGATAAATAATCGTGAACTGGGCGCTGGCGTTGGCCATACCGGCAGTAATGGTATCGGAGATGGCTTTGTAACGAGCAATAAAGTTCAGATTGGTGACAGAGCCTACGCCGGTTTCCAGGGTATAAGGCTGGGAGTTCTCAAACAGATTAACTACCTGCTGGCTGGCATCGGAAAGCTCGATGGCTACGCCTTCAGCAGTGTCTACGCCAGGGGTCAGTGCCAGTACGCTGTTGTCGCCGGCAACGCTGGTGCCATCAAATTTCACCACTGCGGTGGTGGCTGCTACCGGGCAATCTTTCAGTACCAGTTGGAACTGGGTGGGTGCTGCTGTGCTGCCGATGCCGTTGAAGGCGCTGGAGGCGACTTTACCCAGCGTTACCGTCAGGTTCTGTGAGTCGGTATCAACCGTACAAGCGACATCGGTAATTTCGCCCATAAAATTAATGGTACCGTCAGCAGCAAATACGGCAGGGGTGGCAACAACCAGAGAAAACAACGCAGCGCTAATGATGCTCTTTTTCATAATGTTTCTTTTCAATCCGTCTTTTGGGCATAGCTAAATGCCGCTTTATGTAATTAAACCCAATGATAATTTGAGGTGGGACGTCATCATCGAATTATCTTCTGTGCCACCGCATGGGGGGGTTTCATTTGATATCGGTGAGTCACCGGCTCTAAATGATGGGCTTAGCTTACGTTTATTCCGAAATGCATGATGGAGACTTTGGTTATCTCTGTGTTGTTATTTGTACAACTGATAACAAAGTGTAAATACTCGCCGCGTTACTTAGTTATTGATAAGTGATATTCAGCGTTGCGGTGGCCTTGCCTGGCATTACCGTTGTCAGAGTTTGGTAATAGCGCGCCTAGAAGCCCAGGGTTTCAACACTTAACAACCGGTTTTCGCCAATACTCATGGGGATACTGTTATAGAGGGTCTGCGCTCCCACACCGTTGACCACATCAGCATTGCCTGCACCGCTGAGGGCTAATACGCTGGTATTGGTGGTATCGGCATTCTGAGGGCCGTAACGCCCTGCTGCCATTGTTCTGGTGCCACATAGCCACGGGCCTCGCTCTTCAGTGCCGCCTGTGGAATGCTCAGGTTCAACTGCTGGTTGTTGAAATAGAATTCGGTATAGGCA
>NZ_JBXUGP010000070.1:0-6768 GCF_057180605.1 Serratia sp. HNCC26DJ206
CTTACTGATGTTTTACCTACCCCCTGCACAGGCTCCCCGGTTTTCCGGTGGAGCCTTTTTATTATTTAGCCATAAATAACAGAAGGATATGCGTATGACCCGTTTAGCTTCCCGCTTTGGTCGGGTGAACTCCGTTCGCCGTGACCGCCCGTTAACCGTTGATGAACTGGCCCAGTATGTGCCCAGCGTACTGGGTGACGACAAACACGCCTCCCGCAGCGAAAAGTACACCTACATCCCGACCATAACCTTGCTGGACCGACTCCGTGAAGAGGGCTTTGAGCCGTTCTTCGCCTGCCAGACCCGCGTGCGGGATTTGGACAAACGTGAACACACCAAACATCTGGTACGCCTGCGCCGTTCGGGACAAATCACCCAGAAAGAGGTGCAGGAAATTGTGTTGCTCAACAGCCACGATGGCTCCAGCAGCTATCAAATGCTGCCAGGTTGGTACCGTGAAATTTGCAGCAACGGTCTGGTCTGCGGCCAGAGTTTTGGTGAAATTCGTGTGCCACACAAGGGGGCCGATGTAGTGGAAAAGGTCATTGAAGGGGCTTACGAGGTGCTGGGGATATTTGACCGGATAGAAAAAAGCCGGGAAAGCATGCTGGCGTTAACACTGACACCGGAACATCAGCATGCGCTGGCACACGCCGCACTGACCTACCGTTACGGCGAAGAGCACCATCCGGTGACCGAAAGCCAAATCCTGATGCCTCGACGTTGGGAAGACAAGAAAGACGATTTGTGGACAACATTTCAAAGAGTGCAGGAAAATTTGAGCAAAGGGGGATTATCGGGTCGCAGCGCCACCGGCAAACGGGCACAGACCCGTGCCATCAATGGCATTGATGGCGATATTAAACTGAACCGCGCTCTGTGGGTCATGGCAGAGCAACTTCAGCAAGCGGTGGCTTGATGCAGCATATTCCCGCCAACGCCCGGCAGGCTGCACCACATCCGGTGCCATTGGACAATGAACCTGGCTGTCGTTCAATATCCGATGACGATCTGTGCGCCTGGTGCAGCCATCTGTATTACCGACCCGGTGAGCGCAGCCTGTGCCGATTAGCTGGAAAAGAGGGTGACTGGCCTGCCAGCTTTGACACTGATGGCTATGCCCAATCTTGCACCCAACTGCGCCTGATCTTCACTTCTCCACAATTCCCAGATCGTGGGTGAACAGACCCCGTAAGCACTCACTAACATTTCTCTCACATCATCCAGACAGGCTCCCCGGTTTATCCGGTGGGGCCTGTTTTGTTATTGATCTCATCAATAAGGATATTTTTCATGAATACACATCTTACCGCTCCTACCGCAATCACTCAGGCCAGCACTCTTACCGCCACTGTGGTGCCTGGCCACCAGCGTTCTTGTTTCTGGCCGCAGCACTTCGGCAGCATACCGCAGTGGCCCATTCTGGAATCTCACGTCTTTGGCTGGATGGATCGCCTCTGTACTGATTACAACGGGGGAACCTGGAATTTTTATACGCTGAATAACGGCGGTGCCTTTTTGGCTCCAGAAAGCGATGAGCGCTGGTCACTGTTTAATGGCATGAACGGTAATGGTGCCGAAATGAGTGCGGAGGCTGCCGGTATCGCTGTTTGTCTACTGATCTACAGCCACCATGCCTGCCGTACCGAAAGCGAAGCCATGACCGAACATTTCTATTGCCTCAGGGAATATGCGCTTTCACATGCAGAGAGCAACGCCATTATGTACATGATTGACTGAATACGGAGGTTAACGTCACCATGAATTCAATCACTTTATCGCCTATTGCTGATGAGATGCCTCCCGCAGCCCGACGGGCCATTAAGCGCGCCATCACCCTATTGGAACAACAACTGCGTGAACCCGGTGCTGCCTTTACCTCAACAACAATCGTTCGTGATTGGCTGCGCTTGCAAATGACCCCGCTGACTCGCGAGGAGTTTACGGTGCTATTTCTTGATAACCAAAACCGCCTGATTGCTCACGAAACCCTTTTCAAGGGAACGATCAACAGTACCCACGTCCATCCGCGTGAAGTGGTCAAAGCGGCGTTGAAGCATAACGCCGCCGCTGTGCTTCTGGCACACAATCACCCCTCCGGTGAAACTGAACCCAGTCAGGCCGACAGGCAGATCACCGACAGGCTGGTCAACGCGTTGGGGCTGGTTGATGTGAAAGTACTGGATCACTTTATTGTTGGCGGTCTGGATATCATGTCCTTTGCCGAACGCGGCTGGTTACCTGGCTGATAGCCGCTTTCTTTCACTCTTTCCCCACTCTTGTGTTTGTAAGACCCCATGTTCAAGGAGCACCTCTATGGGTTGGTTTTTTTCACACCACTCTCGCCGTGAACTGATCGCGGCACTGATCCAAACCGACGATACCGAACACTATCGACACGTTACGCTGGCGCATGCACTACGAGGCAATGTCCTGTGGTCCGTTGTTCAGAGCACACCTAAAGATCCGGCAAAAGTCGCCCAAACTGTCATTCATTGCACCCTAATGCAGGGTTCAGCTGGAAACTGGGGCTACAAGGCGATGGATGAATCGGTACAACCCTGTTATTACTCCTGCCCCATGCGCTACTTGGCGCTGGCTCCTGTCATCAGCCCAGAATGGCGTGAAAAGGTCTTGGCGCATCACCAACGCCGTTATCCGCAACGGCGAGTAATAAAGGAGGCGAACCCATAATGGCAACGACACAACTTTTACGTTTTGGTCTGCAATGCAGTTCGGTCCATATCAGCGAAGATGACAATGCAGTGCTGTACCGGATTTCGCATTGCCAAGATGAGTTCAGCGACGGCGAATGGATCTCATTTTCGGGCACCGGCTATCTGCTGCGATTGGATGCGTGGACCCACCCGGTGTTGCAACTCAAACGGCTGGGGCTGTCCAAAGCCTGTCGCCGCCTGGTCACCACGCTGATGAAACGCCATCAACTGAGCTACCTGCATATTGATGCCTTGGGTGAGGTCTTGCCCGACTTTACCACCTTCGACTGGTAATACAGCCCCAACGCTCCACTTTCGCGTTATCCCTCTATTTTAAAAGGAAATTGACTCATGAACACGAGCGCATCGCCCGTGCCTGGCGTATTCCATTTTCTTCAGCACAACACGATCTCGTCACACGACTGGCTGAGGATATGCCAGGCCATCACCGCCGCTTACCAGCAACTGTGTCAACACCCCGACACGCTGGGTTTAACCACCGCGCCGGTTATCTGTGAATACACTGGCAACCGCAGATACCGGTTCGACGACAGCCTGATGGGATTGGGCATGATCAGCTTTAACGGTGAGCGGATTACCCATCAAGCAGGCGATCCGTTCATTCTCTACCAGCGCCAAACACCCTATGCACTGATCCGCTGCGATACGCGAGGCTATCCCTACCAGTGGCTGGTGATGAGCTCATTATTGCTGGCCAATACGCAGTGCCCGAACACCTGGACGATTGAATCTGATATCCCCGTGAAGCACTGGCGAAAGGTCGCTCACTGGTTGACCCACCACTGCCAACTCCCGGTTTCCCCACTTTCTTAAGGAACTGCCCGTATGAAAACCCTCGATAAAATACCCCGCATCACGCCCAGCGCCAATCAGGCACGGGCTGAATACCAGCAACTGTTGGCCTGGTTGCTGGCCCACTGTTATGGCCTGGAGCTCAACGATACGCCGTATCACGACGAACAGGCCATAGCCCAGCAGATTGAGTATGGCGTCACGGTACGGGAAACCGTCAATGAACTGGTGGAGAAATTTGACTTGGTACGTATTGATCGCCCCGGTTTCAGCCTGATGGCCCAGGATCCCACCTTGAGCGGTGGCGATATGTTACGCGCCCGCAGTGCGCTGGGCTTGCGCAGTCCCGTCATTCGCCGCCTAGCCTGACAGCCTTTCACTTACCTAAGTGATCCAACAACACGCCAGCCTTGCCGCTGGCGTTGTACTTTTTAAGGACATTCAGCCATGAAAGAACCGGTTCCTGATACCGATAATCACGCAAACCTGCCCCCCCATGAAGACAGCGCACCGTCACCCGTCTGGGGTCTGCAACGAGACATCACTCCGCGCCTGGGGGCCAGATTGGTCCAGCAGGGCAGCCACCTGCATTTTCTGGCAGACCGTGCCAGTTTTGTCGGCACATTTGAACCTGATGCGCTTAAAACACTGGACGCTGCTTTTCCCGTGCTGATTGAACAACTGGAAGCCCGGTTGCGATCGGGTGAACTCGATCAGCGTCATCAGCATTGTGTCTCCGTGCAGCATGCCGGTTTTACCTGTGATGCCGATACGTTAGGTAGCTTTGGCCATGTGTATATCGCGGTTTATCAGACGGCACCACCTTCTGTGAATGCGCACGCATGACCATGACGCTAAACACTGAGCAAGGGCTGGATATCCTCATTGATTGGCTGCAAGACAACATTGACTGCGGCTCGTCACTTATTTTCGATAACGACGAGGATAAAACCGATTCCGCCACCTTGCTGCCCCTGGTTCAGCAAGCACGTAACGCGGTTTGGGATCTTCGCCATCTCGGGCTGTTGTAAAACGCAACATCGACCTGGCCCATATTCAACTCTCACTCACATCAGCGCCAGCGCTTACCGCCTGGCGTTTTGCTTTTATATAAGGAAGAAAGTCATGTCAGAACAGATTGTTATTGAGCCCCAAGTCATCACCGGCCACACAGAAGTCATTTGCTCCACCAGCATTGAGCGTATTGTCACTGGGCGTAATGCCGCACTGGCGCAAATTGAAGCCCTTATTCATCAGCTTGAGGATATCTCGGCCATCACCAACAGCATCGGTGGAGGAATAGCCAGAGACTGGGCTATGAAACAAGACTTCCGCTGTGGCTGCTGGTTGATGGAGAAAGCAGAAACGGCGATGCCCGTGATCACCCGCAATCTTGATCGCGACATGTGGCAAGACTTGATGAAAAAATCAGGAATGCTGAGTTTGATGGATGCCAAAGCTCGTGACCAATGGTACAGAAATCTGGAGAGTAAAGATGTGCCTGCCATCAGCGAGGACAGCATTTAC
This sequence comes from Serratia sp. HNCC26DJ206, assembly GCF_057180605.1. Taxonomy (NCBI): domain Bacteria; kingdom Pseudomonadati; phylum Pseudomonadota; class Gammaproteobacteria; order Enterobacterales; family Yersiniaceae; genus Serratia; species Serratia sp. HNCC26DJ206. Next base: position 5,058 of record NZ_JBXUGP010000070.1, read on the forward strand.
AGCACATTCGAACAGTTGCACCGTGATAAGGGCGAGGTATTTGAGCGGGGGGTGATCAACGTCTTCAAATCGCTCTCCTGGCATTACAAAACCAACAGCCCGTGCCGTTTTGGCAAAAAAATTATCGTCAACGGTCTGGTGAGTTACAACCAATGGGGTTTTACGCTGAACCACAGTTACCGGCGTGACCAACTGGCCGACTTAGAAAGGATGCTGCATTTACTCGATGGCAAACCGCTGCCTGATAACAGGGCAGATCTCACCACTCGGCTTTATGAGCATATTCGTGCCAATCCACAAATGGCGAAGGTGTACGAGGATGAGTATTTCTCGATCAAATACTTCATGAAGGGTTCGGCACATCTGACATTCCGAAAGCCGGAACTGATGGACAAAATGAATGACATTATCGCCAAACATTATCCAGGGATGCTTGCGGCAAGATAGTCGTTCATTTAAAACCTGAGGAGAAAACGATAACCAAGCTCTAGCCTAAAGGGAGAAAACCCACCATTCTGAGTTACAAATAAATTAACAATGATTTAACAAAATGGTGTGATCTTAAAAAATTGACGCCTTAGAACATTGCTATTTCCGCTACTAATAGCGGAAATAGCTAAAATGATACAGTCAAAGTTCTGGATTATGGAAAGACAGACGGGAGTGGTGAGTGACTTTTTTAACAATTTGGCATGACGGAAAAACAACTCGATGATGAGGTTTTGAAAGATTAAGTGAGGTCAGAGGGGGAGACCTGTGTTGACCAAACTTACTTGCACTAGCTATTACATAAACTCTATCGCGTGTGTCTGCTGTGAGCAAACAGGGGGCTGGCAGTAATGTAATTCAGGCGGAATCTGGTTTTTACCTGATGGAGTGGTTTTTCCTTACCTGACCCATTACCTGACCCAAGATCAAATCAAAGAAAAAGGGGTTAGATGATTTATCATCTAACCCCTTGTTTTGTATGGTGGCCCCTGCTGGGTTTGAACCAGCGACCAAGCGATTATGAGTCGCCTGCTCTAACCACTGAGCTAAGGGGCCAAGCGGCGTGATTATACGGTAATCACCGGACGCAGGTCTACTCTCTTCAAACCATATGTTGCTTTTATGTTCAGTTCTAGCCTGTTGTAATTATTGGCAGATTTTGCGATAACCACTCTAAATGCTTTAACGGAACATATCATGATCACGGATATTCTGGCACCCGCTCTGCAAGTTGTCTTTTGTGGCATCAATCCCGGCCTTTCTACTGCGCACCATGGCTATCATTTTGCCAATACCAATAATCGTTTCTGGAAGGTGATCCATCAGGCAGGTTTTACCGGGCGTTTATTGGCTCCAGAAGAAGAGCGGCATCTGCTAGATACCGGCTGTGGTATTACTATGCTGGTCGAACGTCCAACGGTTGAGGCCAGCGAGTTGGCTCGTAATGAGTTACGTGCAGGTGGTGACGCATTAAAAGAAAAAATCCTGCAATGTCAGCCTCAGGCGCTGGCGATCCTCGGCAAGCAGGCATTCAGCAGTGCATTTGGTATCCGCAAGGTGCCTTGGGGGCGCCAGGAGATGATGATCGGTAAAACCGAGGTGTGGGTGCTGCCTAACCCAAGCGGGCTGAACCGCGCCACGCTGGAGCAGTTGGTGGCAAGCTATCGTGAGTTGTTTCTAGCGCTGAAATAAAGGAAATAAAAAACCCCGGCAAGCCGGGGTT
>NZ_JBXUGP010000071.1:0-6350 GCF_057180605.1 Serratia sp. HNCC26DJ206
GCATGTTTCTCGGTAACGCGGGAGGCATATAATACGCTTTCCCGCTGAAGAGTCAACCTTTTTTTCTTACGAGATGCGGTGTTTTCACCGGGTTGCTTCTTCCTGACTGGGCGACATTCTTTGCTATAAAGAGTTCGTTGTTCCCGGTCAGTGGAGGCGCATTATAGGGAGTTCTCAGAACGCCGCAACCCCTAAATTCAAAAAACGTTTCAAGCGTTCAAAAAACGGACAAAACCACCATTTTAGGATATTTACTATCCAGAAAAAGGCCTCTTTCAGATATCTGAGCAGAGAAAATGTATCAACCAGGCTAAACAAAAAGAAAAGGGGCAGTAAAAACCGCCCCTTCCATCACTATAAATAGCTGCCGTGTTTATTGTTTGGCAACAATATGGTCGTTTTCCACATCCAGCGTCACTGGCTTGCCCGGTATCAGCTTTCCAGAAAGGATTTGCTGCGCCAGCGGGTTTTCAATTTCCTGCTGGATGGCACGTTTCAATGGCCGAGCACCATAAACAGGGTCATAACCGGTTTTACCCAACAGTTCCAACGCAGGCTCTGTGATACTCACTTCATAACCACGCTCTTCCAGACGTTTGTACAGGCGTGCCAACTGAATCTTGGCAATCTGCGCGATATGTTTGCGGCCGAGCGGATGGAAGACCACGACCTCATCAATACGGTTGATGAATTCTGGCCGGAAATGATGGCTCACCATCTCCATCACCGATTCTTTCATCTGCGTATAGTTAACCTTACCAAAGTGCTCTTGAATCATGTCGGAGCCCAGGTTAGAGGTCATGATCACCACGGTATTGCGGAAATCAACGGTACGGCCCTGCCCATCGGTCAGGCGTCCATCATCCAACACCTGCAAGAGAATGTTGAACACATCTGGATGGGCTTTCTCCACTTCATCCAGCAGGATCACCGAATAAGGCCGACGACGTACCGCCTCTGTCAGATAACCACCTTCTTCATAACCGACATAACCCGGAGGTGCCCCGACCAGCCTGGAGACAGAGTGTTTCTCCATAAACTCGGACATGTCGATACGCACCATCGCATCATCACTGTCGAACAGGAACGAAGCCAGCGCTTTACACAGTTCGGTTTTACCTACCCCCGTCGGGCCGAGGAACAGGAATGAACCGATCGGCCGGTTCGGATCAGAAAGGCCTGCACGGCTACGACGAATGGCGTTAGATACCGCAACCACCGCTTCATCCTGGCCAATCACCCGCGAATGCAGCTCTTGCTCAAGGCGTAGCAACTTATCACGCTCACCTTCCAGCATTCTGGCGACCGGAATACCGGTGGCTTTAGCCAGCACTTCGGCAATCTCTGCATCAGTAACACGGTTACGCAGCAGCTTCATGGTCTTGCCTTCCGCCAGTGTCGCGGCCGCAAGCTGTTTTTCCAGTTCTGGAATTTTGCCGTACTGCAACTCAGACATGCGCGCAAGGTCACCTGAGCGGCGGGACTGCTCCAAGGTAATCTTGGCCTGTTCGAGCTCGGCCTTGATATTCTGCGTACCGGAAAGAGAGGCTTTTTCCGCTTTCCACTCTTCTTCCAGTTCAGAATACTCACGCTCTTTCTGATCTAGCTCACTGCTCAGCATTTCCAGGCGTTTTTTACTGGCATCATCAGACTCTTTATTCAGTGCCTGCTGCTCCAGTTTCAACTGAATGATGCGACGCTCCAGACGATCGAGTGATTCCGGCTTAGAGTCCATCTGCATACGAATGCTGGATGCCGCTTCATCGATCAGGTCGATGGCTTTATCCGGCAACTGGCGATCGGAAATATAGCGATGCGACAAAGTCGCAGCAGCCACGATCGCCGGATCGGTAATCTGCACATGGTGATGCAGCTCATAACGTTCTTTCAGACCACGCAGAATGGCGATGGTATCTTCGACCGTCGGTTCTGCCACATAGACTTTCTGGAAACGACGCTCAAGCGCAGCATCCTTCTCTATATACTGACGATACTCATTCAGCGTGGTTGCACCCACACAGTGCAGTTCACCGCGGGCAAGCGCTGGCTTGAGCATGTTGCCAGCGTCCATAGCGCCGTCGGCCTTACCGGCACCCACCATAGTATGCAGTTCGTCGATAAACAGAATGACACTGCCTTCCTGTTTAGAGAGATCGCTCAACACGCCTTTCAGGCGTTCCTCAAACTCGCCGCGATATTTAGCCCCGGCAATCAGAGCGCCCATATCCAGAGAGAGTACGCGCTTATGCTTAAGCCCTTCAGGCACTTCGCCATTAATGATGCGTTGCGCCAGGCCTTCGACGATGGCGGTCTTACCGACACCCGGTTCACCGATCAGAACGGGGTTATTTTTGGTTCGACGCTGCAATACCTGAATGGTACGGCGGATCTCTTCATCACGGCCAATAACCGGATCAAGTTTGCCCTGCTCGGCACGTTCAGTGAGATCGATGGTGTATTTCTTCAATGCCTGACGTTGGTCTTCCGCACCTTGATCATCCACGCTGTCACCGCCTCGCATTTGTTCAATGGCTTTGGAGAGTTTATCGGCCGTTGCGCCAGCCGCTTTCAGCAGATCGGTCAACGCACCGCGATCTTCAAGCACCGCCAGAACAAACAGCTCGGAAGAAATGAATTTGTCGGCGCGCTTTTGCGCCAGTTTGTCGCACAGGTTGAGTACGCGCACCAGTTCGTGTGATGGTTGAACATCACCGCCGGTACCTTCAACCTGCGGCAAACGGGTTAAAGCCTGATCGATCTCGCTGCGTATACGCCCAGCGTCGATCCCGGCAGACGTTAATAATGGGCGAACCGTCCCCCCATCCTGATTGAGCAATGCGCTCATCAAATGTAACGGTTCGATAAATTGATTGTCGCGCCCTAAGGCCAAGGATTGAGCATCGGCGAGGGCAAGCTGGAATTTGTTGGTAAGACGATCCAGACGCATAACACCTCCAATATAGTGCAGAATTGCTACAGGAGATTAAATGAGGTCATCCCTCAAATTTTCAAGGTTATTCCGACACTATATTATTAGTACAACGTCATGCATCTGTGGATCGTCCTAGGGCAGTAGGTTATATCACCCAGATCAAACTTGCCAGACGTCCGGTCACTCCATCACGCCGATAGGAGAAAAAATGACTCATTTCGGTCACTGTGCAACGATTTCCGCCATAAATGGCGAAAATACCCGCACGCTGAAGGCGCTGGCGAGCCAAAAGGTAGATATCAGCGAGAAATTTATCGCCACGAGGTGTAAACGCAGAAGCAGCAGCAATATCGGCAGCAATAAACGCCGCACGGACCTCCGCCCCAACTTCAAACCGCTGCGGGCCGATCGCCGGGCCAAGCCAGGCGGTGACCTTACCCGGCGCAGCAGCAAAGCGTTCTATCGTACGTTCCAATACACCATCACAGAGCCCACGCCAACCCGCATGGGCTGCTGCCACTTCATCACCTGCCTGTGAAGCAAACAGTACAGGCAGGCAATCCGCCGTCATTACCGCACACACTTGCCCGGCTACGTTGCTGTAAACCGCATCGGCCTGTAAGTCATCAGGCGCTTGCCCGTCTAACGCCAACACTCGTGTTCCATGTACCTGCTCCAGCCAGACAGGCATCTGCGGCAGACCCGCCCCTGCCACCAGCCGTTGGCGGTTACAGGCTACCGCCTGTGCATCATCACCCACGTGCGTGCCCAGATTCAATGAATCATAAGGCGGCAGGCTGATACCTCCATGGCGAGTAGTGCTACAGGCTTTTACGCCCGCAGGTATCGGCCAATCGGGCAGAATGAGCGCATCCATTACCAATCCATTTGGTCTTTGAATTCTTCGGTATCGGCTTTCAGTGCGTCGATCAGATCAACCATATCCTGCGGCAGTGGCGCATGCCATTCCATCTGGATACCGCTGATAGGATGATACAAGCGCAGCATCGTAGCGTGCAGAGCCTGACGATCAAACCCACGTAGCGTGTTGATAAACGCCTCCGATGCCCCTTTTGGTGGACGCGGACGGCCGCCATACAGCGGATCGCCCACCAGCGGGTGGTTGATATGCGACATATGTACACGGATTTGGTGGGTACGCCCGGTTTCCAGACGCAAACGCAGACGAGTATGCGCGCGGAAATGCTCCATGATGCGGTAATGGGTTACCGCCGGTTTCCCCATCGGATGCACGGCCATATGGGTACGTTTGGTGGAGTGGCGTGCAATCGGCTCTTCCACCGTGCCACCCGCCGTCATGGTACCAATCGCCACCGCTTCATATTCACGGGTGATTTCACGTGCCTGTAGCGCTTCCACCAAGCGAGTTTGCGCCGGGACGGTTTTCGCCACGACCATCAGGCCGGTAGTATCTTTGTCCAGGCGGTGCACGATACCAGCACGCGGTACATCGGCAATTTCCGGATAATAATGCAGCAGTGCGTTGAGCACCGTGCCATCCGGGTTACCAGCACCTGGGTGCACCACAAAATCGCGAGGTTTGTTAATCACCAGAATATCGGCATCTTCATAGACGATATCCAATGCGATGTCCTGCGGTTCCCAACGGGCATCTTCCTCGATCTGTGCATCAATGGCGACCGTTTCTCCCCCCAGTACCTTCTCTTTCGGCTTGTTTACCGTTTTGCCATTGACCTGTACCCGATCTTCCAAGATCCAATCTTTTATGCGTGATCTTGAATAATCAGGGAACAATTCGGCCAAAGCCTGATCTAAACGTTGTCCGAGTTGAGTTTCGGCCACCGTTGCGGTGAGTTGTACTTGTTGTGCCATATGCAGGATTCTTCGTTAACGTTGGGTTTTCACGGCGATGCCGTTTAATATAATGTGCTATTGTAACTGGTCTTTTGTCGGGAGCTTAACGGACAGTCTCCCGGAATAACACCCTGAGGATAATCAAAACGTCATGACGCGTATGAAATATCTGGTGGCGGCAGCCACGTTGAGCCTGGCGCTGGCAGGTTGCTCCACATCCAAGGATGCGGTTCCCGACAACCCACCTTCGGAAATCTATGCTACTGCCCAGCAAAAACTGCAGGACGGTGACTTTAAGGGCGCGATTAAACAACTCGAAGCGTTAGATAACCGCTATCCTTTCGGGCCATACTCCCAGCAGGTCCAGTTGGATCTGATTTACGCCTACTATAAATCTGCCGATTTACCGATGGCGCAAGCCTCTATCGATCGCTTTATGCGCTTGAACCCAACGCATCCGAACATTGATTACGTCATGTACATGCGCGGTTTGACAGATATGGCGCTGGATGACAGTGCGTTGCAAGGCTTCTTCGGGGTTGACCGTTCTGACCGCGATCCGCAACACGCCCGCACTGCATTCCGCGATTTCAGCCAGCTGCTTCAGCAGTATCCGAACAGCCAATACGCCACAGACACTTACAAACGTCTGGTGTTCCTGAAAAACCGTCTGGCCAAGTATGAGCTTTCAGTGGCGGAATACTACACTAAACGCGGTGCTTACGTCGCGGTTGTTAATCGTGTTGAGCAGATGATGCGTGATTTCCCGGATACCAAAGCGACTCGTGATGCGTTACCGCTGATGGAAAATGCCTACCGTCAACTGGAGCTGAATGCTCAAGCCGACAAAGTGGCGAAAATCATTGCCGCCAACCCGGCATAACGATTCTAACCGTCACAAACATAAAAAACGGCAGCTTCGGCTGCCGTTTTCATTGGTCGTAAACTCAATCGACCAAGAATAAATTCACGATAATAAACAGAATATTAACAAGGTTATGTCACCTGTTAACCTATCGATAATGCGCGTTATGCCACTCAGACTCAAGTGTTAGATAACTGTTTCAGAGTCTAAATCACAGATTGAGCTAACTTTGCAAAAAGTGACAAAAATACGTGATCTCTTTCACCCACTTCAGCAAAAAGCGCGTTATGCTGAATACATCCAAGACGGAAAAACAGAGAGGTAGGTTATATGACAATCAACATTACCAGCAAACAAATGGATATCACCCCCGCAATCCGTAGTCACGTCGAAGACCGTCTCACCAAACTGGATAAATGGCAGGCTCAACTGATCAACCCGCATATCGTTTTATCTAAAGAACCTAAAGGGTTTGTCGTCGATGCCACCATTACCACACCTAACGGCCCGCTGGTTGCCAGCGCAAAACATGAAGACATGTATACTGCCGTTAATGACCTGATCGCCAAACTTGAGCGTCAGCTGAATAAAGTGCAGCACAAGAGCGAAGCGCGCCGCGCCTATGCCAGTGTGAAAGACCTTGCTCCAGAAGTGGCGCCGGAAGAGTAAGCACCTTTTCATGATTGTTTCGTATCAAACGCGCCCTCGGGCGCGTTT
>NZ_JBXUGP010000072.1:0-6255 GCF_057180605.1 Serratia sp. HNCC26DJ206
CATGCCATGCTCGCGACACAATTCAGCCACCGGCGTTCCTACCTCGGCTTGCTTAAGGATGGCCATGATTTGGCTGTTGGTAGAACGCGATTTTTTCATAAAAATCTCCTCGGTTCAGATTACGAGAAAATTCTACTTATGAACACACCGCGTTTTCGGAGGGATTACCTAGGAACCCCGGCCAAAGGCGGGGTGTTACAAATAGTATTGTTATCAGCCTATGTTATACTTCAAGCAAACAGCATCTGCTGTAAGTTCTCCACAAACCAATTGATCATATTCTTCTTTCGTAATTTCCGTGGTCATTTCTCCACCTTGTAACCGCCCAGAAAGACAAGAAAAGACATATTTGTCTGAAACTTTTTTTACTCTCCACCAACTTGGATCTGTGGAAAATTCACCCTCTTCAAGCTTTGGCTCTCCCAAAATCACAGGAGTTCCTTCAAACATAAAATCTGTGCCGATAATTTTCACTTTATCACTCATAAACTATGCCTTAATCGCTAATTTTGGATCTTGTTCAGATCAATAATCGTTCCATTTTTTATTTTAGAGAAGTCCATTGTTGCTTCTGATACTCCCCCAGAGGTCTTTCCGCCTGGCAACCAATAGCTATTGGCTCCCCTTTCATTACCTGATGGAATTTTTAATCCTGAAAAATCCTCTTTTTTGATATATACAACCACCGTATCTGAGCCACTCAAATAACCTTTGTCTAAACCTAATTTTTGCTCAACAATTCTTAGATCACCTTGTGATTCTTTTAATATCTTATTGAATTCAGATGCTGGCAGAACAAAACCACCATCGGGACCAAACGTTGTATGCTTATCAATACCGCTTTTAGATGTAAACCTTACAGCGCCATCATCAAACTTAGCCAAATGCGCCTCTATTTGAGCCTTTGACATGTATGTTGATGGATCAGGCCTTTGTCCTTTAGGGATGCTAACAATCTCATTTATTTTAGCTTGGCTTAAATTAGTTACCTTCCCTGTATCCGCAGCCAACTTCTCCAGACTGACACCCGCTGCCTTGGCTCCATAAACCAGCCCCACTGTATCTTGGATGGTGATCGCTATCTTCGCCCACCCCGGAATATCTTCCAACGCTTGCTGATATTTGCCTGCGTAGGCCGCATCCTGAGACATCTTGGCCTTGGCCTGTTCAGGCGTATAACCCTGATCTACCAGCTTGAGCAGATCACGCGAGTAGTCCCCTATTAAATCACCGAATTTCGCCATTTCCTCCGGGAACTGGTCGCGTAAGTCGTAATAGGTCTGGTATTCCGCATAACCCTGATAGCTTTCTTTAGCTGCCTGTGCCAGCTTCAGTTCATGGATACATCCCGCACTGGCTCCATTAGCACAGGCATCCTTCAGATTCGCGTCACTGGTAAGATCCTTTTGTGTCAGGTTAGCCAGATCTTTCACTTCACTGTCGGTAATCGTGCCATTGGCCAGTTTGGTTTCCAGTTGCTGTTGGCGGATCTTATCGCTGGCGTTGAGATAGTTATTCTCCACCGCGTTCTTCCCAGCCTGACCTCCTGCTACCGCATTTGCAGTGTTGTCACCCACGACACCACCCGCTAACCCTGCCGCCAAGGTCGCCAGTGCGCTGATCCTCTGCTTCTGCTCCTCACTCAGGTTTTCAGGTTTCACGTCAGGATACAACTGACCCGCCAGATAACGCGCGGCCAGTTCGCCACCTGCTGCACCCGCAGCGCCAGCTGCTGCCGAGTTACCGCTCATCTCTGCCGCTATCGCGCCCCACACAGCGTGCGCCAGCACATTGGCGGTATCATTATCCCCGGTGTACTTCTTGATTTGCTCTGCTGCATACGGGCTTAATCCACCCGCAATCGCCGCCGCCATATTGCCACCGGCCATGCCCTGCAACGCTGCCGTGACGGCTTGTGCCGCTTTCTGCAAGTCGCTGCCCGTACCGTATTTCTGCATCTCCGCTTTGTAGGCATCGGTTTTACGTAGCTCTTCAGCATTGCCTTTCAACTCAGGGTGACGTTTCAGTGCTTCCTCAAGCCCGTTGATATCCCCCTGTGTCCGGACGATATCCATCGCTTGTGCACCGATTTCCCCTATCAGTTGCGCTGCCTTCAGCCGATTCTGCTCCTTTTCCTTGTCGAAAATCGGCCCAATACTTCCGTTAGCATTGTCGGTGTCTCGACTCAGGTCCGCCACATCCTGTTTCTGATTAGCCTGGTCACGGATGATAAGGGTGCCATCACTGACTGCAGCCTGCGTTGTGCCTTCTGCATGCCCACTGTTACCCAACCCCGACAGCGCCATGCTGCCCAGATTGCTCAGCAGGTCAGAGCCCACCGGGCCACCAGAGCTCAGGCTACCGCCCTGATGCTCGGCCTTGAAGTCTGCCTGGTTATGGATATTGCTAAAGCCCAGTGTGCCGGTATCCAACCGGTTTTTATCCGCGTCTGCCGTGCTGGCTATCACCGCACCGTCAAGCTGTGTATGCTCACCCACTGTGACGTCAAAGCCGCCTTTACCCGCGTAGATACCCGTTTGTTCCTGCACGCTGTCATAGTTGCTGTGCAGCTTGTCACGGTTCATGCTCAGGTTGGCAGAACCACCGCCGCCCACCACCGCCACGCTGACACCGCCACTGACGCTGGTCTGCTTCGCATCATAGTTGTCGCTGTCCTGCTGGCTTTGCAACGTCAGATTACGCCCCGCATCCACCTTCACCGTGTCACCGCTGGCCTGAGCGCCCACCAGGGCCGTATCACGTCCGCTGTGCAGCGACAGCGTACCGCCACTGTCGACCAGGGTTTCACTCCAGAACGTGCCGTCGCCGTGCTCATTGCCCTGGCTCTTGTTGGCGTTGGCAAACACACTCAGACCGCTGCCTGAGCCACCCACGCCCAGGCTGACGCCAATGTTGCCGCTGCTGCTGCTGTTGCTGCCTTCGGTTTTTTGCGTGTTGGCTGCACCCAGTAGCAGCAAATCACGTTGCGCATCCAACGTGGTATCACCACCGGCTTTGAGCTGGCTACCGGCAATCAGGAGGTCGCCGCTGTTTGCCGAATTTCCTTGACCGGTGGCAGTGACCGTCAGGTTATTGCCTGCCGTCAGTGTCGACCCACTGACGGTTTTCTGTTCCTGATGTTGCTGCGAGGACGATTTCTGCGAACCTAGTGAAACACTGACACCCACCATACTCGCCGCATCGCCGCCCTCCGCCTGCACCAGTTGCCCGGCTTGCACGGCCTGAACACCTGACAGCGCCGCTTTTGTCCCTTGCAAGGCAGCCAAGCGCCCGTCAGTTTCTTTTTTTGCCTGCTGTGCGGTGGTAACCGCACTGTTGACCGCGCTGCCTACCGGGCCAGACAGGGCAATAGTGAGTCCGCTTTGTTTCTGCTCAAAGGTTTCATCCCGGCGGGTGATATCGTGCCCAGGGTCAATCTGTACGCTATCACCGGTCACCGACAGGTTCTGGTTGGCAATCACATCGGCACCGCCGATATGCGCTTTACCTCCTGCCACAATGTTCACATCACCCCCGGTCGACCCGAGGGTGCTCACACTCTGGCTCTGGGTGGTACCGTCTTCGTTCACCTGATGGCGTGACGAGGTGCTGCCGATGGTAAAGCCCAGCCCACCGCCGCTGAACACACCGCTCTTTTTCTTCTCATCCAGGCGGTAGCTCGATTGCTCTTCGGTGGCCGCCACTATTTCGACGTTATTACCTGCTTTTAGATTAATATTGCCGTCACCGACCACCGCAGAACCTTTTACCGTCAGGTCATTACCGGCAGACAACGACACGTTGTTGCCGCTGAGCATTGAGCCCTTTTCCTGCGTCGCATAGTCTTCACGCACCGTATGGGTGGTGGTCTTTGACAGGAAACCTTTCTTGGTTTGGGTCTCTTCAAAGAAGTGGTAGTCACTCTCGGTGGCAGTATCAAGATTGATATCACGCCCGGCAGTCACACCGATATCACCTTGTGCGTTCACCTGCGCAGCCTGACTGTTGACGTCACGGTCTGCCTGGATCGTGGTATTCCCACCACTGGCTATATCGGTATTCTGTTGACGGACAGACTCATCGACCTGCTGACGACCGCTCGAGCGGCTTTCTTCATACTCACGTGTCTGTTGAGAAGAAAGATTGACATCCCGACCAGCACGCAAGCTGACATCATTCTCTGCAATCAGGGTCGATGACTGTACATTCACGTCCTGTTTGGCCTGCAGAGACAGATTGTTACCCGCAACCAACTGACTGCCCTGATGGCTTTCCGTGACCTTCTGCCACGTTGTGCCATTAAATATCCTGTCAGACGTCAACGTATTATTGCCTGCCTTGATAGAAACATCATTCCCCGCCTGAACGGACAGCGTGTTATCTGCATGGATATTCCCGGAAACAACATTAACATCATGGCCAGCAGCAACATTGATATCACGCCCCGACAGTGAACTTCCCTGAGAAGATGTCGCATCAAGAGTCAGTGTTTGCGTGTAGTTACGGTTACGCCCTCCCCCTGTTTTTCCGCTGTATTCATGATGCGCATCATAAACAAAGGTATTGGTGACATCCTGAAGATTAACATCCCGCCCGGCCTGGAGAGCGAGTTGCCCCTCCGCAGTCATTCTGGCTGCCTGGCTATTTATATCCTGTCCCGCTGACAAGGTGACATCCCCCTGACCCGAGACCACCGACCCCGTATGCGCTGTTGAACGTTGCGCCACTGTATTATTGGGTCCGAAAACATACCGCTCGCTGTTGCTGGTTTCCACCGCATTCAGATTCAGGTCACGCCCCGCCGTGATGGAGGTGGTGCCGCCTTCACCGCTGTTGACCACCTGCGTTGCCGTCAGATTGACATCCCGCCCGGCTTGCAGCGCCAGCGTGCCATCCGGTTGCTGCACATACAGCCCGGCGACGCGGTCCAGCGTGTTACGCGCAAAGTCACCGCCCGCGCTTTCGGCACTGCGGGTGGTGGTGATGGCGTTGATATCCCGCCCGGCGGTGGCCACAAGGCTCTGTTGCCCGGCGATCACGCCGCCGACGTTATTGATATCGGTACGCGCTTTCAGCGCCACATCGTTACCCTGGATCAGCCCGCCCAGGTTGTTGATGTTTTCTGCGAGGATCTGTGTACTCTGCTGGCCATTGATGCGCCCGCTGTTGGTCAGATCGCCACTCAGGTTCAGGCCGACATTTTTCCCGGCCAATAGCGCACCGCTGCCATCCAGGTCACCCGCCTTGACGGTGGCATACACCTGCGGCACCAGCACCTGCTGGGTGCTGCCGTCTGGTAACGTCACGGTCTGCGCCACCAGCCAGACGATATCTCCCGTCAGCAGCGCCATCTGTTCAGCGGTGAGCGCCACACCCAGCGTCAGATTGTATTTCTTGCCGAACTCCACCCCATTGTTCATCAGGGCCTTGTACTGCTCTTCGTCGTTCTGGAAGCCGTCGAGATAACGGTTACCGGTCAGGGCAATCACCTGCTCGCGGATCAGCCGTTGTTCGTAATAGCCATCCCCCAGTCGTTTCAGCACGTTGTTCGGATCGGTGGTGAAGGCGTTCATCATGTAATCCGAGCCCAGCCACTGTTTCTGGTTGGTGAAGCGCGGATCGGTTTCCACCAGATACGGGCTGCTGTCCGGGCGTACCTGGAACAGGCTGTTGTCCGGCAGTTGGGTGTTTGGCCCAACCAGGCGCGCCACCTTGCCTGAATCCCCCAGATTCACCTCGAAGGTTTTGCCCGCTGGCAGGGTAATCGCCCCTGGCACCACAGGCAGCAGGTTGCCTGCGCTCGGCCCGGTAATCGGCCCGGAGTTGATACCCGCTGCACCCTGGATATCACCATTGATATCGGCCTGCTGCTGGGCATCAATCACCAGACTGCTGCCTTGCCCCTGGGTATATTCTGCCAGGGTGCTGAGTTTCAGGGTGATACCCTGGATCACAGTCGGTGGCTGGTAAGCAACACCTTCTTTGCCACTATCATCCGTCCCTTTCTGAGGAATACGCCAGTAATAGGTGGCGTTGCCGACATCGTTGATCTGGCGGTTGGCCTCCACCTCGACGTTATCCAGCGACCCGGCCTGTAGCGCCAGTGCCCCACCGGCAATGATCTGGCTCTTGTCATTCAGCACGCTGCCCGCATTGATGCTGAGATTGCCCCCGGCCAGGATTTTGGCCGGATCAGACTCTTTCACCCGATCTTCAGTGATGGTGCGGGTGTAGTCGTAGTGGGTAAAACGGTCG
>NZ_JBXUGP010000073.1:0-5825 GCF_057180605.1 Serratia sp. HNCC26DJ206
GGTTTGGGACAATAGTGAGTTGATTATCGGTGGCGATTGGCCAGTTATCTACGCGAGGCAAAAACTGAGCGGAGATCCTTATTGGCGGTGGTACTAAAAAACGGAGGGACTACAAAGGTTTACCGAAGCTGAACAACTGGAAGTCACTATTATGCGCGGTATAGTACGGCCGCAACGGCGGGAAAAAGGGGATTTAGAGCTTAGAAAACGTGACCCCAGACAAAGCTGGGGTCCTTAGACTACTGCCGAGAATTATAATGTCGATAATAAATCCACCAACAACCTACTCCGACTACAACTCCTCCATAAAAAGCAGCTTTTATATATTTCAATATGTCAATATAGAATAGCTCAAATGGTGTGCCATACCCTATGAAGTAGAAAAATCTAACGGCAACGTATGTAACTAATGCCATTATTATTAATATTGCAACGCAAGAAACTAATAAGTAAAGCAGCAGGAACAACCATTTTTTACGACTCATTTACTGTCTCCTTGCAACTTAATAGCAGAGTTAACTGCACCGCCAATTACTGCTGGTAGGGGGCTTAATGGTAAAGGTTTCGATATACCCATTCCGATATCAGACCATAAGTAACTCTTCCTGTTGGGGTTAAAGAACTGATCTAACTTTCCTCCAACCAGTTTGCTACCAATCCCATAACCAAATGCTGCAGCTCCACCACTGATTAACGCACCTGTTAGCGGGGCATTCCCGTTGAGATAACTGGATTGTTGCACTCCAGCCAACTGTTCCAATTAGCCCATTATTGGCTGTGATGGCACCAGTCCAGTAAGCAAACAAAGAATCATTAACATCTACATTCACATTGAATTTGGCCAAGGCCTTTTATTTACAAGAACGGGAACTTTGACGATATAAAACCCAAAATCCCATCCCACAAACAGGCCCCACTAATACTGCCACTTTGAAAGCTCTTTTGATATCCATGAAAGAAAAAAGAAAATCCCCGCCAATGGCATACCAAGTAAAACTTCTAATAATGAAAAAAATGACAGAAGCCATAAAAAAAACAACCAATATCCAAATGATATTTAACAAAAGAAACCTAATAATACTTTTCTTTGAAAACATCATTTTTTCTCCTGGATATTTTTTAGCTGCTCTTGAGTAAAAGCGTTTGTTCCCTCTGTTGCAAGAGAGGAACCCACATTACCAACAACACCTGGAACTTTACTGGGCAACATGTCTTTTGAGATAGTGAACTGCCCTGTAACCTCAGTTTGGTTGCGTAGTACTGGGTTAAATTTAGGATCCCATCCGTCTGCTAACCAATTACCAGCTCCATTAGTTCCTAGAGAGAACAATTTCCCAATTCCATAGCCAAATCCAGCACCTGCGCCACTAATCAATCCCGCTTGGAAAGGATCGTCGCCCTTAAGGTAAGCTGATGCTCCACCACCGACCCCATTCCAATAAACGGTGCCAACAACTCCGGTACTGGCGGTCAATGCCCCTGTCCAGTATGCGAGAATTACATCATTAGGATCAACGCTACCATTAACTCCATACTGGACTCCTGCGTTCGCCATGCCGCCAACCAAACTGGTAGTCATTGCCGTTTCCGGCAATAACGGCCACGCCAATGCACTTCCTGCGGCCATAACCATCGTCTGACAAGATACAGGTGTTCCACCACTACAGGCCTCCTTGATTTCCGCTTGTTTATCAACTTGCCATTGTTCTATCGTGCCAGGTTTTTCTTTATTGGCTGCCGCCAGGGTTCTCAGGTTATTATTCTCGAGAGCGTTCTTACCCGCTTGCGCCCCCGCAACCGCGTCAGCCGTGCTGTCACCCACAATACCACCAGCCAAACCTGCTGCCAGGGTTCCCAGCGCACTGATAGTCTGACGCTGTTCTTCCGTCAGATCGTCACGACTGATACCAGGGTACATCTGCTGGGCGATATATTCACCCATTACCGCGCCGGATGCTCCCGCTAATGCGCTGTTGCCATTCACTGCTGCGGTTACTGCACCCAGAACGGCGTGGGCCATCAGATTGGCTTCGGTATTCACTGTCTTGCCGTCCGCACTTGTGGTCATGTTGTGAATGACCTCCGCCAGATACGGCGCACTGGCTCCCGCCAAGGCTTTAGCCATATCACCACCGGCCAGTCCCTGAATGGCCGCCGTTGCCGCTTGAATACCCTGCTGTAGTGAACTGCCGGTGCCATATTGCTTCATGGCATCTTTATATTCTTTAGTTTCACGCAGTTGCTCGGCTGTCTTATCCGGGTACTTCTCTTTCGCAGCTTTGAGCCCGTTGATATCCCCCTGAGTCCGGGCAATATCAGCCGCCTGGCTGCCAATTTCGCCAATGAGCTGTGCTTCTTTCAGCCGGTTTTGTTCTTTTTCCTTGTCGAAGATTTTGTCCAGCCCAGGGTTGGCATTTTCCACGTCACGACTCAGGTCACCAACATCCTGCTTCTGGTTCGCCTGATCACGGATGGTGATGGTGCCTTCACTCACTGCCGACTGGGTAGTTGAACTGGCGCTACCGCTGCCGTTCACCCCGGTCAGCAGACCGTTAGCCATGTTCCCCGCAAACTGCCCACCGATAGGGCCACCGCTGCTGATACCCACGCTCTGGTGCTCAACCTGATACTCCGCCTTGTTCTCGATATTGCTGAACCCCAGCGTACCGGTATCGAGCTTGTTCTTGTCAGCCGTGGCGGTGGAGCCGATAACCGCCCCGTTCAACTGGGTATGCTCACCCACGGTGATATCAAAGCCGCCTTTACCCGCAAAGACCCCGGTTTGCTCCTGCACGCTGTCGTAGGTGCTGTGCATCTTGTCGCGGCTCAGATTAACCGAACCGCTGATTGTGCCCACTCCAACGCTGCCGCCTGCACTGGCGTTCTGCTGTTTAGAGTCGTAGTTGTCGCTGTCGCGCTCACTGGTTAAGGTCAGGTTGCGACCCACATCCATCATCACCTTCTCGCCGCTCACCTGTGCCCCGGTGAGGGTGGTGTCGCGCCCGCTGGTGATATTCAGGTTGTTACCGGCGTTCAGCGTGGTCTCGGTATGGGTCAGCAGATTGCCACTCTCAGAACCGCTACCTTTGTTGGCGCTGGCGTTCAGCGTCAGGCCATTCTTGCCCTGACCGAAGTTCACACCCACACCGACAGATCCGCCGTGGCTTTCGTTCTTGCCATCCACCGTTTGGGTGTTCTGGGCGGAAAGCAGATTGACGTCCCGCGCCGCATTCAGGTTGATATCCTTCCCGGCCTGCAACTGGCTGCCCTGAACGTTGATATCGGTGCCGGTCGAACGGATATTCAGATTGTTGCCTGCGGTCAGGGTGCTGCCCTGGCTTTGCGACTGGTTGGTCGTCTGCTCGGATTTCGACGACTGACTGCCATAGGAGAGGTTCAGCCCCACCAGGCTAGTTTTTTCATCCCCGGCGTTGCGCAGTTCATTGGCCTGGGCGGCCTGTACACCGCTTAGCGCCGACTTCATTCCCTGCAAGGCAGCAAGACGCCCACTGCTCTCCTTGCTGGCGTCGTTAGCGCTCGATACCGCTGAACTCACTGCACTGCCTACCGTACCAGAGAGCGCCAGCGTCAGACCGCTCTGTTTCTGTTCTACCACATGTTTCTGGCTGCTCTGGTTTTCTGCCGCCAGGACATTCACTTCCTTGCCGGTCAGGTTGATATCTTTTCCGGCCAGCACGTCAGAACCCTGAACCGTCAGATTATTACCTGCATTCAGGGTCACATTCCCCTGGGTGCTGCCCACGGTGCTGCCGACGCTGGTTTGAGATTTGCCATCATCGGTGGTTTTGGTGTCATTGGTGCCGTAGCTGAAACCGATACCGCCGGTGCCGGACAGCCCGCTTTTCTTCTCTTGCAGCATATGGGTTTCTTCACGCTGCTCGGTCGCCGCCTGCAGGCTCAAATTGTTGCCTGCGGAAAGAGCCACATCTTGCGTAGCCGCCACGCTGCTGCCCGTGACGGTCAAATCACGTCCCGCCTGCATGCTCACGCTGTCGCCACTCAACTGGCTACCGTTGACGGTCTGTTGGCTAATGGTATCCCGCGACTCGGTGGTGGTTTTCGAGAGCATACCGCTGCTGGTCGCCTTGTAATGCTGGTCCAGCGTGCTAGTGTCGATGCCCTGCTGAATGTTGATATCGTTACCCGCTGCCACACTGAGCTTGTCACCGGCAGAGACGTTGCCTGCGGTAATGTTTACATCGTGTCCGGCCCCCAACTGAACGTTTCCTGCACCGACCACTTCGCTGCCGACCTGCTGGCTGCTGGAATGGTGCTGCCAGTTATCACCCCAGTTGAGGTTGTCCTTGCTGCCGGTGGTGACGGTATTGAGGTTCAGGTCACGCCCGGCGGTGATAGAGGTAGTACCCCCTTCACCGCTGTTGACCACCTGCGCCGCCGTGAGATTGACATCGCGCCCGGCCTGCAACGCCAGCGTACCGTCCGGCTGCTGAACATACAGCCCGGCAACGCGGTCCAGCGTGTTACGCGCAAAGTCACCACCGGCGCTCTCAGCGCTGCGGGTGGTGGTGATGGCGTTGATATCCCGCCCGGCGGTTGCGGTGAGGCTTTGTTGCCCGGCGATCACGCCACCGACATTATTGATGTCGGTCCGCGCTTTCAGCGCCACATCGTTACCCTGGATCAGACCGCCCAGGTTGTTGATGTTCTCCGCCAGGATCTGCGTGCTCTGCTGGCCGTTGATGCGCCCGCTGTTGGTCAGATCGCCGGTGAGATTCAGGCCGACATTTTTCCCGGCCAGCAACGCTCCGCTGCCGTCCAGGTCACCCGCCTTGACGGTGGCATACACCTGCGGCACCAGCACTTGCTGGGTGCTGCCGTCCGGCAGCGTCACCGTTTGGGCGACCAGCCAGACGATATCGCCACTGAGCAGCGCCATCTGTTCGGCAGTCAATGCCACGCCCAGCGTCAGGTTGTATTTCTTGCCGAATTCCACCCCGTTGTTCATCAGGGCCTTGTACTGCTCTTCGTCATTCTGGAAACCGTCGAGATAACGGTTGCCGGTCAGGGCGATCACCTGTTCGCGGATCAGCCGCTGCTCGTAATAGCCATCCCCCAGGCGTTTCAGCACGTTGTTCGGATCGGTGGTGAAGGCGTTCATCATGTAATCCGAGCCCAGCCACTGTTTCTGGTTGGTGAAGCGCGGATCGGTTTCCACCAGATACGGGCTGCTTTCCGGGCGCACCTGGAACAGGCTGTTGTCCGGTAATTGGGTGTTCGGCCCCACCAGGCGCACCACCTTGCCGGAATCGCCAAGACTCACCTCGAAGGTTTTGCCCGCTGGCAGGGTGATGGCCCCCGGCACCACCGGCAGCAGGTTGCCTGCACCCGGCCCGGTAATCGGCGCGGCATTAATGCCTGCTGCACCCTGGATATCGCCATTGATATCGGCTTTTTGCTGGGCATCAATCACCAGACTGCTGCCTTGCCCTTGGGTGTATTCTGCCAGGGTGCTGGGTTTCAGGGTGATCCCCTGGATCACCGTCGGCGGTTGGTAATCAACGTCATCGACATTAGAGGAGTCGGTGCCTTTGCTATTCTGGTGACGTGAATAGTAGTAGGCTTTGCCCACATCGTTGATCTGGCGGTTGGCCTCCACCTCGACGTTATCCAGCGATCCGGCCTGCAGCACCAGTGCGCCACCGGCAATGATCTGGCTCTTGTCGTTGAGCACACTGCCCGCATTGATGCTGAGATTGCCCCCGGCAAGGATTTTGGCGGGATCGGTCTCTTTCACCCGGTCTTCGGTAATGGTGCGGGTGTAGTCGTAATGGGTAAAACGGTCA
>NZ_JBXUGP010000074.1:0-4583 GCF_057180605.1 Serratia sp. HNCC26DJ206
GCCGCCTACCAGGCGAATGCCGTAGCCACCGATTTTTGTCGTGCCGTCCAACCCGAGGCCATTGACACCTTCACTTCCCGAAGCCAAACCGAAAATGCGTGCGGTGGCGACATCCAGGTTCCCGTTGGCATTTAAACCAGGCGCGGTATTAGGGCGACCTTCAATCGCTTTCAGCGCGATTTTAGCCGGTGCGTCACAGGTGATAGTAAAGTCCAGCTGTTGTTCAGGCAGCACGGTATAGGTGTCTGCCGACAGGCTTTTGCTATTAATTGAACCGTAGTCAACCGTGCCACCACCCGACAGTGCTGGGTGACAGCCTGGAGGCGTAATGGTACCGATAACACGTACGTCAATGCTTTCCGCCAAGGCTGGCAGAGCGGTGGAGGCTAATACAGCCAGCGCACAAATGGTTTTTTGCAGATGATTTAACATAGAACTCTCGTATTTTCTTATGAGGTTTAAGGTTTTTTACATTACTAGCCGGGAGCGAACCCGGCTGACATGTCTGTTACAGGTAAACCAGCTCAAGCGTGGTCAAACCGTCCAGCACAACTGGCTTGGTCAGGTCCAGCTCAGAGGCTTTGTTGATGTAGGCTTGAACGCCCAACTTGCCTGCCAGCGTGGTGAAAGCGACCGGGTTGGTGGTGCCTGCTTGAGCCCAAGAGGAATAACGTGGGCTTGCTATGCTATTAAACAGAATACCATAAGGGGTATTTACCCATGAGGTGGTATTGCCATTTGACTGTATGGAGTCCACTGCAACGCCATCAGCGGTCATGGTGCCAGCAGCAAGACGGACACTATAACCACCGATGCCTTTTGCCCCATCCAGACCCAAGCCGACAACGGCAGTTTGTCCAGTACCACCGAAGAGTCCAAGAACAAGAGCCATCTCAGTCAGTGTGTCATCCGTTTTTACTGCGCTTGCACCACGTTGTGAGTGGGCGGTAATCGCCACCTTAGCCGGGGCATCACAGTTGATGGTAAAATCCAGCTGTTTCTCTTCCAGTACCGTAAAGGCATCGGTAGCCAGGGCTGTGGGTTTGATGGTGCCGTAATCGACAGTGCCGCCGCCGGACAGCATCGGGGTACAGGCCGCCGGGTCGATGGTACCGATAACACGCACATCAATGCTTTCTGCCAATGCTGGCAAAGAAGTAGTGGCCAGAATGGCCAGTGCATAAACGGTTTTTTGTAGGTGATTCAACATCTATTACTTTTCCTTTTTTTCAATATAAGAGTTCACGCATTCCCGGCAGAGGTCCTCTTATTGAACCCTGAAAGCCATGGCGATGCTGTTTTAAGCCCTTTCGGGCAGATATTCAGATATGCCGTTGAGCCCCAAATACCGAATGGTTTTTACAGATAAATTTATTAACTTGCCTTACAATATCCGTCTGCGGTTGCTATAACCTGAGCGGTTAATTTTTCTAAATAGTGAGAGTCTATGAGATATTAGGTGTTGATGTACCAATCTCAAATTAAGGTAGACAAGCTATTGTGAAAATTTACAACCCCGTTCGACGCTGCGTATTGTAGAGTGAGAATATTCCTAGTCAACCCAATTTCCCTCCCAAGGAAGCAAGGGTGGCATCAAAGCGATTTGGTTTTTATGACTAAAATAAAGGCATTAATTGGCGCATTTAACTTAATTTTTTCTTTTAATAGTTTGTTGTATTGTTTTTTCATCGAAAAATCTTTAGTAGCTTTAAATTCTTTTTTCTCCATCAAAACAAGAGAAAAAATTGTTCAACATTAGGCCGAACCAATGGCGCCCGTTAGCTGAGGGATACTTCTCTGTTTTCACTCCATCTTGCTATTGAGATGAATGCTAGGAAAAAACCCAGGTATATTCCAGTAAACTCTTCTTATTTCTTTTTAATAAAGAAAACTGAAGCTGGCGGAATTTCCTGAGTAACGACTCATTACTCAAGAAAAAAAACACAAAGCAAAGCCAATATGTTGTTTTTATTTAAATTTATCCTTATTAAGATTTTTGGGTTTATACCTGTCATACTTGTATCTTAAAAATGTTGTGGTTAGCTACTAAGGTATGAAAACTGACAAGTATAAACACAGCTAAATGGGCTTTAAACCCTTACATTACGCGAAGTACATTAATTATAGGTAAACGACGCCACTACGGTGGCATTGATTGTCCCAGGCATCACATCACCTTTTGAATAAGCGCGCGTTCTCAATGAGAAAGTGGCGGTATTGGAGGCCACGCTGATGGTGGTCCCCTTGGTATTGCCAAAGTTCATGCCACCACCGCCGGTTAACTCGACAGAGAGGTTGGTTGCTGTACCGGTGTTTTTATAGCGGGTGGCATCCCCGGTGTCTGGCGTTCCGCTAAATACCACGTTGACCTTGGTGGTTGAGGCCGGGCAACTTTTCAGCACAATATCAAAAGTTTTCCAATCACCGAATGTTCCGGCCGTTGCCAGAGAGGCGGCCTGAATACTCCCCAAATCGATATTGACGGAGGCATTGCTGGCGTCAATCACACAAGGTGAAGCCACAACATTCCCCGTCACGTTGATGGTACTGATATCAGCAGCGTTAAGTGCCATATTGTGCATGGTGAATATTAATAAGCCTAAGGATGCCTGTTTGACTGATTTTTTCACTTTCATAATCTCAAAGTTGATATTTAACATTTTTTCAGAGAGAAGGTAGATCTGACTACAACGCAGGAACCGAGGGTAGTATACGTTTATGCTGAGGTTATTGAGGGGGAGTTTGGTTAGAATAGTGTTGTAATTTGTACAACTTATAACAAAATGTAAATACCAGTGGTGTTTCACATCTATTGGCCAGTGATATTCAGCATCGCTTGGTATCAAAGTAGTCAGGGTATAACTATTGTGCTGCTGAGTAGGTCATTACTCAGTCGTGACTCATCTATAAAGACAGCCTAAGGTATGGCGAAGCCAACTTTAAGCTGTCCCATTACGCGAAGTAGATTAATTATAGGTAAACGACGCCACTACGGTGGCATTGATTGTCCCAGGCATCACATCACCTTTTGAATAAGCGCGCGTTCTCAATGAGAAAGTGGCGGTATTGGCTGCAACGCTGATAGTGGTTCCTTTTGTATTGCCAAAGTTCATGCCGCCACCACCGGTTAACTCCACAGAGAGGTTGGTTGCCGTACCGGTGTTTTTATAGCGGGTGGCATCCCCGGTGTCCGGCGTTCCGCTAAATACCACGTTGACCTTGGTGGTTGAGGCCGGGCAACTTTTCAGCACAATATCAAAAGTTTTCCAATCACCGAATGTTCCGGCCGTTGCCAG
This sequence comes from Serratia sp. HNCC26DJ206, assembly GCF_057180605.1. NCBI lineage: Bacteria > Pseudomonadati > Pseudomonadota > Gammaproteobacteria > Enterobacterales > Yersiniaceae > Serratia > Serratia sp. HNCC26DJ206. The sequence goes on from NZ_JBXUGP010000074.1 coordinate 3,297, forward strand.
AGAGGCGGCCTGAATACTCCCCAAATCGATATTGACGGAGGCATTGCTGGCGTCAATCACACAAGGTGAAGCCACAACATTCCCCGTCACGTTGATGGTACTGATATCAGCAGCGTTAGCCATCATGCTGTGTGCAACTAATAACGCTAAACCGCAATATCCCAATTTAACTGATTTTTTCATTTTCTACTCCATTACTAATAGTTGACGGCGTATTTCTCAACAAGACTATGTTGTACGCATTTTTTATAAGCCCACTGCAGGTGGTTTATCGGTCAGTGAAACTACCCGGTACGATCCCAATCATGGTTCCATCTTCACCAGCACCGGTGATATCCGTCAGTTGCATCACCGCATAACGGTAAAGCAGGCCGCCATGCCGTTGGGTAAATAGTTATTAGTTATAGGTAAACGAGGCGACCACGCTGGCATTGATGGTGCCTGGCATCACTGTACCTTTTGAATAAGCGCGAGTTCTCAGTGCGAAGGTGGCGGTATTGGCTGCCACGTTGATGGTGGTTCCCTTGGTATTACCAAAGTTCACGCCAGTACCGTCGGTTAACTCGACAGAGAGGTTGGCTGCTGTACCGGCGTTTTTATAGCGGGCGGCATCCCCGGTGTCCGGCGTTCCGCTAAATACCACGTTGACCTTGGTGGTTGAGGCCGGGCAACTTTTCAGCACAATATCAAAGGTTTTCCAAGGGCTGCCTGTTCCCGATGTCAGCAGCGTAGAGGCCTGAATATCACCCAGATCGATATTGATGATAGAGTTGCTGGCGTCAATCACACAAGGTGAAGCCACGACATTTCCCGTTACGTTGATGGTGCTGATATCAGCAGCGTTAACGGCCATGCTGTGCGCCGCTAATAACGCTAAACCGCAATATCCCAATTTAACTGACTTTTTCATTCTATAATCCCAACGTTGATATTTGACGGTGTATTTCTCTGTGAGAAAACGCTTTATATTTTTTTATAGTCGTCCAGTAGGTTATTTACTGGTAAGTGAAATTAACCTGCACCGCACCTGCAATGGTTCCACCCTCGCTCATGCCGTTGACACTCAATAACCGGCTGGCAAGGGGAACGATGGCGGTTCTTGAGGTGGAATCCACCGCCACGGTCAGGCTACTCCCCGTTCCCAACTTCTGTGTGCGCGTGACATCAGCCAGATGAATAGCGATATTCCTGGCCGTGCCCGTATTGGCATAAAGCGCGCCGTCATCATCACTGGCAGTACCGCTAAAGTTGGCTATCACTTTGCTGGTTGATATTGGGCATGCTGTT
>NZ_JBXUGP010000075.1:0-4233 GCF_057180605.1 Serratia sp. HNCC26DJ206
CCCAAACCCACTCGGCAACAAGATCTTGGCGGTATTTGTTGGCTTGACACAGCACTTCCCTGAATGACCTGCCCCTAGGAATAGATACCGGTTACCCAATTGTGCTATGCACGTCAAAAGACTGATAAGCCACATCAAAAGACAATGGCATCTGTAAGGAATTGAGCTAAAATCTCTAAGCTGTTTTCTATTGAGCTTCAGGGCAAAAATTATAATAAGGTAGCAAGATGCAGTTATTAAACTTAAATATTAACCGAATCATCATTCATCAGATCTACCAAAGAGACTCTGAAGGCCAGAAAAAGCCGCCGATGCAAAGCCGTGATTTTACAAGGTTTTCTCCTAACGCGATGGAAACTTTTAAACAAAGAGTTGTTGAGGCTCTGGGGGAAAACTCACGGGCAGTACAAATGGAAATTACTAATCAAAAAACCACGAACTTGCCTCAGATTGTTGAAAGAACGATAGACGAAGATGACTGTACTTTTGCAGTGTCATCTTATGATTTTGCCACATTGCTTACAGATGCTCAGCAGATCAAATCAATACCAGGTGGAATTGTTGTTGTATTTACTGGAACCCAAGGTCATCCTGCCAAAAAGTTCTTAGGTGTAATCAAAGCGGAAACACACAGCGCTTATGAAAAAGAAGTTGACGACAAAACCGGCGAAATATCGTTAAAATATGTTGAAGAAGTACTCTTAACTCCCAGTTCAAAGCTATATAAAACAGCAGGTTTTTTTGAAAAGACAGTCTACGATCCACTATACAAAAATTTAAATGACAAGTGGGTTGTGATGGTATCTGATTCTCAGATCAATAAAGCTGGTGGGAAAGCTGCTGCTAGGTATTTTTATGCTGACTTCCTCGGTTGTGGATATCCCCAAACAAGTGCTAGAACCACCAAAAAATTTTATGAGGAAGCAAAGAAATTTATTACCGGACTAGCCGTGCCTGAGTCCAAAAAAAGTGATTATATCAATGCGTTGACAACTTATCTCAAGGTAGATACCTCATCTTCTATTGGCACAGCTGATTTTGCTTCAAAATATTTTGAAGTGGGTGTTCAGGATGCGTTTTCTGAACATATGGAAAGCTCTGGCATTCCTACAGCCTCTTTTACTAAAGACATTGAACACATTTCTGGTAACTTGAAGTTTAGAAAAGTCAGCTTTAGTAAGAATGTTAAGATCTCCGCACCATCGGATTCCTTCAAGGAATTGATAGTCATGACTTCAATAGATGGAGACTTAGATGAATCGGGGGTAGCAGCAGAATGGACACAAGTTATCATCAAGGACAAGATAGTGACACAGGAATGACGGAAGCTGAATTCCAATCGAAATGGCAACAAGAAAAGTCAATTTATGATTCTTGGGGGCAATTCATTGTTCATGAGATTTGCTCTGCTATAGAAGAAAAGGGTAAAGATTTAAGTGATTTTCTTAAAATACCTCCCAAGCATCGTTTAAAAGATGAAAAATCACTAATCGATAAAGCATTTTACCGCACTGGTAAAAATTATATTGACCCATACAATGAGATTGAAGATAAAGTAGGAGCACGATTTGTAGTGCTTATTATAGAGGATATCGATTTTATATGCGATATCATAAAATCGTCAAATTCTTGGTCATTTGATGCCTGCAAACATTTTAATGAAGATAAAGAACACTCACCCTTATTATTTACTTATCAATCAGTTCATTTTATCTTGCGTCCTAAACATACGATGACTATTGACTGTGTTGATATCTCAATTGATACCCCTTGCGAAGTTCAAATTAGAACACTGCTTCAGCATGCACATGCTGAGTTAACGCACGATGCTATTTATAAAGCTAAAACTGCTATAAAGCCGAAGGTTCAGCGAACTGTTGCTAAGTGCATGGCGCTTATAGAAACAACTGATGGATTTTTTACTGAGGTAAGTCAACAAATTAAGCAAGGAAAAATAGATGAGCTAGGTATTATCTCCAGGCTTGATGCTTTGTATTTCAGTTTTACAGGAATAAAAGCTGAAACACAGAAATCAATTCTAACAATTCTAGATGAGTTTGAAGATTTGATGGATTCAAAGTTAATTGGAAATATTGAGGCATTTGTTAAAAAAAACCCTATCATTCCAGAAATTATCAAATCTAAATATACTGGTGGTGCGCTTTATAAACAAAGTACCGTTTTGCTTATTTATTGGATGCTAAAATGCAAGAGAAACATGCTGTTAGATAACTGGCCATTAGACAGAAAAATGCTAATTCCTTTGGCTAATGATATTGGAGTAAGCACACTAGACTATGGTATTTGAGGTCAGCGGAATAAGAGGCATACGTGAATCGAGTAAGCGTTCGGCGATCTCATGCGGACCTCATCGAATAAAGTGAACTTGCAGTTAAGTATAACAAATAGTATTCCCACAGTGAACTCCAACATCCCGATGCTTGGCAACTGAAACCTAACATTGCGAACTATAAAAACTGAGCGCAAAACTACTGTCACTGAGAGTAAGTTACAGCTAACCGCGTCAGTTCCGCCTAAGCCCTAGAGTTTCGAAACGATGGATTAACGTTAATGATTCTTGCCCAACACTCTCACCCACTGGGATTATTTTACTACTAACCAGATCCCCGGCATAGTCTCAGCACTGCCAAGTTGATAAACTCTTGCGTAATTTCGCACGTCGCAGGAAGCGTTTCGGCAATTGAGCATACTAGCTCCTGCTGCGTTCAAGTATTGCTTTCACCGGACACCATATGGCTATCAAGAAGAACGAACTTTACTCCTCCCTTTGGGCGAGCTGCGACGAGTTGCGTGGCGGAATGGATGCTTCACAGTATAAAGACTATGTGTTGACCCTACTGTTTATGAAGTACGTCTCTGACAAAGCTAAGGGTAACCCTTACGCGATGATTGAAGTGCCGGAAGGGGCAAGTTTCGACGATATGGTTGCTCTCAAGGGCAACAAAGAAATTGGCGAGAAAATTAACAAAACCATCAGATTACTGGCTGAAGCTAACGACCTGAAAGGTGTTATCGACATTGCCGACTTCAATGATGAAGACAAGCTGGGTAAAGGCAAGGAGATGATCGACCGCCTTTCCAAGCTGGTGGCAATATTCGAGGGGTTGGACCTCTCAGCCAACCGCGTTGATGGAGACGATCTGCTGGGTGATGCGTACGAATATTTGATGCGTCACTTTGCTACAGAGTCAGGTAAATCTAAGGGGCAATTTTATACCCCGGCAGAGGTGTCACGCATTCTGGCGAAAGTGATTGGTATCAGCAAACAGACAGCACAGGATGCTACCGTTTATGACCCTACCTGTGGTTCAGGCTCACTATTGTTGAAAGCCAGTGACGAAGCAGGCCCCAAGGGGCTAACCATCTACGGGCAAGAGATGGATTATGCGACCAGCGCACTGGCACGTATGAACATGATCCTGCATGACAACGCCACCGCTAAAATCTGGAAAGGTAACACCCTGGCCGATCCACACTGGAAAGATGGCAACGACAACCTGAAAACCTTCGACTTTGCTGTAGCCAATCCGCCTTTCTCCAACAAAAACTGGACCAGCGGGCTGGATGCTGCGAACGATACTTTTGATCGTTTTGTATGGGGGACTCCGCCTGAAAAGAACGGCGACTATGCTTTCCTGCTGCACATCATCAAAAGCCTGAAAAGTACTGGTAAAGGTGCAGTGATCTTACCTCACGGCGTTCTATTCCGGGGCAACGCTGAAGCGCGTATCCGTGAAAATCTGCTCAAACAGGGTTATATCAAAGGCATTATTGGCCTGCCAGCTAACTTGTTCTATGGCACAAGTATCCCGGCATGCATCATTGTCATCGATAAAGAAAATGCCCAGCTCCGAGCGTTCAATGCTAATGGTGAAAGTCAGCAAGGCATCTTTATGATCGATGCCAGTAAGGGCTTTATTAAAGACGGCAATAAAAATCGCTTACGCGCCCAGGACATCCATAAAATTGTCGATGCATTTAATCGTAAGCAGGAAATCCCCCGTTTCAGCCGCTTGGTGCCGCTCTCAGAAATTGCAGCTAACGACTACAACCTCAATATCCCTCGCTATATCGACAGCAGTGATCCGGAAGATCTGCACGACCTTTCTGGCCATTTGGCTGGTGGCATTCCCGATCGCGATATTGATGCTCTCAGCGCTTACTGGAAAACTTTCCCGACGCTACGACAGGATCTGTTTGAACCCGCTCGCC
>NZ_JBXUGP010000076.1:0-4029 GCF_057180605.1 Serratia sp. HNCC26DJ206
TGCTTCTGCTCATGGGCACTTTGATGCCGAAAATCTGCGAGGATCCACCCTCTCAGTCAGATATCCCGATCACAAAAGCATAAGTGGGTGGGATGCGTTCATTACATTTCCTTTTAACTCATAGTGTAGTCTCCAGGATTACCGGGGCGGTTCAGTTTTCTCCGAGCGTGTGACAATGCGACGATGTTCTTTTAACATCCCAAAGCACCGCTCGACGACATTGCGTTTTTTATACCGCTGGGTATCCAGTTTTCTGCGTCCATCTCGACTGGCTTTTTCATTCGATTTAAAAGGTATAACCGCTTTATGCCTTTATTTTCAGGTGGTTACGAAGCTTATGGCTCGAATAACCCTTATAGGCTAACACGGCGTTAGGACGGGACTTGAGATGTCCACTTTTTCTGATAATCCCAACTCGGTTTAGCAAGGTTTCAGCATATTGACTCTCATGGGCTTGCCCACCGCTCAAGCAAAAGCTTAATGGCAACCCCGAGCTGTCTGTCGCCAAATGGACTTTGGTGCCAAAACCCCTCGAGAGCGACCAAGCCCATGATCCTTGAGTTCATCGGGGTATTTTTTTAGCTCCTGCTGCTGCTTTTAATGCCCTGATATTGCTGCCATCCAGTGCTATAGCATCCCAATCGATGAGTTCGTTCTCATCCAAAATTTGGAGTAATTTATTGAAAATAATATTTATTATTCCAGATTTTGACCAACGATTAAAACGGTTGTAAATCGTTTTCCAATTGCCATACCTTTCAGGAAGATCTCGCAGGGGAACCCCAGAGCAAAGCACCCAAAAGATCCCGTTCATTACAGGCCTATGTTCAAGGTCAGGGCGACCGCCGCTAGCACGATTACGTTCAGGCGGCAACAGGGTGGAAATGAGCGCCTAAACCTCATCAGGGACATCATAACGAGCCAAATTTAAAAGCCTCTTGTCGGCTAAATATCGCTAAATTGTACAAAAAATAGTTACGGGACACACCCTAGTATATTCGCTTCGGCGCGAGTTTTTTAACGTGCGGATAACGGTATTGAACCCTATTTTGAGCGTTCTTGCCGTATCGCGAACACCCGCCCGTTGAAGGCCATATCAACGATTTGCTCTTTAACGCCGGGCTTCCTAGCTTGATAGGTGTAGGTGAGTTGGAATACGCATCGGCACTCACGACAGCGGAAACGGCTTTGGCCTTTAGGGTTCTGACCATGACGGTAAACCAAAACAGAATCACAACGGGGCAATGAACATTAACGCTGGCCATGAGCAGACCTCAAAAGCCTGTATTGTACGTCAAATCCAACTAATTAGAGTCATTACCCTGTTTCGTAATATGTTGTTGTCATTAGTAACTTCGCTATCAGGGTAAGATGAAGTCTGAATTGTATTACATGCCCCTGACAGTTTCTGTCAGGGGCATGTAATATCGAACAATGAAAACTATTCGATGGTTCACTTTACTTGACCATCTTCGCGGTCGGGGAAATGCGCACGGAACCCCTAAATGAGGTGGCTAAAAAGGGCAATCTGCGACGTAAATTGGCTAGTTAATTTTTTGCTATTTAAAATGACTGTTTAAGGGCGTTTCTGGTTCCGTTACACCCTAAACCCCATAACCTGTTCAACAAAGACTCTAGCGAACACCTGAATCTTGCTGGCAACAGCACCGCGAATACATCTGTTAATGAACTTGTACGCACCTTCTGGGCAAAAGTTAACGTGAAACTCTGACGCTGCCTGAGACAGTGGCAGTCGGACCTGACGGTGCCAGGGCCCTAAAATTTCAATATAAACAATGAATTATATTCTCAGCGTGTTTTTTTACATCACTGGACCTCAACCCCTTATTCAATAAATAACTTTTAACTCTGTTAAATTTTAATTTATTAGTTCATAATGCTGATTTAATTTATTTAATTAATGTAAAAAATCAAAAAATAACAATTAAACAGAACGTTATCGCTGGTAATAAATCCTAAAAAAAGCAAGAATAACCTTACGGTGATTGAAGAAAATAAAGGCATCCCATTGAATAATAATGTAATTATATGAAAGTAGTGAACATTTAACAATGTTGACACTAAGAAGTCATCACAGGTAATATTTGCTTCATGCTTCAGATTGACGCGCAATGACCACTCAGACAGTAACAATAAAATTTAAATGCATTGTCTCTTATTATTGCCTGATAAATAAACCGTAATGGATGATACGATTTAACCGAGCATGGATATTGAATAATAACGTCATTCCTACTGTAACAGTGTTATCCAACCCTGTTAAATTAAGCCGTGGTCGAGCGGCAGACTATTTATGGCCTTGCTGGTTAAATGCCTATTGAAAGAACCGTCGGTTATCTGTACTGGGCTTTAGGTATCGTTGATTGGCGAGCTTATTTTGACTTTATAAGTTAACAATTTGACGTTGAGTCATGCTAAGACTTTTAAATCCGTAACTACCAACGCGCAGGTAGCAAATAGACCGATGTCATGGCTCAGCGGAACCGTCTCTATCAGGGGCCTGGCTTTTGTTGTTACAATTTTTACAGGTTGTACAAAAGTAAACAAAAGGACAACAAAACCCCCCTACATAGGCTGTGAGATAGCGATAAAATAGCCCCATAGATCCAGGAGCAGGTAAGCAAATTGATGAACTATAAGTCAAATGACCTAGCGCAGTTAGATAAAGGATGCCCCCCTGGATTTTCATTATATAGAACCATAAATATCATGGGTTCTTAAAGAGAATACTGCACGTATTAATCATGCGCATTAACCAGATTGATTTTAACCGATTAGGCATCAACACGTTAATAGTTTATACCCCTCAGGGTATAGCAGCAATTAACGGATATTATAAGACAAGTTAATCAGTAACTTTACCTGTAAAAACCATTCGATATTTGGGGCCCAACGGCACATCTGAATACCTGAATAAATGCCCTGAAGGGCTTAAAAAAACATCGCCATGGTGTAAAGGATCCAATAAAAGGTCCCTCCGCCGGAATGCGTGAACGCTTATATTGAAATGAAGGAAAAGAATAGATGTTGAATCACCTGCAAAAAACCGTTTGTGCACTGGCTGTACTGGCAACCACTTCTCTGCCTGCATTGGCAGAAAGCATTGATGTGCGTGTTATCGGTACTATCGACCCAGCGGCCTGTACCCCAACGCTGGCCGGCGGTGGCACTGTCGACTACGGCACCATTAAAACAAGTACATTGGCTACCGATGCTTTTACGGTGTTGCCAGAAAAACAGCTGGACTTCGCTATCAACTGTGATGCCCCGGCTAAGGTGGCGATTACCGCCCACTCACAACGTGGTGCAAGCGCAGTAAATGCTGATGGCTTACTGGTTGAGATGGGGGGGCACTCTGGATTATTCGGCTTTGCTGCGAACTTTGCCGTTGTCGGCTTGGGTCTGGATGGGGCAAAAGGCATCGGTGGTTATAGTGTCCGCCTGGCTGCTGGCACCATGAACGCCGATGGCGTTGCGGTTGATTCTATCATGGCAAACGGTAATACCACCTCATGGGTAGCCGCACCTTCGGGCGCCCTGTTTAACACCCCGACATCTTTGCGCTACGCCTCTTGGGCCACAAAAGGCACCACCACCCCGGTCGCCTTTACCACTCTGACGGGCAAACTGGGCGTTCAGGCTTATATCAACAAAGCCTCTGAGCTGGACCTGACCAAGCCGGTTGTGCTGGATGGCCTGACCACGCTTGAGCTGGTTTACCTGTAATAGGCAGATTAGCCGGGATCACTCCCGGCTATAAATAAGCTAATTAAAATTATATACGAGAATTTTATGTTGAATAATCTGCAAAAAACCGTTTGTGCGCTGGCTGTATTGGCTACCACCTCTCTGCCGGCATTGGCTGAGAGCATTGATGTGCGTGTTATCGGCACCATTACGCCTCCAGGCTGTCACCCAGCGCTGTCGGGTGGTGGCACGGTTGACTACGGTTCAATCAATAGCAAAAGCCTGTCGGCAGACACCTATACCGTGCTGCCTGAACAACAG
>NZ_JBXUGP010000077.1:0-3544 GCF_057180605.1 Serratia sp. HNCC26DJ206
CGCTCATCTTTATTTATCAGTTTGTTAAAGCATCTTAAAGCGACATACAGACGGGCGAAAAGCATCACGCTCATCGTGGACAACTATATCATCCACAAAAGCCGTGAAACCCTCCGCTGGCTGAAAGTGAACCCAAAGTTCAAGGTGATCTATCAGCCGGTTTACTCACCGTGGGTGAACCACGTTGAGCGTTTATGGCAGGCGTTGCATGACACGATAACCCGTAATCATCAGTGCCGAACAATGTGGCAGTTGCTGAGAAAAGTTCACCACTTTATGGAAACCGCCAGTCCATTCCCCGGAAGCAGGCATGGACTGGCAAAAGTGTAGCGGTATTAGACGCGGCTATTTAGGGTGTGTCCCTTAATTTGACAATCGCTTTAAAAATAACCGGATAGCACCCAATTTCAACATGCTCAGGTAATTTCTGACTGTTTTTTCCGAACGGGTAGCGATACGGCGATGTTCTTTAAGCTTGGCGAAGCAACGTTCAACGACGTTACGTTTTTTGTACAATCGGGTATCGAGTTTCCGGCGTTTATCCTGACTGGCTTTTTCATTCGATTTAAAAGGGATAACGGTTTTTATCCCTTTAATTCTCAGTTGATTACGCAATGCCTGACTTGAGTATCCCTTATCAGCCAGCACCGCTTTAGGCCGCGATTTCAGGTGCCCGCTTTGTCGGATGATCCCAACCCGGCCAAGCAACGCTTCCGCGTATCTGCTCTCATGGGCTTTTCCGCCACTCAGGTAAAAACTCAGCGGTAATCCTGTGCTATCTGTCGCCAGATGGATTTTGGTACCAAAGCCGCCTCGAAAGCGACCCAGCACATGACAGCTGAGTTCATCGGGGTGTTTTTTTTAGCACCCGCAGCGGCTTTCAGGGCCCGAATGTTACTGCCATCTGACGCGATGGCATCCCAGTCAACCAACCTTTTCCCATCAAGTATCTGAAGTAATTTATTGAAAATACAGTTTATTACTCCATTCTTGGGCCACCGGTTAAACCGGTTGTAAATCGTTTTCCAGTGACCATAACGTTCGGGCAGGTCCCGCCAAGGGGCTCCTGAACACAGCACCCAAAATATGCCATTCATCACTTGGCGGTGCTCAAGATAGGGGCGACCAGCTTTAGAAACGCCTCGTTCAGGCGGCAGTAGGGGGTAAATCAATGCCCAAGCGTCATCGGGAAAATCGTAACGAGCCACGTAAGAGACTTCTTCTGGTTAAAATAGGTGTTGGATTGTACAAAAAATAATTACGGGACACAGCCTAGGTCCTGATGGTCTTCTAAGTTGGTCACTTTCACCTGATTTCGCCCAGACCTTTTCGCTTCATAGAGTTTTGAGTCTGCCACTTTCAGTAAATCATCAAAGTGAACAAGCTCCCCTTCTTTCGGATGGCATGTCACTGCACCAATACTGATCGTGACCGTTCTTCTGAGCGAGGTCAGGTTTTCAACGCTTTTTCGTAATCTTTCGCAAGCCAAAAGACAGCCCTTTTCATCCGTTTCAGGGAAAAGCATGATAAATTCCTCCCCGCCAAACCGCGCGATTTTATCCTGGCTTCGTAGGGTATGGCTGAGTTCTCTGGCAATATTTTTTAGGGCAAAGTCTCCTTCCTGGTGACCATAGTCATCGTTATACGATTTAAAAAAATCGATATCGGCAATGGCAAGTGATACAGGGACTGGATGGCGCGCCATTTTGGTCATTTCACTATCAAACCAAAGCATAAACTTTCGGCGATTGGCAATCTCTGTCAGACTGTCTTCCGTGGCCATGCGCTCCAGAATAATATTGACCTTATACAGCGCCTCTTTTTGGTTTTTGAGCTCCATTTCCAGCGTTTTACGCTCATCAATACTTTGAATCTGAGCGATGTAATATTTGACATCACCATTATCTTCTCGCACCAGAGAGACGCTCAGAAGTATCCAGATATAATTCCCTGACGCCGTCAGATATCGCTTTTCTAACTGGTAGAACGGAATATCCCCTTGAGAAAGTGCCTCTAATAGTTGTAAATCCGTGGTTAAATCATCAGGATGGGTGATGTTTTGAAAGTTGATAGAAAGCAGATGATCTTCAGTATACCCCAGCATACGGGTCAGTGAGCTGTTAACTTTCATCCATAGGCCAGAAGGGGCTACCAAAGCCATCCCGATGGTTGAGTTTTTAAAAATGCTTTCGAGAATGTCGTTGTTTTTTCGTAACGCTGAAATAACCGTTTCATTTTCACTGATTAATAAGTTCATCTCGATTAACGAGCCAATACCCTCAGCCATTAAACTAATGAACTCATAGTCATCTTCAGAGAAAGATACCGTTCTTATCTGGGTGGAAGAAAAATTAAGTGTGCCCCATATTTTTTCTCCTACCCATATTGGTGCCGAGATATAACTTTCCAGTTGCATACTAATATAGACGGGATGAGTATTGAAATCGGGGTGCTCTCCTGCATGTTCAATACTTATTATTCTTCTTTCACTGAATACCCGTTGGCAATAGGTGTTTTTTAACTCAAAAATCATGCCTGCTGAAATTTCTTTTCCTGTTGGTGAGACTGCAAGCAGAGAGTAACTTTCCCCCTCTATCTGACTGATAATACCCAGAGATAGGTCAAAGGCTTTTAATCCTTCATTAAGGATGGCGTGGTAGGTCTCTTCAAGCGAAGTATGCCTCTTCACCAACGCCTCATAAAGGGAATGAATTCGGTTGATATTAATTTTACTTTCTTGCATTTTTAACATCGCCTTATCTTTTTGTCTTTTCACGCGTAACCAGGGGTTGTCCTGCCAGAGTCCTTTTCTTCAGCCTGTAAAAAGTCGCCCGTGATATACCCGTTTTTTCCAGTACCGTTTTCTCTGGGGCATCCTGTGCGATTAACTCCCTCACCATGGCAGACTGGCTGTGTGGTTTAAGTCCGAATTTCACTCCAGATGCCATAGCCGCTATTCGACCTTCATTAGTCCGCTCCAGAATGCGCTCCCGTTCCGCCTCAGCCACAGCAGCCAGTATCTGAATGACCATCTTGCCCATCGTCCCCTCGGTGCTTAAACCATTTTCAAGAAATCGAATAGCGATACCCTTTTTATAACAGGTATCTACGATATTGATCATATCAGCGGCATTGCGTCCAAGGCGGTCCATTTTGGTACAAAGAATAATGCCATCTTTCTCTGCACGGGCGAGAAGTCGCAGCAACCCTTCGCGCTCATCGGTTGCCCCCGACATCATGTCGGTGAAAAACCGATCATCTCCCACGCCCGCCACTTTGAGTTCAGAAATCCGTGCCGTCAGTTTCTGATGGCTGGTTGATACCCTCGCATACCCCAATAAGGCCATTTTTGTCTCACAAATCGATATTAATACTATTTGGTATCATAAAGTACAAATCACGATTTTTGATACTGACATTCAGTGCCTTTTTTGGCAGTCTCAAAACTTATGATATTTTAGACTGTTAGTTTATTAATGTGGTTTTTCGCACGGTTGCTCCTCGCCCCCGAATACGACAGAGCCCAAGCACCTACCTCACGAGT
>NZ_JBXUGP010000078.1:0-3431 GCF_057180605.1 Serratia sp. HNCC26DJ206
GCGTATGGCTGCAACGGCTTTACGGCGGATCATCTGGCAGCGTTGCAGTATCACGGCGTGAAGCGGGTGTTGATCGCCTTCGATCGGGACGAAGCCGGGGATCGGGGGGCTGAATCTGTCGCCGGTGATCTGCTGGAGCTGGGGATCGAAGCGTGGCGGGTGCGGTTCCCGCAAGGGCTGGATGCGAATGCGTATGCGCTGAAAAGCGGTAACCCGGAGAAAGCGCTGGGGCTGGCGCTGGAACAAGCGGCCTGGATGGGCCACGGCACCGGGCCGGGGGCGGTGTTCGTGCAGGAAACACCGGGGCCGGACACCCCTTCTTCTTTAGCCGCCTTGCCGGGCGTGCAGGCTTCGCCGGTGTCGGCTGAAACCGCGCCTATCCCCGGCGAAGTCACGGCAGCGGGTGAGCTGTTGATGCGCTGCGGCCCACGCGTGTGGCGGGTGCGGGGCTGGCAGAAAAACACCGTGCCGGACGTGATGAAGGTCAATGTGCAGGTGCGGGATGAGGCCAGCGGCGCGTTCCATGTTGACCAGTTGGACATGTACCACGCCAAACAGCGGCAGGGCTTTATCAACGTGGCCGTGGTCGAGCTGGGCTGTGATGTGGCGGTTATCAAGCGTGAGGCAGGTCGGTTGCTGCTGTTGCTGGAGCAGAAGCAGGACGAGGCGCGGCAGGCGGTAGAGCTGGCTGCGCCTGCCGGGGTGGCGGTGAGTGCTGATGATGAAGCGGCCGCGCTGACACTGCTGAAAGATGCACGGCTGGCTGAACGTGTGGTGAATGACCTAGCGTCGTGCGGCGTGGTGGGTGAATCCTCCAACCTGCTGACCGGGTATCTGGCGGCGGTGTCACGCAAGCTGGATAAACCCTTGGCAGTGTTGATACAGAGCAGCTCGGCGGCGGGAAAATCCTCGTTGATGGATGCGGTGCTGAACCTGATGCCGGAAGAAGAGCGTATCCAGTACTCAGCCATGACCGGGCAGAGCCTGTATTACCTGGGTGAAACCTCGCTGTCGCACAAGATACTGGCGATAGCGGAAGAAGAAGGGGTACGGCAGGCGGCGTATGCGCTGAAGCTGTTGCAGTCGGACGGGGAGCTAAAGATAGCGTCGACGGGCAAGAACGAGCAGAGCGGCGAACTGGTGACGCGGGAATACAAGGTGCAAGGCCCGGTGATGCTGATGCTGACCACCACGGCCATCGATGTGGATGAAGAGTTGCTGAACCGCTGTCTGGTGCTGACGGTGAACGAGAGCCGGGAGCAGACGCAGGCCATACATGCCTTGCAGCGGCATCATCAAACGCTGGAAGGGCTGTTGGCGGTGAGTGAGAAAGGCTATCTGACGCGGTTGCACCAGAATGCACAGCGGCTGTTGCGGCCGCTGAAGGTGGTGAATCCGTATGCGGAACAACTGACGTTCCTGAGTGATAAAACCCGCACCCGGCGCGACCATATGAAGTACCTGACGTTGATACAGTCGATAGCGCTGTTGCACCAGTACCAGCGGGAGGTGAAGCGGGTACAGCATCGGGGGGAATGGCTGGAGTATATCGAGGTGGCGCGGTCTGATATCGCGCTGGCGAACCGGCTGGCGCATGAGGTGCTGGGGCGCACGCTGGACGAAATGCCGCCGCAGACGCGGAAGCTGTTGCTGCTGATACAAGAGATGGTCAAAGGAATGGCCGAGCAACAAGGTTGCCAGAGCGCGGAGGTGCGCTTTACCCGGCGGGATATCCGGGGTTACACCAACTGGAGTGATAACCAGCTTAAGGTGCATTGCCTGCGGTTGGCTGAGATGGAGTACCTGTTGTTGCACGGTGGCAGTCGTGGCCATCTGTTGCAGTATCAACTGCTGTGGGATGGTGGTAACGGTGATGAAAGCCATCTGTGTGGTCTGCTTAATGTGGCTGAACATGAGGGCGGGGAGCGCAAGTTGGACTCGGAAGCCAGCAAGTTGGTGCCAAGTTGCCCCCAAGTTGGGGCCAAGTTGGAGAGTGATAAAGTGGCTTCGAGCCAGGCAGGGCAAGGCTTGGTGGCGGAAGTGGTTGGGGTTGCGCCAAATGCAGTAATAAAGGGGAAAAATAATCGGGCTGCTGCCCCTGCTGTTGGAGGTGAGTAATGGCCTACCGCAGACCCCGCGCCGATGCGCTGCTGACCGTGGATGAAGTCTACCGTAAACCGGTTGGCCCGGCGCATGACCCGAAAAGCCTGTATGCGCTGCTGTTGCGGTTCGTGATGTGGCGGCGGGAGCGCAACTGGTCGGAAACGACGCTGAAGACACAAACCCATCATCAATACCGCTTTATCCTGTGGGCCGCTGAACGCGGGTTGCACTATCCGCAGGAAATCACCCTACCCATCCTGGAACGTTATCAACGCTATCTGTTCACCTACCGCAAACCGGACGGCGAGCCGTTGAGCAGCCGGACGCAGCGGAGCCAGTTGGGGCCGTTGGTGGTGTGGTTCGCCTGGATGACGCGCAGCCATCTGCTGTTGGCCGACCCGGCATCCGGTCTGGTGTTGCCGAGGCTGGAGAAACGGTTGCCGCGCCATATCCTGAGCGTAGAAGAAGTGGAGCAGGTGTTGGCGTTGCCGGATATCAGCACGCTGAAAGGGCTGCGTGACCGGGCGCTGCTGGAGCTGTTGTGGTCAACGGGGATGCGGCGCATGGAAGTGGCCGGGCTTGACCAGCACGCGGTGGACGCCAGCCGAAAAACGGTGACCATCCGGCAGGGCAAGGGGAAAAAAGACCGGGTTATCCCCATCGGAGAACGGGCGCTAAAGTGGGTGCTGCATTATCAGCACCAGGTGCGGCCGCAGTTGCTGGTCAATCCCGAGGTTACCGCGTTGTTCGTGGCGCTGGACGGCGTGGCGGGACTGACGCCGAATGGCGTCACTATCGTCACCAAGGAATATATCGTGGCATCGGGTATCAGCCGCTGGGGCAGTTGTCACCTGTTCCGCCATGCGATGGCGACCCAGATGTTGGAGAATGGCGCAGATATCCGCTGGATACAGGCGATGTTGGGCCATGCGAGTATCGAATCGACGCAAATCTATACGCAGGTGAGTATCCGGGCGTTGCAGGCGGTTCATGCGTCGACCCATCCGGCGGAGCAGGCGGACAGTGAAATGCAGCCGGACAGCCAGGAGCCGGACGCGGCAACGGTGCCGCCGGACAGCCTGAAAAGCTAGCTCGTTCTCTGTGGGTCGGTGGGTGAGTGCCCAGGCAGCAGGCGCGCCGTTCGCTTCTGTTCGTTCCCTTGGCGCCAGCGCGGCGCACCTCCTGCCCTGTTCGGCTCCGGCGTGTGCGGGGGTGCGCCCCCGCAGCGGGCAGGTTCGGCGTTGTGTGTGGGTTGGGCAATCCGCCTTGGCATCGTTAACGGCCAGTGCGGTGTGGCGCGCCGCTCGCAGGCTCCCGCCGCTGTGGGC
>NZ_JBXUGP010000079.1:0-3318 GCF_057180605.1 Serratia sp. HNCC26DJ206
TTTGATGCCTGGCAGTGTCCTACTCTCGCATGGGGAGACCCCACACTACCATCGGCGCTACGGCGTTTCACTTCTGAGTTCGGCATGGGGTCAGGTGGGACCACCGCGCTATTGCCGCCAGGCAAATTCTGTTTCATTCCAGGCCGTTACATGTCTCTTCACACGTAACCACCAGAACCAATCTAAGAACATCGCTGAAAATTAAAACTTATATTCTCTCTCTCACCAAAACACCTTCGGTGTTGTAAGGTTAAGCCTCACGGTTCATTAGTACTGGTTAGCTCAATGCATCGCTGCACTTACACACCCAGCCTATCAACGTCTTAGTCTTAAACGTTCCTTCAGGGACCTTAAAGGCCCAGGGAAGACTCATCTCGAGGCAAGTTTCGTGCTTAGATGCTTTCAGCACTTATCTTTTCCGCACTTAGCTACCGGGCAGTGCCATTGGCATGACAACCCGAACACCAGTGGTGCGTTCACTCCGGTCCTCTCGTACTAGGAGCAACCCCTCTCAATCTTCCAACGCCCACGGCAGATAGGGACCGAACTGTCTCACGACGTTCTAAACCCAGCTCGCGTACCACTTTAAATGGCGAACAGCCATACCCTTGGGACCTACTTCAGCCCCAGGATGTGATGAGCCGACATCGAGGTGCCAAACACCGCCGTCGATATGAACTCTTGGGCGGTATCAGCCTGTTATCCCCGGAGTACCTTTTATCCGTTGAGCGATGGCCCTTCCATTCAGAACCACCGGATCACTAAGACCTACTTTCGTACCTGCTCGAGCCGTCACTCTCGCAGTCAAGCTAGCTTATGCCTTTGCACTAACCTCACGATGTCCGACCGTGATTAGCTAACCTTCGTGCTCCTCCGTTACTCTTTGGGAGGAGACCGCCCCAGTCAAACTACCCACCAGACACTGTCCTCACCCCAGATTATGGGGCCGAGTTAGAACATCAAACATTAAAGGGTGGTATTTCAAGGTTGGCTCCATGCAGACTGGCGTCCACACTTCGATGCCTCCCACCTATCCTACACATCAAGGCTCAATGTTCAGTGTCAAGCTATAGTAAAGGTTCACGGGGTCTTTCCGTCTTGCCGCGGGTACACTGCATCTTCACAGCGAGTTCAATTTCACTGAGTCTCGGGTGGAGACAGCCTGGCCATCATTACGCCATTCGTGCAGGTCGGAACTTACCCGACAAGGAATTTCGCTACCTTAGGACCGTTATAGTTACGGCCGCCGTTTACTGGGGCTTCGATCAAGAGCTTCGCGTTGCCGCTAACCCCATCAATTAACCTTCCAGCACCGGGCAGGCGTCACACCGTATACGTCCACTTTCGTGTTTGCACAGTGCTGTGTTTTTATTAAACAGTTGCAGCCAGCTGGTATCTGCGACTGGCTTCAGCTCCGAGAGCAAGTCTCTTCACCTACGCGCCAGCGTGCCTTCTCCCGAAGTTACGGCACCATTTTGCCTAGTTCCTTCACCCGAGTTCTCTCAAGCGCCTGGGTATTCTCTACCTGACCACCTGTGTCGGTTTGGGGTACGATTCTGTGTTACCTGGAGCTTAGAGGCTTTTCCTGGAAGCTTGGCATCAACCACTTCGCCACCGTAGTGACTCGTCATCACGCCTCAGGGTTAGATAAGAGAACGGATTTACCAATTCTCTCCCCCTACACGCTTAAACCGGGACAACCGTCGCCCGGCCAGCCTAGCCTTCTCCGTCCCCCCTTCGCAGTAACACCGAGTACGGGAATATTAACCCGTTTCCCATCGACTACGCCTTTCGGCCTCGCCTTAGGGGTCGACTCACCCTGCCCCGATTAACGTTGGACAGGAACCCTTGGTCTTCCGGCGAGCGGGTTTTTCACCCGCTTTATCGTTACTTATGTCAGCATTCGCACTTCTGATACCTCCAGCAGCCCTCACAGACCACCTTCAACGGCTTACAGAACGCTCCCCTACCCAACAACGCCTAAGCGTCGCTGCCGCAGCTTCGGTGCATGGTTTAGCCCCGTTACATCTTCCGCGCAGGCCGACTCGACCAGTGAGCTATTACGCTTTCTTTAAATGATGGCTGCTTCTAAGCCAACATCCTGGCTGTCTATGCCTTCCCACATCGTTTCCCACTTAACCATGACTTTGGGACCTTAGCTGGCGGTCTGGGTTGTTTCCCTCTTCACGACGGACGTTAGCACCCGCCGTGTGTCTCCCGTGATAACATTCTTCGGTATTCGGAGTTTGCATCGGGTTGGTAAGCCGGGATGGCCCCCTAGCCGAAACAGTGCTCTACCCCCGAAGATGAGTTCACGAGGCGCTACCTAAATAGCTTTCGGGGAGAACCAGCTATCTCCCGGTTTGATTGGCCTTTCACCCCCAGCCACAAGTCATCCGCTAATTTTTCAACATTAGTCGGTTCGGTCCTCCAGTTAGTGTTACCCAACCTTCAACCTGCCCATGGCTAGATCACCGGGTTTCGGGTCTATACCTTGCAACTAGACGCCCAGTTAAGACTCGGTTTCCCTACGGCTCCCCTATTCGGTTAACCTTGCTACAAAATATAAGTCGCTGACCCATTATACAAAAGGTACGCAGTCACCCCATAAAAGAGGCTCCCACTGCTTGTACGTACACGGTTTCAGGTTCTATTTCACTCCCCTCGCCGGGGTTCTTTTCGCCTTTCCCTCACGGTACTGGTTCACTATCGGTCAGTCAGGAGTATTTAGCCTTGGAGGATGGTCCCCCCATATTCAGACAGGATGTCACGTGTCCCGCCCTACTCATCGAACTCACAGCTGATGCATTTTAGTGTACGGGGCTATCACCCTTTACTGCGCGACTTTCCAGACGCTTCCACTAACACACCTGCTGATTCAGGTTCTGGGCTCTTCCCCGTTCGCTCGCCGCTACTGGGGGAATCTCGGTTGATTTCTTTTCCTCGGGGTACTTAGATGTTTCAGTTCCCCCGGTTCGCCTCGTATGGCTATGTATTCACCATACGATAGTGCAACGAATTGCACTGGGTTTCCCCATTCGGGTATTGCCGGTTATAACGGTTCATATCACCTTACCGACACTTTTCGCAGATTAGCACGCCCTTCATCGCCTCTGACTGCCTAGGCATCCACCGTGTACGCTTAGTCACTTAACCTCACAACCCGAAGGTGTCTTATGTAAACAGAAGACAGATTCGTGCTGTAAACAATTGAGAGACTCTCTGACAGGGTACTTCTTACCCCAAGACTTCTACGGAGGGATAAGTTTCTGCTGTCAGGTTTCAATTTTCAGCTTGTTCCAGATTGTTAAAGAGCAA
>NZ_JBXUGP010000080.1:0-3053 GCF_057180605.1 Serratia sp. HNCC26DJ206
GCTGGCTCGCCAGGCCAGGCCACCGTCCGAAGGGGCATTACGGATGGCACTCACTGCGTTAACGACTCCACGTTGACGGTAAGTGGTGCCAGCAGACACGTTCATTTTATTTTGTAATGCGACACTCACCCCAAGATAAATCGAGTAATCTTCACGGTCATTCAGATTTCGGTTCAGCAACAGATTCAACGAAACCGTCTCCCCCAGATTTTTTAGCCATGACACATTCACAAACCGTGTAGTGGCTTTTTCCATGGGGGTTTGTGTCAAATGGCTGACAGAAACACTCCCGGCATCCCCCAGACTGACACCCAAAAAGAGTTGCTGGCTTTTGGCATTCAACGTGGCACCATACAGTGATGCGATGTCTCGGTAATCAGTGTTCGCTGTCAATATTGACCCACCCAAATTGAAGTCGCGGTTACTCCATTGGTAGCCGAACCCTTTCTGTTCACCCGTCATGCCTTGATACCGGCTTTGCGCATAAGACCCGGAGAACACGCCCAGATACGCACTGGGTGTCGCCACGATACCGACTCCTTGTTTAAACAACCCGGCGGTCGTCTCCATCTGGTTTTCCAGTGTAAGGGAAGAGGTCAGACCGTAACGCAATTTGCTGCTAAACATTGTGTCTTCACTGTAATCAAACGAACTGTTTCCATAGTTCAGGCGTACCTTTCCCGCATCCAGGCTCCAATCAGCCAGTCCTTTGCTCAACAGGGAGGGTGAGAAAAAGATAGGCAGATCCAAGGTTTTGCTCTGTCCCAGGGCATCGGTCACGACCAGTTGGGCATTGCCATAGCCGTTGATCCTGGGTAGCGTGTTGATCACGAACGGGCCGGGAGGCACTGGCGTGCTGTACTGTTTGACCCCGTCAATCAGCAGATCCACGTTTGACGGGGTGGTCGTGGTCCCCAGAAATTCAAGCAGTGGGCTACTGACCAGATAAGGGTTCAAGTCGAAGTTGCGTGCCAGCTGTAACCCGGCAAACCGCGTGCCCCGTGACCAGGACAGGTTTCCCGTAATAGCATCCCCGGCTCGCAATGTCACCATGCTCTCCTGCCAGGACGCGTTCAATGTGGTATCCAAGCGAATGGTGTCAACTCTCGATGGGGTGGAATCATTGAATTGACTCAACGCTGTGTTGCTGAGGGTCCCCAAGGGATTGAAGACACGCAATTCACTGAAGAGACTGGCTGTCTCTGCATTATTGCTATGCGTGGCAAAGGCTTCATAGTTAAGCAGTACACCGCTGGCACTGCTGCCTGGGTAAGTCTGTGTGTCAACGTTAGTGAAGACACTGCGGGGTAACTCCACACGGGCTTCATTGACCGTCAATACCAGCCGTTGCACTTCGGTCTGATAATCTACCTTGATGCCTTCAAGCGACATCAAGTTGATGCTGGGTGCCTTTGCCGGTGGGATTTTCAGACCCATCTCTTCCAATGTTGACACAAGGCCCCAGAGTTCATCATGACGTAACTCAAAGGAATAGACTCCCCGTTGTACCCCATTCAGCTCAACATCCAGGTAGACCTCTGGATTATCAGGTATCTGATATTTATCATCGTGGGTGCCAGGTGCTGATGACTGAGCAACACTTTCTGATATACACACGACCCCCAAGAGGGGGATTGTGCATATCATCAGGCTTAGAAAAGAACGTTGTAAACGTTTAACGGCCGAGTGGTGCAATTGTCTCGGTGTGTGTCTTGCCATTCAATAACGCTTCCATGGTGCCCCCTTGTGCAAAAACACTCGGTGGTTTCCCTATGTCCCATTGCATTTCCTGGTGGGGCAACACGTATCCGACCAAGCCTGAATTCAAAACCAGCCTTTTTCCTTTCGGGTCAATAAAAGTCAAAGCATAAAGTCTGCCATAAAGATCGCCCTGATTATTTGCCCGCAATAGCGTGGTTTTGCCACTGGCCGCCAGGCTCAGTGCCAGTTTGGTTCGCAACGCATCAGGATTGCTTTGATAGACAAATACGGGAACGGAGTATTCCATCACAAAATCAACCCCGGTACTTTTGGTTGAAGATACCGGTAATTCATTGACTAAAATACGAAATGTGGAAAGCGGTGCCGTATTATTATTACCTTTCGCACGCATTACGCGCACCAATTGCCGCCCATTGGCAGCAATTTTCGCTACCGGCGGACTGACAATCAGTTCGGTTGTTGCCGTTAACGTATCCTTATTATTTTTCTGCTCCCATTGATACACCCTCACCTGTGCCTGCAGAGGCTTGGCGCTGCTGTTAATGAGCCACAGTTCTGTCGCGTTGGCATTATCCGGTAAATCTATCGATATTGGGGAGACTTGCAAGCCGATCGCTACAGCCGCAGTGCTGCCTAACATCAGGACAAGCATCACGGCTGTCGAGATCAGGATCCTTACAAAATCCTTTCTCGTTTTATACATTGGCTAGGCTCTAGTAGTTAATCGAGACAGCAACCACATCATTGTAGTGACCCGCGGGTTTATTAAACTCACTGCCATTCACCTTCACATACACAGGGAGTGTCTGTACGGTACCCGTTCCTGTTTGGGACACTTCATTGGTTCCTGTACTGCCCCACGGAACTGCCCCAGCAGGATCTTGATACAGGTTGTAAACGATGGTATCAACCGTGTCAGGCGATGCCATTTTACCTTGACCCGCCGGATTGTTATCTGACGGTTTCAGGGCCACCTTATAGGGTTTTTCGTCGTTGCACTTGATCTTAAGCTGTGTGCTCTTGGTCTGAGTACCTGTACTACTGTCGACTTGACCGAAATCAACGTCATCCACGGTTTCGATGGTACACAGGCTGTTTATCGCCAGTTTCACGTTAAATGAGTTGTCTAGCTTCACTGCAGACGCAGAATGTCCCATTAATAAAGCACCCGAAGCAAATAAAGCAGTTACGGCAAATTTTTTGAATTGCATAATCCATTACCTTCCTAATAGTAAGAAAACATTGAATTTCCACGAGCGCAGCACTGTCATCTGTCGATTTCGGTTAGGCTCATAAAGAATATAGGTGGGATATTTATTTGTGCAAAAAAA
>NZ_JBXUGP010000081.1:0-2775 GCF_057180605.1 Serratia sp. HNCC26DJ206
GACAGCATGTCCAATATCAACCAGCAAAGTGGTAGCCAACTTTAGCGGTACTGCCAGTGATGATGATAGCGCGCTTTATGCCAATACGGGCACGGCAAGGAATATCGCTATTCATCTGGCTGATGTCACGCGCACGCAGAAGTTGGGAACAGGGAGTAGCCTGACCGTGGCGGTGGACTCCACCTCAAGAACTGCCACCGTTCCCCTTGCCAGCCGCTTGTTGAGTGTCAACGGCATGAGCGAGGGTGGAACCATTGCAGGTGCAGTGCAGGTTAATTTCACTTACCAGTAAATAACCTGCTGGGCGACTATAAAAAATATAAAACGTTTTCTCACAGAGAAATACACCGTCAAATATCAACGTTGGGATTATAGAATGAAAAAGTCAGTTAAATTGGGATATTGTGGTTTAGCGTTATTAGCTGCGCACAGCATGGCCGTTAACGCTGCTGATATCAGCACCATCAACGTAACGGGAAATGTCGTGGCTTCACCTTGTGTGATTGACGCCAGCAATGCCTCCGTCAATATCGATTTGGGGAGTATTCAGGCCTCCTCTCTGGCAACGGCCGGAACATTCGGTGATTGGAAAACTTTTGATGTCGTCCTGAAAAGTTGCCCGGCCTCAACCACCAAGGTCAACGTGGTATTTAGCGGAACTCCGGACACCGGAGATGCCACCCGCTATAAAAACACCGGTACGGCAACCAACCTCTCTGTCGAGTTAACCGGTGGTGGTGGCATGAACTTTGGCAATACAAAAGGAACCACTATCAGCGTGGCAGCCAATACCGCCACGTTCTCGTTAAGAACGCGTGCTTATGCCACCGGTACCGTGATGCCAGGCACTATCAATGCCACCGTAGTGGCCTCGTTTACCTACAACTAATGTTATGCACTTAACGGCAAAGCCGTCTGCTTTGCCGTTAAGTCGTGACCCGACGGACAGATATCCTCGGTTCCGGTGAAGATGGAGTCATTATTGGATTGTACCGGGGAGTTTTACCAGCCAATGAATAATCAGCAGTAAACCTATAAAAAATGCGTATGAAATAAATACGCAGTTAAATATAAAGATTGGAATATAAAATGGAAAAATCAGTCAAGTTAGGATATTTCGGCTTAACACTGTTAGTTGCACAAAGCATGATGGTTAATGCCGCCGATACCAGCACCATCAACATTACGGGAAATGTTGTGGCTTCTCCTTGTGTGATTGACAGCAGTAACTCTACGATCAATATAGGCCTAGGGGATATTCAGGCTACCTCTCTGACAACGGCGGGAACCTTTGGTGACTGGACGCCTTTTAGCATTGTTCTGACAGGTTGCCCAGCCTCAACCACCAAGGTAAACGTCGCATTCTCCGGAACTCCAGACAGTACTGATAATACACGCTATAAGAATATGGGTACCGCGACCAACCTGACCGTTGAGTTGGCAGGCGCTACCAGTGGCAATAACCTCAGTAATGGTCAAACAACCTATACCTCCGTGAATAGCACATCAAAAACGGCAACTTTCAACCTGAAAACCCGGGCTTATGCCACAGGTACTGTGATGCCAGGAACTATCAATGCCTCTGTCGTCGCCTCGTTTACCTACAACTAATTCTATTCACGTAACGGGGAAAGCCTAAAGTCAGTTTTACCGTACTTTAGGCTGCTTTGGTGCCTATGCCGTAGCGGTACGATTCTTGCCCCAAACCGGAAATTCCCCTTGTTAAGAAACCCTTCTGTTGAACGCTAAAAAAGAGGATTTATTCGTTCAAAAAACGATTGGTAATAAACCACACAAAACTAACGACAAAAAAGCCCACACAATGTTCATTGCGTTTATATACTTTCTAAAGGCGTACAAGAATCGCTTCATCGCGTATGTAGCCCATAAGTAATAAACCGTAATGCCATGTTTTGCGACGGGCACATTCACTTTGCAAACCTTTGGCAATAAATCTGCGGGTTTATTGATTTTCTGATCGCAGATTGCTGGAGATTCCAAGATGAAATTATGGCATAAGGCACTACTCGGCGGGCTGTTACTGACCTCATTGAGCGCCTCAGCAGGCGTGATCGTCGGCGGTACCCGGGTGATCTATGACGGCGGCAAGAAAGAAGCCGCGCTCAGCGTGAAAAACCCAGATAAAACGGCCTATCTTATCCAATCCTGGGTGGAGTCGCCGGAAGGTGGGCAGAACAAAGCCCCTTTCGTGATCACTCCACCGCTGTTCAGGCTGAGTGCCGAACAAGATAACGTACTGCGCATCGTCCGCGCCGGGGGCAGCCTGCCGGAAGATAAAGAATCTCTGTTCTGGCTGAATATAAAGTCCATTCCTTCTGCGGAGAAGATGGATAACACCCTGCAGATCGCGGTCAAAACCCGCATCAAGCTGATTTATCGACCTGCTGGCATAAAAGGCTCCCTTAATGACGCGGCGAAAAGCCTCAAATGGCAGCGCAGCGGTAATACCTTACAGGCAACCAACAAGTCCCCTTATTACCTGAGCTTCTTCTCCATCGCCGTTGGCGGTAAGGAACTGCCGGAAGTGACCATGGTGGCACCAAATGCCACGGCAAGCTTTGCGCTGCCCGCTGGCATGACGGGCAATGCGGTCAGTTGGAAGATCATCAATGACTATGGCGGCACCAGCGATGCCTTCCAATTCTCCTTATAACGCTGGCGACCATAATGAGCGTTAGCCACTCGGGGTGAACGTCGCCGCGTTCAGTGCCTTGACGGAAAACAACCATTGTGTCGATCTGCCAACCACGATCC
>NZ_JBXUGP010000082.1:0-2660 GCF_057180605.1 Serratia sp. HNCC26DJ206
CGTTTCCTGCAAATCCTGACGTTCCAACTCAGCAAGTCGGGTTTCGATAATGGCCCATACGGCCAGCATTAATGTCAAAGTTCGTTGTTGGCCATCAACGATATTCAGTCTATGTTCTTCATTGCTCTCAGCCTGATGAAACACTACTGAGCCCAGCCGATAAACCGATTTATCGAGATGACTGTTAATATCGGCAAACAGCTCGCTGATATTTTTCACCGTCCATTTATAAGGTCGTTGATAGGCTGGAATAGTTAAGTCAGTCAGGTTCAATAGACCCTTGACCGACAGTACTGTCTTATCAAGGGCATGTTTCATGACTGCTGAGCCAATGGTAAACGGATGCGCCCGGTCAGCAGCTGTTGCATCATTCCTTGTTTTATATCGCGTACTTTTGCAAGTCTCTGCTCTAATGCTACAAGTTCAATGTCCATGTCTGAGAGGATGGTTGCAATAGTATTTTGCTCTTCTAGCGATATAGGGATAGCAAATTTGAGTTGTCTCACCTGTGAAAAATTCAATCCTTCTCTATTTCCGCCAGCTTGAAAACTATCAATTTGTTTTTGACCGATGTCAGCGTTCATTAACTCTACAAGCAGTTTTGGAATTAATTTATCACTATTTACTCTGATGATGCAGACATGCTGATTTACATTTCCCCCTGTAATACGAAAATCTGACAATGCACATCTGCCAATAGATGCACCCGTTATATTCAGGAGCACATCATTTTCTGCTAATTCAGTCCCGGGAAAAGTTTTATGTATTGCATCTGAAATATAAGCAACATCAGATAGATCTAATTTACCCCAGCCAATATTCTGACTTCTGACAAATGGGTGTCCAGCTTCAGTATAAACTGATGAACCACCACTAGGAGTCTTACCACTGCCAACCTTATTTGCACATTCATCAATAGTAGAGATTATCCAATCTACTGGAATCAGACCTAATTCTGTATGTTTATAGCTCTTAATGGTGCCATCATGATGCTTCGAATACTGTGGTAAACGTGTGCAACCAGTCAGCAGTTGCTGAATTAAGGCGGTTTTGATAGCCTTTTTTTTGGCGATTAATTGCTCGAGTGCGATAATCAGTGCATCAGTATCTGAGAGCACGTTAGCAATAGCAAGCTGTTCTCTTGGGGTAGGGAGCGGGATTTTATAACTTAAAACTACCTTTTGAGATAATGTGGGAATCGCTCCACCAACAATTGTTTCCTCAATCTGATTTTGCACAATATCAGATTGCATTATGTATGCCAGAAATGCAGCAGGACTTTTTAGTCTCTTAAAGACTACTACCTGGGGGTTGAGGGTTGCATCCTCTTTTAAATTTTTTACTAACGCTATTTTTCCATAGGTTGAACCAGTCTTAACTAGCAGGATATCGTCTTCGTATATCTTTATCTCAGGTGACTCTTCATACTTCTGACGAGTAATATATGTTCCATGCGTAAAATTTGTACGCCCATCAAATATATTAGATGGACTAATGCTTAGTACTCCTTGGTCTTGTGATACAATATCAGCTTTTGTATAACCTCTGAAACCTATGCGTCCAAAAATAACGCATAAGTCTCCAATACTACTAACTTTCCAATCCTCTGGAATAATCCCCACCTCAGTCTGTTTATAACCAGTTGGGATCGATTTCAAATTCTGTGATTTATTCGTTTTCATTGTCATGCTCACAGCTTTATCGACTTAAGATGAACCGCAACTTTGGCCTCTAACTCAGCCACTAATTGTATGAGTTCATGCATAGTTGAGCTATAACGTTCTTCGAGCTCTTTCACTCGATTTGCCAACCGCTGCGTAACACTCTCGATCTCTGCTTCTAAAGCACTAATTAAACTAGCGTGCCATTTGTCCTGTACCAGCAGATTTCTAATTTCGTTATCAGTGAGTTTTGGATAATGAGCAAATACAGCATGATCCAGTTTTTCCTGCGCTTCTTTATGCGCTTTCTTGGTTTGGGTTTCGGCATCGAACAATGCCTGAGCGGCTTTTAGTGTCGCCTTTTCTTCTTTATCCGTGGCAATTTTAAGTCGTGCCTTAACGCTGGCAGCAGTCACTTTCTCTTTGTCGTTCATCGCATCAGCAAGTAATCCATCTTCTCCGCTGTTTTCTTCAAGGAAGCTTTCAAGTGCCTGGACTGCTTCATCATAAGCGACCTGAAGTTGCTCATTTTCCATCTTCTCGGTAGCAAAATAGCGAGCCACTAAAAGGGCTGGTGGCAATAGTTCAGCCTTATACTTCTTCTTGCCTATTACCAAATCCGGCGTTTCTTTGAGTTTTTCGCCTTTTTCTACAACCAGCTCCCGTAAGACTTTGCCTGCTTGCCAGCCATCCTGACTCAGAACATAAACATCGTCCTGCATCACCTCCATCCAGTAATCCATCAATAACTGATAGATAGCGTAGTTCTCAAGCAACGGACTGTCATCAGTTGCTTCAGCAGCATAGGCGGCGAGAAGCCGCTCACCAATCTCTTCAATCAGTTGTTTCGGTGAATCACCGCGAGCAATTTCATCAAGCTGACAACCAGCAAACCAATTTTCAAAGGGTATTAATGCACCAATTTTGAAAGCAGCAAATTCCGGGTGCGCCAGAATAGCACTCTTAACTTTACCTGCCTCGACTCGGGCATTGCTGTAG
>NZ_JBXUGP010000083.1:0-2654 GCF_057180605.1 Serratia sp. HNCC26DJ206
CCGTCGGTGGTGTGGCAGATCACCCCTTCGATACACAGGACGTTCACTTCGTCCTGGTAGATATAGATAGTGTAATCCTGGTCGTTGTAACGCACGCCGTTATTGAGGCGTGCCACTTCGTATTCGGAGATCTGCTCCTGAGAAACCAGCACGTTTTCCAGCGAGAAGTGGTCGTTGACGTTGTTGATTTGCCCGATATTGAGCGCCATATCCCCGGCGGACTCAATGGTGGAGCTGTGATTGTTCAGCACCCCGCCCTGACCGATGGCCTGATAGTTACCATCCAGCGCCCCACCTATTGCCATGAAACCATCGCTGTAAATCAGCGCATGGTCGTAGTTGTTGAGGGTGCCAATACCCAGATCCAAGCGCTGGCGAGCAGCAATGGTCGCCGCCTGGCCGTTCTCTGCCAGGTTGTTCAATGTTCCCGCTTGGATAGCTAACGCATCGCCGTAAATGCGGCCACTGCTGATATTATTGACGGTAGTACCGTTGAGGCGGGTATAAAAGCCGTCAATCAGGCCGTAGTTGGTCAGGGTCTGGGTGGTGGTGAGTTGCGTGGTGCCTGCGCTGATTTCCGCAGTGGCACTGTTGAACAGGTTGGTGGCCGTCAGATCCAGTTGGTTACCCGCCTGAATCAACGACTGGTTGGTCAGAGTGCCCTGGGTAGTCATGCTCAGGTCATGGCCCGCCTGGACTAATCCGGTATTGAAGAAATCCTGCGCCAACGTGAGCGACATGTCCCCCAGCGACAGCAGCGAACCGTCGCCGGTCAGGGAACCGCTGTTCAGCGTCAGTTGCTGACCCGCTTCCATGGCCCCGGCGCTGTTGGTGACTTGTTGGGCCTGGGTGTGCAGGCTGTTTTGCGCACTCAACAGCCCCGAAGTATTGTTCAGGCTACCGCTCAGATTAAGCGTCAGCACATCATCCACGCGCAGCGCACCCTGGCTGTTGTCGACATCCGCCGCATTCAGCGTCAGGCTACCGCCCTGGATGCCATGTTGTGCATCGAGAGTATTCTGGTTGAAGATGCTGGCAGCGTTCAGGGTGACATTCAGCGCCCCCTGGATCAGCCCAGCCCCGTTGTCGATCACCGATTGAGCCGCATTAAGCGCCATATTACCCAGCGCCTGGATCTGGCCCTGCTGGTTGTTGATTTGGCTGGCGGTGAGATCCAATGTGCCTTTGCTGAACAGGTTGCCCTGCAGGCTGTTGTCGAACGCAGCGGTATTGAGCGCCATCGCCCCGCCAGAGGCTAGCAACCCGTGCTGGTTGTTCACATCGGCGGTGGTCAGCGACAGATCACCCTGCGCACTGAGGGTGCCGTTCTGGTTATCGAGCGCAGAGCCTTGAGTATCCCACTGTAGCGCCTGACCGGACTGTAACGTCCCCCAGGCGTTATTCAGCGCCTGCGTCAGGGCATTGATACTACCCAGTGCGGCGATCTGGCCCTGTTGGTTATTGACGGCCCCGGAGGTCAGGGTCAGTTGCTGGTTACCGATCAGCACACCCTGCTGGTTGTCCAGCAGGCCAGTGTTAAGCGTCAGCGAACCCTGGCTGGTAATGCCACCCTGGTCACCACTGCGAGTGTTGCTGAGGGTTCCGCTCTGGGTATCGATCAGCAGGTCGGCAGCACTTTGCAGCAAACCGCCGTCATCGTTCAGGAGACCGGTGTTGAACAGCGACAGATTGCTCAGAGAAGCCAGTTGACCGCCCCGGTTATCCAGTAACCCAGTGTGCAATACCGTATCACCACCGCCCACCAGCTTGCCCTGGCGGTTATCCACTGCGCCGCTGGAGAGCGACAGCGCCCCGGTTGCGCCGATCAGCCCGCCTGCCGAGTTGTCTATCGTCTGGCTGTGGGTATTTAGCGTCAGTGCCGCACCAGACTGGAGGTTGCCCGCCTGGTTGTTGAGGGCTCCGCTGCTGAGTGCCAGCCCCTTGTCTGCCAGAATTTTGCCTGCGGCGTTATTGATATTGCCGGTCTGGGCATTCAGGGTGTTGGCCGCAATCTGGCCGTTGCGGTTATCGAGGTTGCCGGTCGCAAGCTGCATATCGCCTGCGCTGACCAGCCCGCCTTGTGCGCCGCTGTTGCGGTTCAGCACCTCGGCACCGCGACTGTTCAGGCTCAGTGCTGAACCCGCCTGCATCAACCCACCGGTGTTATCCACCGCGCCGCTGAGCGAGGTCAAACGGCCATCGGCGGCAATCAGGCCATCACGGTTGTTGAGCGCACCGTCGAGGGTCAGCGTCAGGTCGTGCTTATCGGCAGCAATCAGTTGGCCCTGCTGGTTGTTGAGGGTTCCGGCGGTCAGCGCTAACGCGCCGTTGGAGAACACCGCGCCGTCCTGATTATCGAACAGATCGGTGACGTTGAGGTTCAGCGTGCCGCTGCCGGTCTGGGTCATCTGTCCGCCACGGTGCGACAGGCTACCGGAGTTAAGGGTGATATTTCCTGCCTGAGTAGTGGTGTTATCCAGTTGCAGTTGGGTACCGCTGAGCGCCAGACTGCCGTTGGACAGTACCGCGCCCTTATCACCGTTCATCTGCGTAGCCTGAATGGTCAGTGCACCGTCACCGGCATGCACAATGGTGCCCTGCTGGTTGTTGAGGTTGGCGGTATTGAGCGTCAGGTTTTTACCATTGCTGGCAAT
>NZ_JBXUGP010000084.1:0-2627 GCF_057180605.1 Serratia sp. HNCC26DJ206
GTGTACTTCCGGTGAACTCGTATTTTCATAATAATTTCAGCAGGTAATATCGGCACCATCCTCCACTGACACAAGGGTGTTTACCGATGCAAAAACAACGATGGTTCATTGACCAGAAAAAACAACACGTCGCCAGTTGGCGCGCCAGCGGCCTTACCCGCCGGCAGTATTGTGAGCTCAACGATATTCCTTTTACCTCCTTTCGTGAATGGCCCCAAGATGTCGCAAAAGCTCAACGACGTGCAAGCAAACCTACTGTTCTGCCCGTTCATATCGTCGAATCCGCTCCACCTTCTGAACCCTTTTCATCTGTGGCGAATGAACCCGTTACGCTATTCCTGCCCGGCGGAATACGGATGTGCTGCCATCCTTCACAACTGACCGATGTCTTCAGGGCGCTCAAGCATGCTGACGCCTGAAAATGTCTTTCTCGCCGTGAGACCCGTTGATATGCGGCGCGGGATCGACACGCTTACGCAGTACGTGCAAGATGAACTGCAGGCGTCCTGGCACGAAGGTGCCGCCTTCGTCTTCACCAACAAGGCTCGCTCCCGCATTAAAGTGCTGCGCTGGGATAAGCACGGCGTCTGGTTGTGCGTTCGTCGTCTGCACAAAGGAAACTTCCGCTGGCCCCGGGCAAATGAGGTTGCCTGGTCCCTCACGCCCGATGAGTTCAACTGGCTCGTCAGTGGTGTCGACTGGCAGCAGATGAGAGGCCACGACCTCGAAAAATGGCTCTTCCGTGGCGAGTCTGAATATGGCTCGCAGAACATGATAACCTCATGAAGAATAATGATTATCCATGTCGGGAGTGGTATAATAATCCGCATGGATATCTCCGTTCTCACCACCAGTGACATCGAACAGCTTCGCACTCTGGCACTTGCCATGGTGCAAAATGCGATGTCTGAGAATGCAGAAAAAGAAAAACTTCGTCAGCAAAATACCGGGCTTCAACAGCGTATCGAACTCCTGGAAGAAATGTTGAAACTGGCCCGCCAACAGCGCTTCGGGAAAAAAGGTGAGACCCTGGCCGGGATGCAACGCTCCCTGTTCGAAGAGGATATGGATGCCGATATCGCCGCCGCTGAAGCGCAACTGGATACATTGCTTCCCCCAGAAGAAACGTCCCCCGGCAAAAGTCCGGCACGTAAACCGCTTCCAGCACATCTTCCGCGAAAAGAGATCGTTATCGTTCCCGCGTCAACGGAAAGCTGCCCTGACCCCGAATGCCCTGGAATGCTGCACCACATCCGCGATGAAGTGAGCGAAAAGCTGGAGTACATCCCGGCCCGCATCGTGGTTAACCGGTATGTTCGCCCGCAGTACGGCTGCAACTGCTGCCAGTGTGTGGTCAGCGGTGACATGCCCGCGCACATTATCCCGAAAAGTGTGGCTGAACCGTCACTCATCGCGCAACTGGTGATAAGTAAACACTGTGACCATATGCCGCTGTATCGTCAGCAGTCGGTGCTTGCCCGGTCAGACATCAGCCTGCCCGTCAGCACGATGGCGGATATGGTCGGGCGTGCGGGCACAGTACTGACGCCACTGGCAGAGACGTTGCACCGGATGCTGCTGACACGGGATGTGGTACACGCCGATGAAACGCCCCTGCAACTCCTCGACACGAGAAAAGGGGGCAAATCCCGTGCCGGTTATCTCTGGTGCTACGTCAGTGGCGAACGAAGTGGCCCGCCAGCGGTGTGCTTCGACTGTCAACCAGGCAGAAGCAGCCAATATCCGGCGGGATACCTGAAAGACTGGGCCGGGAGTCTGGTGGTTGACGGGTACCCGGCGTATGAAACGCTGGCAAACCAGCACAATGGGATAATCCTGTCGGGGTGCTGGGCTCATGCCCGCAGAAACTTCGCGGAACTGTATAAAGCGGGTAAAGATCCGCGTGCAGCCACGGCGATAAGACAGATAGCCAGCCTGTACCGGCTGGAAAAGAAGATCCGGCACCGGCCAGTAGAAAAGGTCCGCCAGTGGCGACAGCGTTATGCGCGACCGGCACTGGAAAAGCTGTGGCACTGGCTGGAACAGCAGAAAAATGCGTGCCCGGAGAACTCTGCGCTGGGCAAAGCGATCACGTACGCGCTGAAACGTCGGGTTGCCCTCAGTCGCTTCCTGGACGATGGCGGGTTGCCGCTGGACAACAATGTCTGCGAGCGGGCGATCAAACCGGTGGTCATGGGCAGAAAATCATGGTTGTTCGCAGGTTCGGTTGCAGCAGGCGAACGCGCGGCGAAAATCATGAGTCTGCTGGAAACGGCAAAGATGAATGGCCTGGAGCCGCATGCCTGGCTGACGGATGTTCTGCGGCGTCTGCCTGGCTGGCCAGAAGCGCGTCTGGAGGAGTTGTTGCCGCTGCCGGGGTTCACCTTCGCGGGGAGCGATGCCTGCCAGTCATCCCGTGACTTCCCGCACTAAGGACTTGCGGCGCTGACACCGTAAATATCGGGAGCCCGCGTCCCACATGGCTTCAACGGCAGCGACAACGGACTCAGCCCCTGTGCCAAAGCCCCCCGACACCACACTCAGCACTTCACCACCTGACGAACGGCCTCCTGTAAACCAGATGCAGGTCTCATAAACCTGTCAATACGAGTTCACCGGAAGCACAC
>NZ_JBXUGP010000085.1:0-2606 GCF_057180605.1 Serratia sp. HNCC26DJ206
ACTCACTAGTGTTGTTAAGCCATTTTAATAATGATTAAAATAGCAGGATGACATCCATATCCCACGAGTCTATTTATATTATCGCATTGATAATGGTATGGGTTTTTAATAAAACAAAGGTTTTACCACATGGCCATTTGAGGAGTAACCGACTCCCTTTACATTGACAATAAAGTCATCTGGCAGACCGACTACGTTAAGTTTCGCTCTTAATTCTTTAATCGCCTGCCACAGGCGTTGACTGGAGGAAGAAATATTGTTCCTCTCCCAGATATTTTCGAGCAGTTCCTCTTTTGATAATGTTTTATTCTTGCCATGTTGGTTCAATAAACAGACCAACAGTTCCATGGTGATGTCATTTAACATTACTGCACAAAACAGCATTGTTTTTTCCGTTTTCTCCGTATAAATACGGACCAGTCTGCGGTTGGCAATGTCAAGCTGAATGTCATTATCAATAAGGAACCCGTAAAGATTATTCTCCATATAATTTCTCAAGATATAAGCGGGACAAGCTCTTGTGAAAAAATTACCACTCCGTTTGACGCTCTATTATAGAATCAGATTGATCTGAATCAACCCGACTCACCGACTAAGGGAGCGAGGACGGCATCAAAGGGATGTGGTTTTTATCACTCAGAAATAAGCATAAATCAGCATTTTTAACTAAATTTCAGTTTCTTTATGGTCTGTAATGTTCATATTTCATTGTAAAACCTTGGGTAGTTTTAAATTCTGTTTTTCTCATCAAAACAAGTAAAAAACCTAATCAACATTAAGCTAACGCTTATGGCACCGCTTTTCTTCAGTACATATAGCGCATGTTGCCTCTGTTTCACTCTTGTCTTGCTGTTGAAGTAAATGTTAGGAAAAAACTCAGAAATAGCCTAATGAACTCTTCTTATTTCTTTTTAATAAAACAACTTTGCCAGGCAGACTTTCCAGCATAGCCACTCATCATTCAAGAGAAAAAACCCCCACAGAAAAAACTAATTATTTGTTTTTATTGAAATTTATTCTTATTAAGATTTTTGGGTTGTTCAGAAAAAAACAAGCAAACAGTTTATACCCTAAATAATTCGAGTTGCATGTAGACGGCAACTGAGTGAAGCCCTAGGAGCATAGATAACTATGTGACTAGGGTGACCGAAGGCAGCCAACACCCATGCAACTTGAAGGATGACGGGTATAAATAGGAGAGTGCTCATCAGACCGACATAACATCTGGTGCCACGATGCCATTTTCTCTCAGTGTCATTAAGAATCCCCTGCCTTCAGCGTTCCACCACCAAAAAACGCTCCCCAATGTCGACACCAATAGGATGAAACCAGCCTGTTGCGTGCATATTACCCTTTGCAATGCCTCTCTGAGTCCATTTATATCAATCAGGGTCATCCCCACCCCAGTATAAAAGAGCTGCCCAACCGGCTATTCCAGAAAAATGACTGAACAACAGCAGCACTAAAAAAAACGGCTCAGTTCATGAAGTTTTGGTGTATTCACCCGAAAGTAAGAGCAGCCTCCTAATGGATAAAAGCAAGCTTCACAAACCAATAAACAAGGTATTTCCTATCTAAATTATTCTCTTGCCAATCCCCCTGGGCTAAAGAAATCTTAATAAAAATAAGCAACAAAAAACATATGATTCCATTAGAATATTTTTTGAGATGACTTTCTATTTTCACTCTCGAAGGGGCGCTTTACGGTGGGGTCACTGGTTTTATTAAAAAGAAATAAGAAGAGTTCATTAGGCTATTTCTGAGTTTTTTCCTAACATTTACCTCAACAGCAAGACAAGAGTGAAACAGAGGCAACATGCGCTATATGTACTGAAGAAAAGCGGTGCCATAAGCGTTAGTCTAATATTGAACAGATTTTTTACTTGTTTTGATGTAAAAAAAAGAATTTAAAACTACTTGAGGTTTTATATTAAAATAATAACACCGCAGGCTATTAAGAAACGAAAAGGCAGTTAAAAATGCTGATTTATGTTTATTGTTAAGTGATAAAAACCACACCCCTTTGATGTCGCCCTCGCTTCCTTAGTCGGCGAGCCGGGTTGATTCAGATCAATCTGATTCTATAATAGAGCATCAAACGGAGTGGTAATTTTTCACAAGAGTTTTTCCTGCCTATATCTTGAGAATTATATGGAGCGTAGTCTTTACGGGTTCCTTATTGATAATGACATTCAGCTTGACATTGTTAATCGCAGACTTGTCCGTATTTATGCGGAGAAAACGGAAAAAACAATACTGTTCTGTACAGTAATATTAAATGATACCTCAATGGATTTGTTGGTCTTTTTATTGATGCATCATGGTAAAAGAAAAGCATTATCAAGAGAGGAGTTGCTCGAAAAAATCTCTTTTTCCAGCCAGCGCCTGTGGCAAGCAACTAAAGAATTAAGAGCAAAACTCAAATTAATTGGTTTGCCAGACAGCTTTATTGTCAACGTAAAAGGTGTTGGCTATGCCATAAATGACCATGTGGTAACGCCGTTGTATTACCAATAAATATTATCGTGTTACCCACATGAGAATATGAATGTCCCCCCCTGCTGTTTTAAGCATTATTAAAATGGCTTAACAATACTAGTGAGTAA
>NZ_JBXUGP010000086.1:0-2558 GCF_057180605.1 Serratia sp. HNCC26DJ206
CGATTCAGATTGGCATTGGTATTCCTGTGATAAACGTTTTGCTTTCACATTACAGGGATGCTTTTGTTGAAATATTCAATTTACGTTATGAGAAAAATATTGAATGCTTGATTAAGCATTGGCAGTCAAAATTACTGCTAATAACTCAGGATATTTGGTCGGTTTTTTATTAATTTAAAAATCGACCATTTTTTAACACGATCTTCAAAAAAGGATGCTGCCAATCACCAGCCTTGATCAAACGGTAAGATACAAACCCATCGTGCTCTAACGCGCATATTAGCCCCGGATGAGTGCGGACAAACTCGTAGACCGCCCGGCTTTCCAACCCTTGCAGCATATGAGCCAGCAGCTTGCGGCGCATTACATCACGCCTCCAACGCTTGCCCGTTGCCACGCATTTGTAAGTGCAGTTGAAGGTCTGGCCCACTGCATTTGTAACACAACGCCCATAGCGGTTCGTCACGCCTGTTGCCTCGTAGTGATCGAGTAACCCAGCCAGTGTATCTAGGTGCTCGCGTCAATCGACCGTCAGATACGGTAACTCTGTGAGTTTTGTACTGAGGAGTGTTCTAACCCAGATAGCAGGCAAAATCTACTCATAGAACTGCTATCTAATATAGATTGTGTAGAGCAAATGAATAGGGTTACAATGATCAGATTAGTTTAATAGTTGTTTGTTATGTAAAGTAGAGACTAATTTATCGTGGATAAGTCGTATGAGCTAGGTAAAAGATTTGAACGCTTATTATACTCTAGCATACTAGTGATAATTGCATGCTGGACAGCTTACTCCTTACTTAAAAACCTACGAGGCTATGAATCATTAGAGCTACTAAATGGATATAAAGCTTTTTTATCAGAAATAAAAAGAAACGAGTCCGTTATAAATGAGCTAGATGAAACCCTCTCAAGAGTAATTAAATTTAAAGAAATAAAGAAAACAGAAAACTTAGTTATCAAAGCCAATGAAAACACCGAAGAAAACAAGCAGAGGAAAAAACTAGGATTACCAGAAATACCACAAAAAAAGAATGATGAGCTAGTGGATAAAATCTTTGGTATATATAAATCTGAGATAAATGAAAAAAGAAAATATCTTGGTATGAAGGAGGTAAATTCAATTGAAGATGCTGAGCCCTATCTAAAGGAAGTTCTTAAAAATATACTATATAAAACACAGATAGATATATTTACAAGAAATAAAATCCAGACAGAAATCATTTCAGAGAAAGATGATATTAGCCTGAAGGTAATTATAAATCAGATTAATGAAAGGATTTTAGAAATAAACAAGAATAAAATAGAAATAGCTGACATAGAAACACCAATAAGTATCCCCATTACATTAGGAGATATTAAATCTCAGGTGCCAATAATTAACTTTGCCAATGCAGTTATTTATATTATGCCACTATTTATGGTTGTATGGATTGGCTCTATATGTATGACTCGAAATTTTGAAATAAATTCTTTAAATAAAGAAAACGATGTAACCTCAGCATATCCTCACATATTAAATATATTTTTAATCATACGTGAAAATAACCTATCAGATAAAGAAAAACAGAATCTCATCTTAGCTCAACTCGGAGACAGCAAAAAAATAGCAGACATCAAGTCTACGTCAAGACTCATGTCAGGGGTGAGGATAATATTATTTACTATATTTTCATTATCAATGTGTACACCTCTTTACTATGGAATAGCGTATTATATGGAGGGCTCGATATCTTCAGTAAGCTTTGCTATAACACTATTATCATTTTTTTGTGCGATTATAAATGCAATTCAAATCATCATATTTGTATGTAATGAATGGAAATTCAGTCGGAGTTTTTATGTTATCAAAAATGGCAAAACCGAAACTTACAATTTGTAGCTTATTTCTCTCTTTGTTAATATACAGCGAAAATACACTTTCGGAGACGGTTTCAGTTAGAACTTACGCTAATCTGAATTGTTCAAAATGGTTATCATTAAAAAGTAATGATCCAATACAAACTAAAGTGTTTTCCTTATGGGTAGCTGGCTTCATGACAGCATACAACCTATCAGAAACAGAAAAACAATATAAAAACATATCAACTACGGTTGCACTCGAGTATATTGACACTTACTGTTCAAAAGAACAGAATAAAGATAAAGACTTTGTTAATGCTATGGAGTCTCTACATAAAAAATTACTGACTAAATGATTTTTTGAAGAAGATTTTCATATTTTCCGATCAAAAAAATCACATCTTTTTATGTGCCAATGGGTAAATTAATTGTACGAAAATACAAATAAATTTAGAAAATATTGTCTACCTAATTTATAAAAATACTATAGATAAAGCGGTCGTGACGCAGATTTATTGATAATGATGAATAGTAAAATACCAACCGATAATCTTATCGTGCATTTCCTCTGACTTCGAAAAGCAAATTGTTCTGCGGGTCAGTCGCTTGATATGTGTGCGAATATTAAGATTATGCCGTTCTATCCTTTGGGTATATGTCTTGCTCACCACGTGGCTGGTTGCGCTCAACAGAACCTTATAAACCGGCCAGGCATC
>NZ_JBXUGP010000087.1:0-2251 GCF_057180605.1 Serratia sp. HNCC26DJ206
GTGCAAAGACGAAATCCTGTACCGCTTTAACCGGGTTATTCTGCTTTAACAGTCGAAGTTCGAACTGTTCGATTAATTGTTTGTCGTCAAGCGGAACATCTACTCTGTTCTTACCTGTGTTGCTGCAGACACGCAACACATGGAGCAGGAAGTTGGAGAAGTTGATAACACTATTAAAACGCTCTGAGCTACCTTCATCTTCTTCACTTCTATCACCACTTACGATTGAAGATGACTTGATAATGTCAGCCAGTGTGCGGTTTGTTTGGTTCTCTGTTGTGCCAAGCTCCGAAGTCGACGGGATAAGCATGTCAGCTAGAGAATTAAAATCAGCAGGCACGAATTGCCCCCAATTTTCCTGCCCAAATAATTGATGACGTTCGGCTGGTATAAAACCGTACTGGACATAACGTTCCATGTTGGAGCAAGCATCCCAAACTCGTGAGAGGGTGTTCAGGTTGCTCTGTCGATCTTGCAGGTCCGTTATCTCGTTGAGTACCCCCATTAGTCGTGCTTTCACCACCTCATGCTTTTCGAGTTGCTCACCTCGATTGTTCATCACCTCAAAAAAATGATTGAGGTCGGTATCGGCAGGCACTTCTATTCGGGCTATTTGTACATGGTCGAACATATAGGTACAAAAATGGTTTAATGACTCACCAACTAATTTCAAGTCGCGTAGTACCTTGCCAATAAGTTCATAGCCATTGATCAGCCCTTCATTAAATTCCTTGCTCCGCAGTTTATGCGGTTCCACACCTTGCCAGAGCCGAGCAAAGGTTTCGCCAGACTTGGGTCTGCTCTCAAACCCTAAGTTAATCCCTTGGTACCAGCTCATATCCAGCGTGGATCCCACGTGTTTTTTTAACCAGTTAGCAAGAAGGGATAGAGTAGTGAAACGCTGCTGTCCGTCGATTATCTCTGACTGCCCATCAGGGCGAGTGAACACGACCAACGTACCGATGTAGTAAGTTTGAAGGAGAGAGCTATGCAGGCTTTTTTGCTGGTAGTCGAGTATGTCCTGCACAAGTTGAGTGATCTCACCTTCTCCCCAGGCATAGTTACGCTGGTACATGGGGATAAGATAACGAGATGCATCACCCAGCAATGATCTGACCGTAAAGGATGTTACCTCTGCATCACTCATAGTAGTTCATCTCCTTGAACAGCCTCACCAGCTCATCTTGCTCATGGTTACCTTTAAGGCGGTTATTGTGATTTTCTGATGCCTTAACTGTGAGTAGCGGCATAGATAGTACATCACCAGGTACTCTGGCCTCTTTGATTACCCGGAACAGATTATTTTCCAGCACATAGTTGTCCATAGTCGCTAGCTGTACCACTTGCTGCCGAATTCGGCATCTGTAGGCCCAGATAAAGCTTTTTTCAATCGCTGCAGATAACGACTGCCCGCCAAATTTGTCGATATAAAAGATCAGAGCACAATCAAACATTGTGCGTATATATTGATCCCCAGTTCGATAGCGATTTCTATAGCAATTTAACGTTATGAGTATCTCAGCTGCCATTTCATCAAGGACCACGCCCTGAATCATTAACGGCTTTTGAGTATGAGTGCTGGCATGCTCACTGGCGATAATTGCCGATACCTGTTGCTGGTAGTGTTCCACCATTTCGAAAAAGCGTCTTCCATTGATAATCATCTGATCGAGATGGAAAGGGAAACGCATTTTTTGGCCATCAATCTTGCGTTGGTACTGATTGTTATAGTCATCCACAAAATGGTGAGCCATACGCAAAGATTCCACGTAAGGGAACTGACCAATCTGATCAAGATTGATCCCTTTGAATAGGCTGACCTCATCCTTACCAAAGAAACGAGCTGAATTCCCCTGTGACCACTGACGTACTCTGTAGAGATAGGATGCGAAAAGATTAGCTAAATCATCACTAGCTA
Organism: Serratia sp. HNCC26DJ206; assembly: GCF_057180605.1. Classification (NCBI taxonomy): domain Bacteria; kingdom Pseudomonadati; phylum Pseudomonadota; class Gammaproteobacteria; order Enterobacterales; family Yersiniaceae; genus Serratia; species Serratia sp. HNCC26DJ206. The sequence goes on from NZ_JBXUGP010000087.1 coordinate 1,919, forward strand.
ATCCTTCCCAATGAGCAACGGATGCAGCTTTCAGTTTTGCCTCATGGCTGGCGAATTCACGTAGATGGAAAGCTTTAAGCAGATCGTGAGGATCCAGATCCCGCCCACGGGCATTTTGCGAGTCGAAGAACTGAAAGGCTTCAGATAGGTCATTCAGCACAAAGACCGCCATTTGACAGCGATTGAGAAGAAAATCGATATGTTGCTCGCTGAATTCTCGGTGGCTAACCCTGCGTTTTAGCTCCTGATAATTCTGGTACAGATTGTATTCCGACACTTGGCTTGCAAAGCGCTGTCGCCCCATAAAACCTTCAACTTTGGGTTTTAGCTGGT
>NZ_JBXUGP010000088.1:0-2179 GCF_057180605.1 Serratia sp. HNCC26DJ206
TTTCCGCTGTCGTAGGCACTGCTGCTGACCGAGGCGTTGAACCATTCATACTGCAGCCAGCCATGCACATACGGGCTGTGGCGTTCGTTGGCATTCGCATACCAGGTGCCGTACACCCCGACCGTATACCCCGTCAGGCTGTTATCGGACTTGTAGCTGGTCTCCCCCGAATCGGTGGTCCCGGTCGCGCGGCCATAACCGGCCATCACCCCCAGCCCGAAGCGATCCTGCCCGGTAAACTGCGTATCCCACACTTCGCCACCCAACTGTGCCACATAGCGGTTGCTGGAGTTGGACAGTTGACCCGACGCATCCTCAAACTTGTTGCGCGAGCCCACCTGACGCAGCCACAGGCTGGAGCGCGTCTCCGTTCCACTCAGATCGCCGGTGTCGCGCGCATCCCCGGCGTGCAAATCTTCCAGCCGGGTGTTGAACAGCGTATTGGCGGCGGCGATGTTGGCAATAAAGGCCCCCGATTCCGGGTTATAGGTCACCACCTTGTCCTGATAATTGGAGCGCAGGTACCAGTTGCCGTCTGCCGTGTCCGTTGGCGTTCCCTGATAGAGGAAGTATTCCAGCACCCCGGCCTGGGCACGCCCATTCAGGGTAAAGGTGCCCGCCGAGTTGCCCCCGACGTTAATCACCTGAATACCGTTGATGTTTTTCGCCCCCTCCCCGCCGATATTGCTGACGCTGACCGTGCTGGTGCCAGACGTATCCCCCGTCACCACCAGTCGGTCGGTGGCGGCGTCATCCCCGGCCAGGACGGTGTTCAAGGCAACGTTACCGCCGTTGCCCACATAGTTACCGTTGATGATGAAATCACTGTAGCTGCCCCCGGTGGCGGCACGCCCGACCACCAGGTTACCGGCGTTGGACAGGTTACCGATAACCTGGCCATCACCGCCGAAGGTGCCGTTAGCCTGCACCGTCACGTCACTGGTCAGCGTGGCGCTCCCGACCGCAGCAAACGCCGTCGGCAACGCCAGGGCAAACGCCTGCGGCGCGGTCGCATTCACCGGTGGGGTGCCCACCAGTAACGCCCCGGACTGCACCGTCGTCATACCCGCGCTCACCAGGCTGTTGTTGATATGCACCGTGCCGCTGCCCTGTTTCACAATGCTACCACTGCCGCTGATGGGCGTGGTCAGGTCCCAGTCGCCCGCCGTATTGAGCACCACACTGCCTGCATTGAGCACAGACGCTGCGCCAAAATTATCACCGTTAGTCGCCGTCAGGGTGGTGCCCGTCTGGGTGGTAAAGGTCCCCGCATAGGCGCTGTTGTCACCGCTCAGGGTGACGTTGGCCGCATCGCTCAGCAGGGTATTGCCGCTGCCCTGCAAGGCATTAACCAGGGTGGCCGTCGCCAGTCCCCCCGTGCTGCCATCCAGATGCAGCGTGCCGTCTACCGCGATATCGCCGGTGCCCAGCCCCTGCGCCTGCGTGACGTCGGCCGTCGCCCCGCGGTTAATCGTGGTGGTGCCGCTGAAGCCGGTGTTGTTGTGATTGACCGCCAGCGTGCCGTTGCTCAGCAGCAGATTGCCCGCGCCCGCCAACGCCCCGTCGGCCACGCCGCCGTGGCTCACCGTCAGCACACCACCGCCCAGATCCAGCAGGCTGTCGGCAGCGCTGTTCAACGCCCCCACGGTTTGCGTGTGCCCGTTGATGTCCACCGCCGCACCGCCGTCAATCACCAGATCCGAGGTCTGCCCTAACGCTGAATCCGCATTCAGTTGCACGGTCCCCGCATGGACCCACGTGGCCCCGGTGTAGTTGTTGTCGGCCCCCGAGAGCACCACTATCGCGCCCGGATCCGCTTCGGTGATCGCCAGATCCCCGCTGCCAGTGATTTGCGCAAAGAGCTCGTTGCCCGGCGTGCCGTTAAAGCTCGCCGTGCCGACCAGCTCCAGCGCCTCGCTGCCGGTGGTCAGCAGGTCCATGCTCTTCAGGCTGTAGTTCACGTACAACCCATCGCGTTGATCGCCGGTGGTCAGGCCAAAACCAAAGGTCCCCATCGCCGCCACCACGCTGCTGTTCGGGTTGGTGATCCCTTCAAAATAGTCCTGAATAATCGGCGTATTGCTGCCGTCCGTCAGCGTCAGTTCACGCCCGGTGCCGGTGGCGGCGCCGGTCACCAGGTCCACCACAATGGCCCCGGTGTCCAATGCCAAGGTACTGA
>NZ_JBXUGP010000089.1:0-2144 GCF_057180605.1 Serratia sp. HNCC26DJ206
GAAACGACGGCAGTGAACGCGTTGGTTCGCCACCGTCGCTGCGGTTGTCAGGGGGATAATATCTGTCTGAAATCATTTTCATTCGCACCTGCGTCCTGCATTCAACCACGTCAATCCGCCTCCTCAGGCTCCCTCTGGGCAGTGCGTTGAGACGGTGTGGTTCTTATCCATCGTCGTCTGTTTCTCACACATCATAATCACCAATATTGATCGTTACAAACGATCGATGATAGATTATTGATCGTTATATTCTATTAATTGGTTTATTGGCCACACCAGGGAAAAGAAGAATTGTCATTAATTCATAACGGGTTACAGAGGTTATGACGATAAGGACAAGGCGTTGAACACGTGAGTGCTCAGATGCCTTGCCAAGTGAGGGTTGAGTCTTCCAGAGAGGGAACCATGCCATTTATCGCGGCGATATTTTTAGTACTGATCATCATCGTGTTACACAAATCCAAAGTCGGCAGCGTGATTATCATCACTCTCATCAGAATATTGGCACCGGTGCTGGGGTTTGGCGCAGTGGCCGGATTTACCAGCGTGGTCGTTACCCCCTTTGTGGGGATCCCCCTGGGGCTGCTCGCGGGTTACTGGATCATTGTCATGATGTCTAAATCAAGGCGATGAAGGGGACACCCATCAACGTGTGTCATGCTAAAGAGGAAAAAACAGTGATAAGAAAAGCGTTAGTGAATACGGCTCTGCTGGCGGGGTTGTCTGCCCTATCGCTGCCGTCATGGGCGGTGATTGAACTGTGGCATTCCGATACGGTCTGGGCCAATCAGGGGATGTGCGCGGCGACCTTCACCCTAGATGGGGGTGGAAGCGATGGCAGTGGGCGGGGCATTGGTCGTCTGGAGATTGCTGTCGATGTGCTGGATAAATCCGGGAAACGGCTGGATAGCGACACCCTTGAGGTTGAGCCGTTCAGTGACTCGGAAGCCACACGCTACCAGACCGCGCAGCTTATTGGAGAAGACTATTGTAAAGACAACCTGATCATCAACGTAACCCGCGTTACCGAGACCGTGAACGGTAAAAAGCAAGTACTCCCTCCCAGTGAACTGGGTTCTCGCGACTTCAAGCCTTTTACCGTCAATATAGCCGGAAAAGAATAGGCAAAAACCTCACAGTCGCCGCACCGGCAACACTTCCCACCGTGGAACGAAAGCCCGTGTGGCGTCAGTCCAATCACGTCATTCACCGTGCCAACGGGCAATCCACCTTATAAACCAGGGAATATCAATATGAACAGAACAGCCGCCATCATTGTCGTGGGTATGCTCACGGGTAACGCTTACGCCTCTGCTCCCCCTGCCAACACGATCTGGGAATTTACCGATGATACCAATACCCCGCTGTGGGAACGGTGCGGGCAGGACAGCAAGCAGTGTGTCGTCATCGCCAAAACCCGCCACTATGTGGCGCTGGTCAACCGTCAATCCAACAGCGGGTGCGCATTGGGGAATTTATTCATTACGGAGCGTGAAAGTGCCTCCTACAAAAAGCTTGATACCGGTACCTGCAGCCCCAACGGATATATCGTGGAAGGCACTTACCATAACGGGCAGTATCTCTCTGTCGACATCGGGGTGGGGGGAACACTGGTCAAACAGTATCCGATAGGGTATTGGTCGGCGCAGAAAGAGTTCTCCGGGCCGAACAAGCCGTCGTGGGAAAAGGCCAAGGCCACAGCCGCGAAAGAAAGGGAAGCAGCAGAGGAACTTAACAGAAAAAATTATGTGAGCAGGTGGGCGCTGGACAAGGGGAATATTTATTCACTGGGAAATCACGATAAGAGCAAGGTTCTGGAGGTAAACTGCTCCACAGTATCATCCATACCGACCTGGATGAGATTTACATCACATTTTGATTCATACTTAGGTAGCAGCATCACGTTGACGATAGACAAGGTAAGTTATGTTGTTCCTGATGATACCGACGCCAAGGTGGCGGAGTGGAGCTCGCTGTTCAAGGCGATCACCACCGCCACCCGTATTGATGTCACTGCCGATGGAAAACTGGCAGAAAGCTTCAGGGTAGATCCAGGCAGTGCCGAGGGGATGTTGAACGATGAACGTTGTCAGCCGCCTCAGGACAAATAAACGGCCATCATGGGCAGCGTGAGCTGGAGTTAA
>NZ_JBXUGP010000090.1:0-1941 GCF_057180605.1 Serratia sp. HNCC26DJ206
GCTACCGGCATGGTACCGGAATCCTCGGTGGTGATTGTCGACCAGGGTGATGGTGAAGGCGCTATCAACGTCAAAAATACCGATGCCTTCCCGGTGTTGCTGCTCACCACGCTGGAAAATATCAAAGATGATACAGAAATCCTGTTAACCGTCACGCCGCCGGCGGCACGCGTCGAACCGGGCAAAAGCCAGCGCGTGCGCTTTATCATGACCAGCAAGACGCCGTTGAAAACCGAGCGCCTGAAACGCGTGATCTTTGAAGGCGTTCCGCCACAGCAAAAAGACAAGAGCGAAGTGCGTATGACGATACGCCAGAATCTGCCGGTCATCATCCGCCCTGCCGGGCTGGAGAAAGACTTGGCACCCTGGAAGCACCTGACCTGGAAATTGAGCGGCAACAGTATGGTCGTGAGCAACCCGTCACCTTATGTGGTGCGCCTGGGCCAGGGTGTACAAACTCTGCCGGATAACACCAACTGGACATTGCCAAACACGTATGTGTTACCCGGCCAGACGCTGACGCTGACCCCCGACGGTAATAAAAAAGCCGGTGCGGCCCAACAGGTGCGCATCTCTCCTGCCACCACCTGGGGTTATACCGTCAACAGCTACGACGCTCCACTGAGCAAATAACAGGAAATTACCGGTGCAATACAAACTTCATCACATGTCTAGCCACTACCCTGCTCGCTCAGCACTTTCGTTAGCGCTGCTGAGCGCTCTGGCTATTCCTCAACTGGCTATGGCCGATACGAATGCCAAGCCTATGGACGATGTTGAGTTCGACATGCAAACAATGCAGAGCCGCGGAATTGACCCCAAAGTGGCCGAGTTGTTTCGTAATGCACCCCGCTTTATGCCCGGTGAAACGACAGTCACCCTGAGCGTAAACGGCAGCGGTCGCGGTAAAGTGCAGGCCCGCTTTGACAGTGAAGGCCATTTGTGCGCCGATCAGGCTTTTCAGAAACAGGCAGGGATCCTGCCCCCTCCCGGTTTTACTGAAAGCGCGCCTTGTTTCGATTTGAAAAGCGCCTGGCCGCAGACTGAACTGAATCTCAACCCGGGTGAAGAACGTGTTGATCTGGTGCTGCCGCCACAGGCGGTGGCTAATCCGGGCACCGAAAGCGGCAACTGGAACCATGGTGGTGTTGCTGGCATGCTCAACTATCAGGCGCAGTATATGGATTCTGCCGGGTCTACGGCTGGCATCAATTTTATGCAACTCGGCACCGAAGCCGGGTTCAATTTCAGCGACTGGATCATACGCAGCCGCCAGACCTTCACACGCTTTAACAGCGAAGACAGCGTGCAGCATCAGGGGGCCTATGCACAACGCAGCTTTACCGATAGCAAGAAAGTGCTGCAGGCCGGGCAGGTTAGCCTCTCCAACTCGATGTTCGGCACAGGCCAGGTTCTGGGCTTCCAGATGTTCCCCGAAACGGCATTGGTCGGTAACCGTGGCGGCGCAGGATTGGTTGAAGGGATTGCCGACAGCCAGTCGGTAGTGGAAGTCCGTCAGTCGGGCGCATTGATTTACAGCACCACGGTGCCTGCCGGGCCTTTCCGTCTGCAAGGGTTCTCGTTACTCAATACCCGTACCGATCTTGACGTGGCCATCACCGGCAGTTCGGGTGAAAAACGCCAGTTTACCGTGCCAGCCTCGGCCTTTCTGCTCAATGGCACCGCTGTCGCACCCGGTCTCTCCTTCGGTGCGGGTAAGCTGGATCAGCAAGGCAGCAGCGGATCGCCGATACTGGCTACCGCCGCCACAGGCTGGCAGCTGACCCCGCATACTGCGCTGAATGCTGGCGTGCTGTGTTCATCACCCTACCGTGCAGGCGCTGTCAGGCTGGATACCCAGCCTTTTGATGAAACACAAATTTCACTACAGAGCACACTGGCACAGGATGAGAAACACGGTAAAAACGGTGCCTCAGTTGT
>NZ_JBXUGP010000091.1:0-1822 GCF_057180605.1 Serratia sp. HNCC26DJ206
TTCGCATCCCGCTGGACCAGCATTGTCGCGCCACTGATCGTTACGGAAGGTACCGACGGAGTACAAAATCTGTAGGCCCATGCCGGGGTAGTGCAGACCAGTGACAGCGCCGCAATCATCTTGAATAATTTTTTCATCACGCTCTCTCTTCTTACTGACAGGAACCGTTAACTATCACCACACCCGTGGCTAGTGCCGTTTTGGGTTGTGCTGGTAACTGATAATTTACCCGGCACTGTTGAGTACTCTCTTTGCCCCACTGCACCTGTAGGGTGCCTTTCTCGGCCATCCCGGTCAGGTAAGCCTGGCCCCCTTCGCCAACAATGCTGCTATTTTCACCGTTGCCGCCCACTTCGGTTACCGTGGCACCAAAGGGAACGGGTTGGCCGTTGGCGCGCAGCAGCGTCATCATGATTCGCTGGCCGATACGGGGTTGATAGTCTGCGACCACGACCGCGCCGCGCGTTGGTGTGACCGTTTTTGAGGTCAGCTCCAGTTCGACATCATCCGGTAGCGTTGCCGTATCCAGTCCGATCGCGTTATTGCGGTAAGGGGTGACGTAAGGCACCACGGCATAGCCACGCCAGTCGGTTTTTACCCCGACATTGTTGGCCACGCTAACCCCTTTGACACCCGGCGCTTTCACCAGCGCCACGGTTTCACCCAGCGGTTGTGACAGGGTGACACCGTTTTCATGCACCAGAATGCCGCCCTGAACGCCGTAGTTGAACCGCTGCTGCTGGCTGCCGTAGCTGTAGCCCGCATTGACCTGGCCGCTGCCGCCCTGATAGCTGGTTGACAGGTTACCGTTACTGCCGTGTTGTTGGCTGCTGTAGCCCTGTGCTACGGACCAGTTCAGATTGTTTTGCTCCAGCGCGGTGCCACTGAGACCCAGGTTGTGGCTGACCCGCCCCTGGTTACTGCTGTTCATGCTGTAGCTGGCCCAGGAGTTATTGAACCAACCGGACAGCGGGATATTCACGTTCAATGCCAACAGATGATCGTTACCGTTGCTACCGACCGCATTCTTGCTGTAACTGTAGTTGATGCCATAGCTGATACTGCGCCAGCTATTATTGTAGCCCACGCTGGTGGAGCGGGTTTTCTGCCCATTCCAATAGCCTTCATCCACCATGCTCAGTGACAGAGAACCGGCCTGTTGCCCCAGATTCTGGTTAACCGTCAACTCCACTCGGCTGCGCTTATGTAATAGGTAATCTGACTGCAACTTGGCCGACTGGGTGTAGGTATCCAGCGTTTCCTGTAGCGTGTAGAACCCTTTGGTTGAGTAGCGATACCCTGCCAGGCTGACGTTGGTTCCACTATCAGCAAAGCTCTTGCCGTAACGCAGGCGCAGGGACTGGCCGCTGCTGCTGTGATCCTCCGCCAAGGCAGCACGGGCTTGGGTGACATCGGCAGAGAACGCACCGATCGGCCCCATATTCTTGCCGAGCCCCAACGCAATGGCGTCATAGTGGCTGGCGGTCTGCACGCCGCCGTAGGCTGTCATCCCCCAAGGCAAACCGTAAATGAGGCTGCCTTGAGCAAAGGGGGTTTCGTCCACTTGGCTATCGGCCGGACGATAGCGCCCGCCGACGAGGCTGTATTTCAGTTGCCCTTCACGCTGCAATACCGGCACCGAGGCGAAAGGCACCACCAGGCGCTGTTCACTGCCATCGGCTTCAGTAATGGTGACGTTCAGATCGCCACTGCCCGCGGTAGGGTAGAGATCGTTGATGACAAACGCCCCGGCAGGCACGTAGCTCTGATAAATCACGTAGCCATTCTGGCGGATGGTGACTTGCGCGTTGGTTTTGGCGAT
>NZ_JBXUGP010000092.1:0-1791 GCF_057180605.1 Serratia sp. HNCC26DJ206
AGGGGCACGTTGTGCCCCTATGACATTCAAGTATCCCAGGACGTTACTGTTCACTCACTGGCCCTATTCTTTGTTGGCGCTCAGATAAGATAGCCATCAATTGATTACCTAAGCGTACAATTTCTTCGCCAGTTTTCTCTTCACGGTGGGATGTTGCCAGCGTAATGATACGAGCAACCAAAGATTCAGCGCTGACTGTAAAAGCGGGCATTGAGTTCAATGACGGTTCGCCTGCAATCGGCAGTGTGCTGACGCTTGAGCATTCAGACTGGGCAACGGGTATTTTCACTGGCAACCCAAGTGAGTTCTGGCTTCGGTTGACGCGCAAAGGGGACAGCCTGAGATTGCAGTATTCGATGGAAGGGCATCATTGGCCGCTGTTGCGTTTATGCTATTTCCCACGCGGTGCTCGGAGTGATGTGTTGTACGCCTGAACGTAGCGGATTATCGGTGGATTTTCTTGATATCACGTTGACGCCGCCAGTGGATAAAGCGCTTCATGACCTGAGTTAATTTGCGCATTTCAGGGGGTAGCAAACCATCGTTCCTTATTTCAGATCACACTTTTCAGGCTTGCACATTCCCATATAAAAAGTATGTGTTATGATTCCCGCCGTAAATACCTTTCAACTCTCACCGAGGCTTTGATGCTGGAGAATGTAATCATCAGATAATCAGCTTACCGACCTTTTCAGGCCGGGCTGGTTATCAATGCGCCGAAATCGAATGCGAGCACCGCTGTGTGTTTGCACGTTTTGCACATGATGATTAACAGGTTTTTCAGTATGAATTTATCCCGTCAGGAACAACGTACCTTACACGTACTCGCTAAAGGTGGACGTATCGTGCACGTCCGCGATACTTCAGGTCGCATCACCTCCGTTGAATGTTACAGCCGTGAAGGGTTGCTGCTCAGCGACTGTACGCTCGCCGTCTTCAAAAAACTCAAAGCCAAAAAGCTGATCAAGTCCGTCCATGGTCAGCCATACCGTATCAACATCACTGGGCTGAACAACGTGCGTGCACAACCGGACAACCAGTAAGGAAACTGCCATGAACACAATGTTTTCCCGTGAGTTTATCAACGCCAATATGATGGGCCCGAACGCCCTGCTGCTGGCGGAAGAGGTCTGCGCGTCGCTCTCGTTAAAACCCGGTATGCGGGTACTCGATTTAAGCTGCGGCACGGGGCTGACATCAATATATCTTGCAAAACAATGGGAGGTTGAGGTGGTGGCGATGGATTTGTGGGTGTCTGCCGAAGATAACGCTAACCGCTTCAGGGAAATGGGGTTACTCGGTCAGATAACGCCATTGCATATGGATGTGGCAGATCTTCCACATCTGAAGCCGTTTTCTGAAAATAGCTTCGACGCGCTGATCAATATTGATGCGTACCACTACTTTGGTGCCAGTTCGTCGTTTTTTGACAGCCACCTCGCGCCGTTTATCAAACCCGGCGGCCGCGTAGCTATCGTCGTGCCTGGATTGAAAACGCCGTTTAACGATGGCGTCCCTCCAGAGTTAGCCCCTTACTGGCAGCCAGAAATAAACTTCTTCACTGTCGACTGGTGGCGACAACTTTGGCAGCAAAGCGCGTTTTTGCAGATAGAGTTGTGTACTGAGAGCGAATGCTGCGACCAAGCCTGGCAGGAGTGGCTGGCATGCGATAATCCTTATGCTATTCGCGATCGCGACATGATGGCAGCAGAAAATGGGCGCTGGTTTAACTTCACCAAAATGATTGGCCGCATCAACAAGTAAAACCATCCCCCATCTTCGGGTGGGGGA
>NZ_JBXUGP010000093.1:0-1588 GCF_057180605.1 Serratia sp. HNCC26DJ206
AGTAACTATTTATTTTACGAAAGTATATATTTAGGATGACTAAGTCATTCATTGTGTGAATATTTCACTTGACATTAATTGGATATTTATATTTATAATCCATCCCAATAGGCCCTATACACAAAATAATTTGAGTTGCTTGTAGGCGGCGAACACTGGAGACCACAGGAGCATGCCCGTATAGCCGGGAAGTACTGAAGGATAAATATTTGACCGGGAATATTTTCACTCAATGTATTGAACGTAACAACCTGACGTTAAGATCTCGCATTAAGCGTTTGGCTCGAAAAACGATTTGCTCCTCACGCTCAATTGAGTTACATGATAAAGTGATCGGGGTATTCATCGAGAAATATATGTTCTACTAATTGGAGTCATTACCATTTTTCTCATGAAAGGATATTTGTATGGAGGTGATTGAGCATTCGGTTTTCTTGAGCGTCACCAGGTTGCTTAATACATTCCAGTTAACACCTGTAATTTATAAAAAGAGAGGAAGTTATGAAAAATCGTAAATACCTAACAACATCGGAAATAAAGAGATTAATTAATTCAGTCAGGCAAGGATATCATGCAGATAGAGATTGTTGTTTACTCTGGATGTGTTTCCTGCATGGATGCCGCGTCAGTGAAATTAACTCATTACGTTTATCTGACATCGATTTAGAAAGCAGAACCATTATGATTAACCGACTAAAAAATGGGTTTTCGACCATACATCCGCTGTTTGAAATCGAGATAAAACCATTGCAACAATGGTTAAGTAAGCGATTGAATTACAACGGTAGTGATAGTGAATGGCTGTTTCTTTCACGCCAAGGCAACCGCCTTTCCCGACAGCAAATCTACAAAATGATGCGCAAATATGGGCGTGAGTCAGCACTGTCAATTGCACCCCATCCGCATATGTTACGTCACGCTTGTGGCTATGCGCTGGCGGATAAAGGAATTGATACACGCTTAATTCAAGATTATTTAGGGCATAGGAACATTCGTCATACGGTGCTATATACGGCAAGTAATTCGAGGCGGTTTTTAAATATCTGGTGAATTGTAACAAAAAATTACCAGGTGATCATTTTGGGCTAAACTGGAGCCCATAATAATGTCTGGAATTCCTTCATGTCAACCATCCTTTGATCTGCATCAATGTTTTTAAAAAAATCCTTTACATTCAAAAGATTAATTAGTAAAGAACGCCCATATCCACGCTTGTATCGTAAAAAACTGCTCCTTTCCCCTTTGAACGCGTATTTTCCACAAGAAAACAATTAAGCATATAATTCTATAAATAAGCCTAAAAAAGCAATTAACTCCAATCATATGGGCTATTTTCTTGCTTTTTGGCTCAAAAAACCAAGGTGTACAAAATAGCCCAAAATGACTACCTCGAGAAAGGCTCACTACGTATTAGTGAGCCTTTCTGATCAAGATGTTAATCAGGGGATAAATAGAATGCAACCGCATCATCAGATGCGATTGCACGACATTATGATGTGTTAGTTAAAAGGATTGTTTTCATGAACCGCAAAATTATCGCTGCAGCATTCTTGGCTTCCGTTGTGTCTATTCCTGCCGTAGTAGCAGC
>NZ_JBXUGP010000094.1:0-1555 GCF_057180605.1 Serratia sp. HNCC26DJ206
TGCAGGTGTAGAACCAAAGAATTCTTTAGTGCTCTTCGAGAATTCGATTGCTACAAAAGATCCCAAGATAAGACTATCAATTGATAGTGATGGAAATATTCATCGATTCTTTAACACTAGCAAAGATGGCTCTGGTACTTATCATTGGAGCGGCAGCACTGGTGATGGTAAAAATGCTTTGGGTAACAAAGAGCTTGGTAGTTTTAATAAAGAAATCAAAGAATTAAAGGCTAAAAAATGATCTTTGGACAACCTTTTGAATTTGCTGTTTTTTATGAGCTTTTGGAAAAAACAGAAGATAATTACTGGAAGTACGGACTTTTTGGTTTTTTTATCGAGGATGAAATATATCCATCGAAAGGATCAAACTATACGTTACATATGGCTATGAATTATTTAAAAGATAGTCAGCAAGAAATAAATAGCTGTAAGAGTACCGGATTAGCTTTATCAGGAAGTGCTTCTGAGCTGATAACACAGTTGGCTCATTCACATGGAATACTTCTTAATGGTGATCCTGATGATCTGGAACTACCTACTTCTGAAGCATTAGGTGTATTTTTAAGCCCTCTTGAGATATCAGACGTCGGCTTTTATCTATTTTATTATCCTAAAGATAACGATGAAGAGTGTTTGGTATATAGTTCAGATTATGGCAGAACTGCTAAAAAAACTATTTTAAAGAAAGGAACTGTCAACAGCGTGCTCGACAAACTTCCTAATCAAGAAGCTATATAGAAGTAAAATCCCGGCCTTGGTGCCGGGATTTTAATTTATAAGTCAGATAGTTATGCTTCTGCTGCGAGTCGGATGATCAACTGCCCTGGCTCAGTGATCACTTCGATCCTCTGCCCGGTGGTAAATCCCAGTGATCCCAGCCAACGACCCTTGAGGGTGAGCTGAGGTAGCGGGTTCGGCCTGCCGCCGTTGGTGCGATAACCGACCACGCTTTTACGTGCTTGGGGTGTGGCGGGTTGTGACGTAGAATCTGTTCTAGCCATGGTAACTACCTCGTATAGTTGCTTGTGGTGAGCGGGTTGCCGGTGTTCCACCACCGTCAACCTGCGTTAAAAACCCTGTCTGTTAGCTGCCTGTCTCCTGCTGCTGCGCCTGTGCAATCACCGCATCCAGCATCTCGGCCACCATCTTCTGCCGGGCCTTCGGCAGTTGGCTGATCACCTCAATCTGCTGTTCCAGTCGGGATGCCGGGCCGCGCTTGCGCGGAGTGCGTTCTGTCTCTTCACCCAATAAACCTTCCAGAGAAACCGCAAGCAACTTCGCTACAGCAGGCAGTACGGATATCTGTATCCGTCGCCGACCAGCTTCCCAGGACTGTACGGCCTGTTGAGAAACGTTCAATGCCTGCGCCATCTGTGCCTGAGTCATGCCAGAAGCCTTGCGGAGTTCTGTCATGCGCTTGCCCAGCGCGGCCATAAATATCTGTTCTTCATTGGTAACAGGGGCGGCCATCGTCGTTTTTACCGTGGTTGTTCGTGACTTGATGACCATAATCTACTCCCTGTTTTACATCTCTCTGTTGTAAATACTACCTACT
>NZ_JBXUGP010000095.1:0-1531 GCF_057180605.1 Serratia sp. HNCC26DJ206
GTGCCCAGGCTGTGTGAAAACTCGTTTTTTGCATTATCTGAGTACTATCCCCGTTCAGGAACGCAAGATATTCCAGATATTGACTGCATTCGGAGTAATTTAGATATAGAGGCAGTTCGAGGCTTTTGAAGCCTGGTATCGAGGGCTATTGAGTGGTTATCAGGGGTTAAAGCGGTTATACCCGCTAGTTGTATTGCTCTCGCAGCTTAATGGCCAATCCTTCATTACCCAAGATCGACATCATCCTTTTCAGGTTATAAGCCAGCACATGCAGACTGATTTCTGTGCTGACGTTTTTAAATCGTCGCATCAGGAAGTGAGTTGCCCCCATCCACATTTTAATTGTTCCGAACGGATGCTCTACCGTTTGCTTTCGCACGACAGCTGTTTGTGGCGATGCATCAAGCCTGGTCTGCATATCTTCCATTTCGGCTTCATGAACCCAGCGTCTTATACGTCTCGGATCGCGTTTTGATGTGGTGCACCTTGACCGCTGGCTGCAATCGCGACATGCAATATGGTTAAAGTACATTTGCAGCTCTAACCCATCTTCGACTACCGTAAACCTGTTCTGAAGCTCGCTACCCGTAGGACAAATATAAATGTCTTTTTCTTGGTCATATTTGAACAATGATCGATTGAAAAGACCTTTGCGGTCTGCGCCAGAGGTATCACCTTTTGGTACTAAGGCTACGGCACCTAAATCCTGAGCGGCTTTAATATCACTCCGGCTGTAATAGCCTTTATCAGCTAGAACTGTAATATCCATTTTGCCAACAGCATCTTGCGCTAATTTCGTCACAGCAGTTAACTGCCCACGGTCTGGTGTATTCGTCACTTCATGCGCAACAATCAGGTGATTTTTGGCATCAACGGCAGTCTGAACGTTATAGCTCACCTGACGGTTAACATTGTTTATCTTCATCAACCGGGAATCAGGATCTGTCAGTGACAATTGTTTATCAGGATGCTGTTCCACGGCCTGCTGCATTTGCTTTAACTCTTCTAAGCGCTGTTGCAACCATGCCAGTTTCGTCGCTGTTAAATCTGTGATTATTTCAGGCTCAGCAGTCTTGTCAGCTTCATCGAGCTTATTCAGGTATAGAGCGATACTTTGCTCAACCCTTTCGATGTGACCCTTTGCTTTCTGGGGTGTGAAGTTGTTCGATTTGCTGTTTACCGCCTTGAACTTGCTGCCGTCGATGGCAACAATCACATTCGTGAACATTTGCATCTGACGACACAAGTCAATAAAAGCTCGGCAGGTGTTTTTGATACCTTTACCATTGTTTTTTCTGAAGTCGGCAATGGTTTTAAAATCAGGTGTTAATCGTTCAAGTAACCACATCAGCTCCACGTTCCGATGGGTTTCTTTTTCTAACCTGCGGGAGGACTGAATGCGGTTCAGGTATCCATAAATGTACAGCTTTAGCATGGTTGCAGGGTGGTATCCTGGCCGCCCGGTTTGTTTGGGATTAACGCTTTCGAAGCCAAGTACATCAAGCTGTAATCCATCAACAAATACATCAAC
>NZ_JBXUGP010000096.1:0-1505 GCF_057180605.1 Serratia sp. HNCC26DJ206
CCTGTCTCTTGATCACTTTTCACAGGTCAAAAGACTTGGCTAACAGGTAACCTTCAAGGATGGTTTGCAACATGAACCATCCTTCCCATAATCTTTCCCACCCAACACGACCATTGCGTTTCGAGTCATACCAGCCCGCTAGCTTTCCCAGATTTATGTAAGCCCAGTAAACACTTGGTACACTTCTTGGCAGGGGTTTCTTCTCTTGTTTTGACCACAGTAACTTCCACGCCAACGGACTGAGGAGCGTCTCACAACTTTGCTTTTCCGCTTCTGCTCTGTTGAGGCCCAGATAGCGTAATTGGTGAACCCGTACGGCAATAAACGCCAAGATAACGACCATCTTCTCCAAATTGTCCTTACTTTGCATTCGCAAGGCTTCTACCTGTGTCCCTCCACTTTTCCAGGCCTTATGAAACTCCTCAATCAGCCAGCGCTTTTCATAATAATCCAGAACACGTTGTGCATCCCCCGGACTGTTTAACGGTTCTGACGTTAAAATATGCCAGTTCAGCCCTCTGTCATCCCCACTTTCCTGGCAACCAACATAATACAGCGGTACCGATTGACCCTGTTTATTGGCGGGTATTTTGACGGTCACCTTCGCATAGCGCACATCGCAAATAGCCTCACGTGCTTTACGCCCCCCTCTTTGTTTTACTTGAACCTTCCTTTGCTCTGCTGACTGTAAGCCGCTGCTAAATTGATAAAGCTTGTCCGAACTTTCTTCTATACAACGGCTTTGCATAGAACGAACGATAAAGCGCTGATGGTTACTTGTTTTATACGTCAGGTACTCGATAATATCGGCTTCACGATCACAGACTGAGATAACCTTTTCCATCTCAGCAGAGCCTAATCGTTGTTCCATCGCTTGGGAGGCACTTTCCCACTTATAACTTTCCTTATCTGCATAAGCCCGGCAAGCTCGTTGAGCTTTTTTTCCATAAAGATTGATGTCCCTCGTCCAACGCTCTTGTTCAATTAGACCAACGACATGTTCTTCTCTGGGGGCAAAAAGCAACACGGAATGGGCATGCATGCCTTTGGCACTTTTTCTTGAGGTGGTGTAACCCATTTCATCTCTGACTGTCCGGTGAGTAAAGTCCAGTGAGGTTGTATCTTCTAATGCAAGCAAACAATCATAAGATTTAGCTTGCTCTGCCGTCGCCGCAAAACCGGCAGCAGAAATCGCTTTAGCCTCAATAGACGGGTTACGGGTGAAACGATAAGCCGCTTCAATATCCGCTGGTGTTTTCAGTGATTGCACAAGTGATTGCCCTATGTGATTAGCCAGGGAAGAGGTGATACTAATCAGTCGCTTAGTTCTCCGACTATCCCCCAGTTCCGCGCGTGAAAAAGTGTCTTTTGCCCATAGTTCTGCATCCGTTAAAAACACCATACTTTATCTCAATTGTTTATTTGATATTAAGATCGGCAATGCAGACAAAGATTCAAAAAAAATCCCTCGATGAAAATCGAGGGATTTGTGTATGAAAGACAGG
>NZ_JBXUGP010000098.1:0-1349 GCF_057180605.1 Serratia sp. HNCC26DJ206
CTGCTGTTGGTTTTTTACTTTGTTGTCCGCAGGATATAGGAAATTCTATTATGAAATTATGGCATAAAGCATTGCTCGGCGGGTTACTGCTGAGCTCACTGAGCGCATCCGCAGGCGTCATCGTTGGTGGTACCCGAGTGATCTATGACGGCGGTAAAAAAGAGACCGCTCTCAGCGTGAAGAACCCAGATAAAACGGCCTATCTCATCCAATCCTGGGTTGATACACAGGAAGGTGGGCAAGCGAAAGCACCTTTTATTATTACCCCTCCGCTGTTCAGGCTGAATGCTGAACAAGATAACGTGCTACGCATTGTCCGTGCCGGGGGCAACCTGCCGGAAGATAAAGAATCCCTGTTCTGGCTGAATATAAAGTCTATTCCTTCCACAGAGAAAGTGGATAACACCCTGCAGATCGCGGTCAAGACCCGCATCAAGCTGATTTATCGCCCGGCTGGCGTAAAAGGCACGTTGAATGACGCGGCGCAAACCCTCAAATGGCAGCGTAGCGGTAATACCTTACAGGCAACCAACAGTTCACCTTATTACCTGAGCTTCTTCTCCATCTCCGTTGGCGGTAAAGAACTGCCAGAAGTGACCATGGTCGCTCCGCATGCCACGGCAAGCTTTGCGCTGCCCGCAGGCGTAGCCGGTAATACGGTCAGTTGGAAGATCATCAATGATTATGGTGGCATCAGCGACGCCTTCCAGTCCTCTCTGTAACACAGGTAAACCAGAAAACATCAGAGTTTCACCCGTGAACAGGAATCTGAGAATGCGCTATACGCCAAGCAATTACCGCACTAAAAACAAGATGCAGAACTTCAAGCTATTGCCGTTGGCTTTCTTGATTGGCTTGATGGTGGCCGATCTGCGCGTGGTCCAGGCACGTGAATATTTTAACCCGGAACTGTTACAGATCGATAACCCGGCAGAAGCAGGGGCCGACCTGTCGGTATTTGAAGAAGGCGATACCCAGGCGCCTGGGACTTATCGTGTAGACGTCTTGTTGAATGGTCAGGTGATCAACTCCCGTGAAGTGGAGTTTATCCAGCATCGTGATGAGGCGGGCAAGGTCAGCCTGCAACCTTGCCTGAGCACCCGCGATCTGGCCGCTCTCGGGGTCAACATTGTCGCGTTCAGCGCGTTGAAACCAGACAGTAAGTGCGTCGATTTATCGGCCGCGATCCCTAACGCCTATACCGAATTCCAGTTTAGCAGCCAACGGTTGAACCTGAGCATTCCGCAGGCCGCGCTGAAGAGCGAGGCCCGCGGCTATGTGGCGCCAGAAAAGTGGCAACAGGGGATCCCTGCACTGTTGACCAACTACAGTTTCAGCGGCTCCAACAG
>NZ_JBXUGP010000099.1:0-1276 GCF_057180605.1 Serratia sp. HNCC26DJ206
CCCCATAAATCAGTGCTAATAAACCAACACCATATTTCGGTAGGTTTTGGCGAGGTGGTTAAGGATGGTGCTCAGCACCGTTTGGCGTAAAATTAGCGGAGAATGTCGAAGGACATTCTCCGCTAATGTCAGATACGAGATCACCCGTCGCGATTTAATGCTGTTGGCCTGATATCTCAGATGTAATCCCTTATTTTCAGCGTGATAACCCACAAGCCACAGTACTATTGTGCTCAATGTCGCCAGCAGGCTGAGTACCAGCATCCTTCCGCATGAACGGCTATAGCTGGCTCGCAGGCCAAACCCAAAACGTTCGCTCTTCTCATCGCGGAAGTTCTGTTCTATCTGCATCCGACGACTGTATAACTTCATGACTTCACGAGGCTTAAAATCATTCGTACTGCTGAAGATAAGCCACGGTTCTTTTGCTGCTGAGCGGGCGTCTTTAATTTGTGAAGGTCTGTCGATACCACAGCGAGAACGCTTATATTTTCTGCCTTCAGGCGCTTTTTTATGGAGGTAAAAGTATCCGTCACATCTGGCGTAATCAGCCCGGGCAAGGGTTCCGGCCCCCAGGGACTCCGGTTTGCTTTTGGCTACCAACATCTGCCGTCTGAACCAGTACTCACCTTTACTGTTGAGGCGTAACTGAATATTGCCCCTGATACGACCAATAAAATCCCAACCAAGTGATTTAATATGCCGGAACCAGGCATTCTGGAACCCTGCGTCGGTGACAATAATGACTCGGGTTTTCGGGTTAATCGCCTCAGAGAGTTTATCGAGGAATGCTTTTTGTATCATAGCGTTATGCTTTATTTTTGATGGAACGACTTCGCTTAGTAGCGGGATAGAACGCCCGTCACAAATCAAGCTGGCACGAAGGACATGATATTCCTGTGACGGGTAACCGCTCCAGTCAACGGCGATAACGCACAGAGATAACTGACTTGTCAGCATCGAGATAATATTTCTAAAAATCAGAGGAATATCATGGTGAAGCGATTCGTTACCCAGCAGACGGTCAACACGTTTAATTTTATTTTTAACCTGAGCCTGACCAGGTAAAAATCGCCCGATGCTGGTCAGCGTCAGTGAAGCCCCGTTGATTAATGCAACGGTTGCATCCAGCAAAGCATTTTGTCGATATTTGTGGAACGGGGCTAAAGCTTCACGGAAGAACTTCTGACATACTTGGCGAGCAGGCATAGAGGTGATCTCATTGAATTGCTGGAACAATCAGTAGATCACAAAACTCTATGCCTGTCTTTTTTAG
>NZ_JBXUGP010000100.1:0-1245 GCF_057180605.1 Serratia sp. HNCC26DJ206
TGATCTTACCCAGCAATAGTGGACACGGCGCTAAGTGAGTAAACTCGTAACCCAGAGGTGACTCATGACTAAACCATCAGCAACGAAAAGCAAACCCCGTAAACAACACTCGCCCGCCTTTCGGGACGAAGCGCTTAAGCTCGCTCAACGTATTGGCGTGGCCGCAGCCGCGCGTGAACTCGGTCTCTACGAATCGCAACTTTATACCTGGCGGAGCAAGCAACAGCAGAGCCTGTCAGCTTCCGAACGTGAGCAGGAACTTGCGACCGAGAATGCCCGGCTCAAGCGCCAACTGGCAGAACAGGCTGAAGAGTTGGCCATTCTCCAAAAGGCCGCGACATACTTCGCGAAACGCCTGAAATGAAGTATGTCTTTATCGAAAAACATCAGGCTGAGTTCAGCATCAAAGCCCTGTGTCGGGTGCTCCGTGTCGCCCGCAGCGGCTGGTATGCCTGGCGTCTGCGTCGACATCAGATAACCCCGCGTCAGCAGTTCCGTCTTGTCTGTGATGAGGCCGTTCGAAAGGCATTCGGTAACGCAAAACAGCGGTATGGTGCGCCGCGTCTTGCTGATGAGCTTGTGGCGTACAACGTCAAAACCATCGCAGCCAGCCTGCGCCGTCAGGGGCTGCGCGCAAAGGCCTCGCGCCGGTTCAGGCCGGTCAGTTACCGTGAACATGGTTTGCCGGTGTCAGAAAACCTGTTGAAACAAGACTTTACCGCCTGTGGGCCAAATCAGAAATGGGCGGGCGACATTACTTACTTGCGTACAGATGAAGGCTGGCTTTACCTAGCGGTGGTGATTGACCTGTGGTCACGAGCCGTCATCGGCTGGTCGATGTCCTCGCGGATGACGGCACAACTGGCGTGCGATGCGTTGCAAATGGCGTTATGGCGGCGTAAACGCCCGGAAAATGTCATTGTTCATACAGACAGAGGCGGGCAGTACTGTTCAGCGGATTACCAGGCCTTACTGAAACGCCATAATCTGCGTGGCAGTATGAGCGCAAAAGGCTGTTGTTACGACAATGCCTGTGTGGAAAGCTTCTTCCACTCACTAAAAGTGGAGTGTATCCACGGCGAGCACTTTGCCAGCCGGGAAATAATGCGAACGACGGTGTTTAATTATATCGAGTGCGATTACAATCGTTGGCGTCGCCACAGTGCCTGTGGTGGTCTTAGCCCGGAAAAATTTGAAAAGCAGAACCTCGCTTAGCCATGTGTCCATTGTTCGTGGGTAAGATCA
>NZ_JBXUGP010000101.1:0-1230 GCF_057180605.1 Serratia sp. HNCC26DJ206
GCTGTCAATAACCTGGGCTTGCCGGTTGTTTTCACGGTACTCGGCCTGACGGCGGGCACACACGTCAATGTAGCGGGCTTTTTGTTCCATCAGCCTTTTTATCACCGGGTTGGCCAGGTCGCTGGCGTTCTCCGCCGTGCTGACAAACAACGCCGATTGGTGAAGATATTCCAGCGGCCCCAGCGTATCCGCCCGTGAAAACACCCAGGTCATCTCGGGCTCACTGTCAAGCCGCCACGGGAAATCATCAATGAATCGGCCGCTGATGATGCCGAGTATCAGTACCTTGTCTACGGCGCGGAAAATCAGGGCTTCAACATCAGGATTACGGCTCACGTTGTCGGCCAGAAAGTGCCAGTCCAGCCTCCCTTCGCCCATGAAATCCTGCAGGTTTTTCAGGCGAGTTTTATCCGCCAGCACCGTTTGCTGATACTCTTCAAGCTTTCCCTGTCTTTCGGCCTGGTAACTGGCCATCTTTTCGTCATACATGGCGGTATAGCGATTTTTGGCTTCTTGCTCCGAGTAGGCATATTTCTCTTTACCCAGCTTCAGCACGCAGTGGTAGATGACCCTGATGACGTCTTCATCATCTTCATTCTGGATTTTTTCCCAGGTGGTTTCCTGACACATCTCACGGTGATTCAACACCTGACCGTAGGTATATTGGGCGTTTCGAGGGACCTTGGCGCTCTCCAGCTTGTTGACCAGATTGTCACCGCACCCTGTCAGCAGGAGAGACAGTAGCAGGGGAAAACTGATTTTTGGCATGGTAATGACTTCCTTTGAGATTTTTATGATTAAATAACAATGAGTTGTGTTGCACTTCTACTGCGGTGCTCCTGAGAACACCTTGGGGGCAGAGGCTGTCAAAAGAGGAGCCCCCAGACGGCACGGGCGATGGACATCACGGTATTTCTGACGTGGGCAATCAGAGTACACACCCCCGTAGGCACGCCAGCGGCATCAGCCAGACGGTCGAACACCTCCCCCACACTGTCACCAAAATCCTGGCGGGCGTGGTCAACCACAGTGCCGGTTTTATAACGGTGCGTTAACTGGCGGGCGACGGCACTGCTGGCTTGCCTGGGCAGGTGCTGTATCAGTGCCTCGGCCAATGCCGTCAGGTTGTACCCTTCCTGTACCGAGACTGGGATAACCGGATGGACGGGAGACAGACTGCTGGCCACAGCCCGGCATTTTTCCTGCAGGTTGGCCCATTGGGTGGGGGAT
>NZ_JBXUGP010000102.1:0-1196 GCF_057180605.1 Serratia sp. HNCC26DJ206
GGTAATCCCCCCGAAAAAGCGGTGTGTTCATAAGTAGAATTTTCTCGTAATCTGAACTGAGGAGATTTCTATGAAAAAATCGCGTTTTACCGATAGCCAAATCATGGCCATCCTTAAGCAAGCCGAGGCAGGAACGCCAGTGGCTGAATTGTGTCGCGAACATGGCATGAGCAATGCCAGTTTCTATAAATGGCGTTCACGCTTTGGCGGCATGGATGCCTCCATGATGGCCCGTCTGAAAGAACTGGAAGACGAAAACCGCCGTCTCAAAAAGATGTATGCCGAAGAGCGACTTAAAGCCGAAATTATTCAGGAAGCCATGGCAAAAAAGTGGTGAAGCCATCGTGTCGAAAGCAGATGGCTCAGAACGCTGTCAGGAGCCGAAACATCAGCATTCGCTTTGCTTGCCAGCTATTTGCTGTCAGCGAAAGTTGCTACCGCTATCAGGCTAAACTGAGTGAAGAAAATGACGCCATTGCTGACTGGCTGCTCCGTATTACGGATAGCCAACGTAACTGGGGGTTTGGCCTGTGTTTTTTATACCTGCGTAATGTAAAAGGCTTTCGTTTCAACCACAAACGTGTGTATCGAATTTACTGCGAGCTGTCATTGAACATGCGGATCAAGCCCAAAAAACGCCTGAAACGGGATAAGCCCGAACCACTGACCGTGCCTGCAAACAGCAATGAATGCTGGTCAATGGACTTTATGCACGATCAGTTATCAGATGGTCGTTCAGTGCGTTTACTGAATATTATCGACGACTTTAATCGTGAGGCACTGGCCATTGAGGTGGATTTTTCCCTGCCCGCAAATCGGGTCGTGAGAACGTTGGAACATCTCATTGAGTGGAAAGGCAAGCCAGCAGCAATACGGTGTGATAATGGGCCAGAATATACCAGTAAGACATTACTATCATGGGCGTGTAAGCAAGGGATCCAGATTAACTTCATCCAACCTGGTAATCCGCAGCAAAATGCCTATATCGAACGTTACAACCGAACGGTACGCTATGATTGGTTGGGACAACACCTGTTTTCATCGCTGGATGAATTGCAGAACTATGCCACGCAGTGGCAATGGTTTTATAATCACGAACGACCCAATATGGCGTTGGATGGCTACACACCGATGCAGCATAGACAACGCATGTCCTGATCCTACTTATTACCTCCGTTAAAAATGGGGGGATTACC
>NZ_JBXUGP010000103.1:0-1169 GCF_057180605.1 Serratia sp. HNCC26DJ206
GCCTATTTTCATCAGAGAGCTCCTGTGATTAGCGGCATTGTGCGGTTGCGGTTTCATACAATTCATTCTGCTCGCTCTTTTCTGGCAGCGTGAGTTGCAGGCTGCAAATAGTCTTGCCTGAGCTCTGTACGTCAAGCTTCATACCGTTGGCCGCATCAGGAATAAACAGGCTGCCTTTTTCACCTACCACGGTGACAAAATTGCCTGCGCTATCGAATACGCTGGCACCGTGAGGTAACGGTTGACCTTGCGCATCTTTCACTTCAACCAATACCCGGCGGGTACGCACCACGTCAAAATTGAAGTAGTTTACTGAACCACGAGCCGCTTCGGTCTCCTGCCAGGCGTTGTTGATATCGACATTCTTACCCAGGCTGCGAGTGTCTACCTGAACGGCGGAACGCTTGAAGCCGTTCAGTGTGGGTATTACCGCGTAGCCACGGCGGTCGGTCCAGGTCGGGCCTGCCGGTGTTTCCAGGCGCACGCCCGCTTCTTCACCGATTTTGGCAATGCCGAAGGTGTCGCCAATGTTATACGGCGATAGCGTAACGCCACCGTGATGCGCAACTATTCCGCCCGTGGCGCGGGCTGACCAGGTGGTGGTGTTGTCAGAACGGTGGGTAAGGCCACCGCTAAGCTGGCTGATCGGCGTGACCATGTCGAAGTTGGCACCGTTTAAGGTACTCTGGTTGCTGAAGTCGCGCTCGCTCATCAGGCTCCAGCCACGGTCCTGGCTGGAACGATCGTTGTAGCGCACCCCGGCTCGGCTGCTGCTACTGCTGCTGTTGACATAGCTGCTGATGCTGCGGCTGCCAAAGGGCACATTGACCGTCAGGTAGGCACGGTTTTCAGCCTCGGTTGTACGGCTACCGGTACTGTGCTCCAGGCTGGCACCCACAAAGACGCTAGCGATCTGTTTGCTCCATCCGCCACGTACGTAATCGGTATGGTCGCCATCAAAGGTGCTGGTTCGCGCCCAGGAGAGTGACAGGCTACCGATCAACTCCTGCGCCCAACTCAAACCGCCACCAAACTGATTGCGGTTTCTTGCCGCGTTATCCTGCGCTTCAGCCTGCAAGGCGTCACTCAGTTCACGGTAGCCAGACGTTTGCTGGCTGGCATTGGCGTTAAGCGAAATCCGTTCGGTGAGGCTGCGGCTAAAAAAAGCG
>NZ_JBXUGP010000104.1:0-1160 GCF_057180605.1 Serratia sp. HNCC26DJ206
TTTTTTATGTTACTCAGCCAGGCTCTCGACACCATTCAGCGATTTACACCTGAAGAGTTTGCCTCTCTTTCTGACCTGCTTTCTCCAGACTTAATCGATGAATGTCTGATGGATACCGGCGTTGTAACTCTACGTAAGCGCCGTCTCTCTATGGAAATGATGGTCTGGGCTGTCGTCGGAATGACACTTTACCGCTCACTGTCAATGAATCAGCTTGTCTCTCACCTCGATATTCTCCTGCCGGGGAAACGCCCTTTTGTCGTGCCAAGCGCTGTGGTTCAGGCTCGCCAGCGACTCGGGGGAGACGCCGTCAGGCTGATGTTCAACAAAACGACCCAGCTCTGGTTTGATAAAACTCCGCTGTCTCACTGGAACGGCCTGTCGTTGCTTGCTATTGACGGGACGCTGTGGCGGACGCCAGATACGCCGGAAAACAGTGCTGCTTTTGGCCGCACCGCAAATGGCCACGGCAGTTCTGATTATCCTCAGTTGCGCATGGTCTGCCAGATGGAAGTCACCAGCCACCTGCTGAGCGGAGTGGCCTTCGCCAGCGTGTCAGAAACGAGTGAAATCGACCTGGCTACCCAACTGATTGAGCAGACCCCCGATCATTCGCTAACCCTTATGGATAAGGGTTTTTATGCCCTTGGATTATTGCATCGTTGGAATACAGCGGGGACAGAGAGACACTGGATGATCCCGTTGAAGAAAGGCCTGCGGTACCAGGTTGTGAGAAAGCTCGGGAAAAATGACGACCTGATCGAACTGAACTTATCCCCGCAGGCCAAACGGAAGTGGGCCGATGCGCCAGAGGTCATGCGGGCAAGGCGGGTCAGTAAAGAGGTGAACGGTAAAACGGTTCAGGTGCTGACATCAATGACCGATCCACTGAGATATCCCAAAGCGGATATTGCGGAGCTGTATGGGCACAGGTGGGAAATAGAACACGGCTTCAGGGAAATGAAACAACATCTGCTGAAAAATGAACTGACGGTAAGGAGTAAGAAACCGGAGCTGGTGCGGCAGGAGCTGTGGGGCGTGGTCCTGGCCTATAACCTGTTGCGGTTCATGATGGCGCAGATGGCCTACAGCCTGAAAGGGGTCGAGCCGTATCAGATAGGGTTCAAACAGGCGACGCTTTACCTGACAAGTCAGCTAAA
>NZ_JBXUGP010000105.1:0-1158 GCF_057180605.1 Serratia sp. HNCC26DJ206
CTAAATAGCCGCGCCTAATACCGCTACACTTTTGCCAGCCCATGCCTGCTTCCGGGGAATGGACTGGCGGTTTCCATAAAGTGGTGAACTTTTCTCAGCAACTGCCACATTGTGCGGCACTGATGATTACGGGTTATCGTGTCATGTAACGCCTGCCATAACCGCTCAACGTGGTTCACCCACGGTGAGTAAACCGGCTGATAGATCACCTTGAACTTTGGGTTCACTTTCAGCCAGCCGAGGGTTTCACGGCTTTTGTGGATGATATAGTTGTCCACGATGAGCGTGATGCTTTTCGCCCGTCTGTATGTCGCTTTAAGATGCTTTAACAAACTGATAAATAAAGATGAGCGTTTACTGTTACCACCAACGTAGCTGACTTTTCCTGTGCTACTGTGCAGCGCCCCAGCCAGATAGTGTTTTTCATTCTGCCCCGGTGTCATCACGCGCTTTTGTTGCCCGCGTAGTTGCCAATCTGCACCGATTTTCGGATTGAGGTGGATATCCACTTCATCTTCATAAAATACCGGGTGCTCCACGCTGCATTCGTTCAGCGCTTTGCGGATTGCCACCATTTTTTCATCTTTATGCGGGTCACGGATATGCAGGGTCGGTGCTGCCCTGCGCCATACTATCCCGGCTGATGGTAACCAGCGACGAAGGGTTCCTGCATGGAGCTGACATCCGGTTATTTCTTTGATTTTTAATGCCATAAGCTCTGTACTCCAGCGCGAACGCTGATACCCAAAATCACCGGGAGAATGCTTTATCAGTTCACGTAACAACGTGCAGATATGCTCAAAGGGCCAGCGGCGGGAACGCCCGGCAGGCAAAGATTGCAGACCTTCAAGGCCCGATAGCGTAAACCAGTTAATCCAGCGACCTACGGATGAACGGGCACAGCATAGGGTTCTGGCGACATCACTGACGCGCTCCCCCCGATGCAACATCAGCATCGCGATAAGCCGACGGGCATGATTTTTATCTGGCGTTTTATGGATAATTTTCTGCATCTGACGTCGTTCATTTCGGGGGATGGGTGCTATGATCGGCATAACTCAGTCCGGTTGGTGATTTGTGATGTTTGGCGATTGATCAGATCGCACAATCCGGGCTGAGTTCCCTTAATGTGATCTACTATTCCGCGCAGCTATTTAG
>NZ_JBXUGP010000106.1:0-1152 GCF_057180605.1 Serratia sp. HNCC26DJ206
TGCTGCCGGTGCAGCGACGGCGAGGTTTTTGCCTATTCTTTTCCCGCTATATTGACGGTAAAGGGCTTGAAGTCGCGAGAGCCTAGTTCGCTGAGGGGGATCACTCGCTGTTTACCGTTTACGGTCTCGGTCACGCGGGTGATGTTGATAATCAGGTTATCTTTACAGTAGTCTTCTCCAATAAGCTGCGCGGTCTGGTAGCGTGTGGCTTCCGAGTCACTGAACGGGTCGACGTCAAGGGTGTCGCTATCCAGCCGTTTCCCGGATTTATCCAGCACATCGACAGCAATCTCCAGACGACCAATGCCCCGCCCACTGCCATCGCTTCCGCCCCCATCCAGGGTGAAGGTCGCCGCGCACATCCCCTGATTGGCCCAGACCGTATCGGAATGCCACAGTTCAATCACCGCCCATGACGGCAGCGATAGGGCAGACAAGCCCGCCAGCAGAGCCGTATTCACTAACGCTTTTCTTATCATTCTCTTTCCTCTTTAGCATGAAACAGGTTGTGGGGGGCCTTCATCTCCTTGATTTAGACATCATGACAATGATCCAGTAACCCGCGAGCAGCCCCAGGGGGATCCCCACAAAGGGGGTAACGACCACGCTGGTAAATCCGGCCACTGCGCCAAACCCCAGCACCGGTGCCACTATTCTGATGAGGGTGATGATAATCACGCTGCCGACTTTGGATTTGTGTAACACGATGATGATCAGTACTAAAAATATCGCCGCGATAAATGGCATGGTTCCCTCTCTGGAAGACTCAACCCTCACTCCGCAAGGCATCTGAGCACTCACGTGTTCAACGCCTTGTCCTTATCGTCATAACCTCTGTAACCCGTTATGAATTAATGACAATTCTTCTTTTCCCTGGTGTGGCCAATAAATCAATTAATAGAATATAACGATCGATAATCTAACATCGATCGTTTGTAACGATCAATATTGGTGATTATGATGTGTGAGAAACAGACGAAGATGGGTAAAGCTCAGGCCGTCTCAACTACCTGCCCAGAGGGAGCCTGAGGAGGCGGATTGACGTGGTTGAATGCAGGACGCAGGTACGAATGAAAATAATTTCAGACAGATATTATCCCCCTGACAACCGCAGCGACGGTGGCGAACCAACGCGTTCACTGCCGTCGTTTT
>NZ_JBXUGP010000107.1:0-1127 GCF_057180605.1 Serratia sp. HNCC26DJ206
TTCGGTGCTCACCCGGTGCAGTGCGCCGCGCCGGTCACTGCGTTCCCGCCGCTTCCTGATATCCGCGTTCTTCGTCAACTTCAAGGTCAACGACAAAAGTGTTGTCGGCCTGGCGGCCTCCGCTTAAAGGCTTAATGCCCGCCCGGCTGCGTCTGGCTGCGGCGGCTCGTGCCCCGCCAAGGGCCGCGTGTCACTCGTTCCCGCCTCGCCAGCTTCCGCGCCCGCCCCGGTTCTGTGTGGTCATGCAAAGCCAAAACCTGGCTCAGGCAGGTGTGCAACAGAGCGCCGTGCTGGCGCTTGCGGAGGCTCGCCGCCCCGCACCTGGCAGGCGGTTCGGTGACGCACAGCCAAAGGCCGCTGTGCGTCACCTCCCGCCGCGATGAAAACCCGGAAAAGCGGTAATGGCAGCGGCTGACGCCGCTGCTATGATGTGGGTGCAGTTGCTCTTTAACAGGTTGGGGAAAATGGCGTCACGGGCGTAAAAGTCGCGTCGGGGCAAAAAGTTGCGCGTGTGAAAATGCACAGGCGAAATGGGGTTGTAACTGGCTGATGGTACAGGGAAAAATGGTGTTCGCTGGCTAACTTCACGACGGAGCACGTTGTTGTGGAGAATAACGCGCTGAGTGCGCCGCAGATAGATGATTTTGCGGCGAGAGCTAAAGGGTGTGAAGCTCGCGGTGACTGTGGTCAGATCGTGAAGGAAATGGAAGAGCTGAGTCTGAAGCAACGTAATGAGTTAATTGTTACCTGTGCTTCGGATGCAGCGGCCTGTAAAGAGAAATACGGTGATATCCCGGCTAACAGTATGCTGGTTCATGAAGCGATCGACAGAGCGCTGGGTGAAGATATTCCGTGGGCAATGAAGAACGATTTATCGGTCTTGCTGATGCAGCAGATGGATGAATCAGGGATCGTCAACAGCACTGAATTTGCTCAACGGCTTCAGACCTTGTATGGCCTGGATAGTCAGAAAGCCGAAATACTGGCTGGTGCAGCGATGGCTGCTGTTACAGGTGGCCTGGGTAAAGCAGATAATAGATTGCCAATCCCCGCAGCAACAGTTGCAAAAAATGGATTTAAAATTGAATCAAATCCTAAACATACACCAGGTGCGGCTGGTTCTAGAC
>NZ_JBXUGP010000108.1:0-1108 GCF_057180605.1 Serratia sp. HNCC26DJ206
AACGTCGGCCTCTGAAGAGCGGATCTCCGGGCTGTGCGCCAAGGCCATCGACACCATTTTGCGCATAAACGCCCGTGACGGATTAGTGCTTTTTCCGCTGTAAGCCTCGTCAGACATACTTTCGAAGGTGCGTTTGCCGCTTTCTCCATCAACCTCGCCGTTCCAGCGCACGTTGTCATACGCCGGATCCGGTTGATACTGCTGCTGAACCGCTGGGAGGTTATCGCCATTGTTTTTTAGCACCGCACGGTTGCCTGCCGCAGGGGCCTCCGTGGCAATATTGGCTTTGGCGCGCAGTTCTGTACGATTAACCAAGGCAGGCTGATTGTCATGAACCCCCGGTGCCGCAGGCGTGCTGCTGCCTGATTGCACGGGCGGGTTCAAGCGCCCCGTGTTGGTGACGACTGGCGCTTCTGTGGTTTTAATCGGCACCGGCGGCTCAATACGCGTAATCAGCCCTGAAGAGCGGGGGGCGTTGGCCGTGGCGGGCATCGCAGGCTGGCTTGCCGGCGCTGACACGCTGGCGCGTTGAACTGGCTGAACCGGCTGAACCACTTCATTCTGCCGGGCGGTCACCGTCGGTTGCACATTATTCACCGCCACGTTGTTGCTGAACACGGGGGCGGCTTCTGTTTTCACTTCCGGCGCGGCAGAAACCGGGGCCTGACGCGGAGCCGGTGCCTTTGGTTCCCCCACGGCCGCCAACTCCTGAAGAAAATCTGGGGCTTCTTTTGATCCAGCCTCACCGGCCGATGACGGGTCAGAATGGAATAATGTCATGTATTCCTCCTGCGTCAGCATCGGCGGTAATCCGTTGATATCCTGCGCACCTCCTGACTGTGCGGCTGTAAGAGGGGAAAACGGCAGGCAGATGGCGATGGCCATCGCCACATTTAACCGGCGGAACTCATTGTGCTTGCGTACCATCAGATCATCTCTCCCTGAACGCTTCACGGGCTTTTAATACAGGCTTTAAAATATAGGATAGGATCGTTTTCTCGCCGGTACGAATCTCAACGTTGGCGATCATGCCGGGAATGATCGGGAACGTTTTGTTTTTAACATGCAAGGCGGCCTGGTTAGTCCGCACATACACGCGGTAATAGGT
>NZ_JBXUGP010000109.1:0-1105 GCF_057180605.1 Serratia sp. HNCC26DJ206
AGTGACCTGTCAAGTTGACAGCATCATCGTTACCTTTCGAACACGGTTTGCCGGGTCGTTATCGCCCAAGCTATTCGGGCTATTTTGTTAGCCAGCGCACAACACACCACGCAGGAGTGTTTTCTTGCCAGCTGTGCCCTGACCCAGTCAGCCAGCTTTCCTGACTGATAATCTATTTTCTGGATAAAGACCCTGGCACACTGGACAAGCAACCGTCGCAGATTTTTATCTCCGCGTTTACTTATCCCTAAAAGCGTATTTTTGCCGCCGGTGCTGTACTGTCGCGGCACCAGGCCGGTTGAGGCAGCAAAGTCCCGGCTACAGCCATATTGCTTACCATCGCCCAACTGCGATGACAAAACGCTGGCAGTTATCGGCCCAACGCCAGGTATTGTCTGAAGACGTTGCCCTGTTTCATCACGACTCAGTTCTTGTTCCAGCGCCATCTCAAGCTCAGTGAGCTGTTCGACAAGATAGAGATAATGAGCATGTAAGCGCATCAGCAACTGTGCCAGATAGGGAGGGAGTGTGTTCTCTGCCAGAACTGTTGAAAGCCGTTTTATCACTGCGGTTCCGAGCGGCATACTAATGCCAAACTCCAGCAAAAATGCATGCATCTGATTGGTCGTTTTGACTTTATCTCTGACCAGTGACTCTCTGACACGATGCAGGGCACGCATAGCCTGTTGCGCCTCAGTTCTAGGTTGTACAAATCGCATAGATGGGCGAGATGCTGCTTCGCAGATGGCTTCGGCATCGACAAAATCATTCTTGTTACTCTTTACAAAGGGGCGGACAAATTGCGGAGAAATGAGCTTCGCGTCATGCCCTAAATCAGCGAGCCGACGAGCCATAAAATGGGCACCGGCACAGGCTTCCATTACAACGGTAGTCGGTGCACACATAGCCAGAAACTCGATGAGTTTGGTGCGGGTAAATTTTTTCCGCAGCAATGCCTTGCCTGATTTATCCTGACAATGAATGTGAAAAGAATGTTTGCCGAGATCGATACCAATAAGGGTGACGTTTTGCATGATGGTCTTCTCCATAAAGAAACACCCTGCCAGCGTACCGCTCACAGGGTGGTGGGGACCATCTCATTAAC
>NZ_JBXUGP010000110.1:0-1032 GCF_057180605.1 Serratia sp. HNCC26DJ206
TGGCAACCACAGCCTGACCGTGACCGCAGAAGATGCAGCGGGTAACAGCGTGACCTCCCCGGCGTTTGAGCTGAAGGTGGACACCGAAGCGCCAGCACAACCGGTGATTGGCGGGGCGATTGACGACGTGGGCGACGTGCGCGGGCCATTGAGCAGCGGCAGCGTGACCGACGACGCCACCCCGACCTTCAACGGAACGGCCGAAGCGGGCAGTATCGTCAAGGTGTACGACAACGGTAACCTGTTGGGCTCGGTCACGACCGACAACAACGGAGCCTGGACGTTTACCCCGACCACGTCATTGGTGGAAGGTAAGCACAGCATCACCACCACGGCGACGGACAAGGCGGGCAACACCAGTGCACCATCCGAGTCGTTCGATCTGACCACCGACTACACCGCGTCACCGACCGGCCCAGAGTTCCTGGCGATCACCGGCGTGGAAGACCGCGTGGGCAGCGAGCAGGGCACCATTGTGTCCGGTGGACTGACCGACGACAGCCAGCCGCTGATCAGCGGTATCGGCACCGCCGGTGACACCATCCGTGTCTATGCCAAAGACAGCGCGGGCAACCATCTGATTGGTAGCGCGACAGTCCAGGCAGACGGCACCTGGTCGATGACGCCAACCACACCACTGCTGGAAGGCAACAACCAGTTGACCATCGTGGCGGTGGACGCGGCCGGTAACAAGACCACCCCAAGTACCCCGTCGTACGATCTCAACGTTGACATCACCGTACCGGCACAACCGGCGATCACCAGCGTGGTGGACAACGCCGAGCCGCACGTCGGCCCACTGCAGAAGGGCGATGTCACCAACGACAACACCCCGACCCTGAACGGTACCGCCGAGGCCAACAGCACCGTCATTGTCTCTGACAACGGTCAGGTGATTGGCAGCGTGGTGGCTGATGCCCACGGCAAGTGGAGCTTCACGCCAGACACGGTACTGAAAGACGGCAGCCACAGCCTGAACATCACCGCGACCGACGCGGCAGGTAACGTCAGTGCGCCAAGCGGCAGCTTCGG
>NZ_JBXUGP010000111.1:0-973 GCF_057180605.1 Serratia sp. HNCC26DJ206
CTTAACTCCAGCTCACGCTGCCCATGATGGCCGTTTATTTGTCCTGAGGCGGCTGACAACGTTCATCGTTCAACATTCCCTTGGCACTGCCGGGATCTACCCTGAAGCTTTCTGCCTGTTTTCCATCGGCAGTGACATCAATACGGGTGGCGGTGGTGATCGCCTTGAACAGCGAGCTCCACTCCGCCACCTTGGCGTGGGTATCATCAGGAACAACATAACTGACCTTGTCTATCGTCAACGTGAGGCTGCTGCCCAAGTAGGCATCAAAGTGTGATGTAAATCTCACAGAGGTCGGTATGGATGACACTGTGGAGCAGTTTACCTCTAGGACTTTGCTCTTATCGTGATTTCCCAGCGAATAGATATTCCCCTTGTCCAGCGCCCATCTGCTGACATAATTTTTCCTGTTGAGCTCTGCTGTTGCTTCCCTTTCTTTGGCGGCTGTCGCCCTGGCCTTTTCCCAGGACGGCTTGTTCGGCCCGGAGAACTCTTTCTGCGCCGACCAGTAGCCTATCGGATACTGCTTGACCAGCGTTCCTCCTACCCCGATGTCGACAGAGAGATACTGCCCGTTGTGGTACGTGCCTTCCACGATATACCCGTTGGGGCTGCAGGTGCCGGTATCAAGCTGTTTATAGGAAGCACTATCACGCTCCGTGATGTATAAATCCCCCAATGCGCACCCGCTGTTGGATTGGCGGTTGACCAGCGCCACATAGTGACGGGTTTTGGCGATAACGGCACACTGCTTGCTGTCCTGCCCGCACCGTTCCCACAGCGTGGTCTTGGTATCATCGGTAAATTCCCAGATCGTGTTGGCAGGCGGTGCAGAGGCGTAAGCGTTACCTGCGAGCATACCCACGGCAATGGCGGTGGCGATCCTGTTCATAGTGATATCCCCTGGTTGATAAGGTTGATTGCCCGCTGGCACGCTGAATGACGTGATTGGGCTGATACCACACCGGCTTTC
>NZ_JBXUGP010000112.1:0-944 GCF_057180605.1 Serratia sp. HNCC26DJ206
ACCAACAAAATTCCAACTGATCCTGAAAGATTGCCCAATCGCAACCAACGCTGTCGTTAAATTCGACGGTACCAGCGTTGCGGGCGATAACAGCAAGCTGGCGTTGACCGCAGGGACTGAAACCGCAGAAGGGGTGGCAATCCAGTTGTCTGATGCCAGCCAGAAAGTGGTCAACCTGTTTGAAAGCTCACAGCCTTACGCATTAGTTGCAGGTGCTGGCACTCAAAACAAACTGGACTTTGTTGCACGCTACATCGCTATCAGCAATACCATCGTTGCCGGTACCGCTAATGCTAGCGCCCAGTTTACGGTTGTCTACCAGTAAGCTCAGTAGCCGTTTACGGTAATACATATTAACCAAGGTCGTAATTAATGAGCGGCCTTTTTTAATATTAATAACTTTTATAGAGGACCTGTGCTAGCAAACAAGACAAAAGTAGCATGTGTGGAAAACAGCACTGCATTTCAAATCGCATTAATTGATGACTGTACGATGTCAACAATAGGCTTTGAGTCTTTGCTCTCCTGCATGCCGATGACCTGTAACCTTCATCACGCCAATGATTTAACTGCGTTAAAAAGCGCTCTGATTAAAGAAGAGATACAGATTGTTGTGATAGAACCTTTTAGTGCAGATAAAGCATTATTTCAGGTTATTGATTTTATCCATTGGGTCAAGCGTACTCTGCCTGAAATAAAAATTGTGGTATTAACACGGATTCAGGATAAGACGACGCTACGCTCTTTCTACAATATCGATATTCATGCGCTTATCTCTAAAAATGAACGACTTGGTGAAATATCGAACCTGATTGCTCAGGTGATTGAGAACAACAATGTTTGTAGTCCACACATTAGCAGGCTGTTAAATAGCAAAGCAAAACCCGTACACCCATTTTTGACGGAGGCTGAGCTTAGTGTACTGAACTATTTCTTACGTGGTA
>NZ_JBXUGP010000113.1:0-944 GCF_057180605.1 Serratia sp. HNCC26DJ206
GCCAACAAAATTCCAACTGATCCTGAAAGATTGCCCAATCGCAACCAACGCCGTCGTTAAATTCGACGGTACCAGCGTTGCGGGCGATAACAGCATGCTGGCGTTGACCGCAGGGACTGAAACCGCAGAAGGGGTGGCAATCCAGTTGTCTGATGCCAGCCAGAACGTGGTCAACCTGTTCGAAAGCTCACAGCCTTACGCATTAGTTGCAGGTGCTGGCACTCAAAACACGCTTGACTTTGTTGCACGCTACATCGCTATCAGCAATACCATCGTTGCCGGTACCGCTAACGCTAGCGCCCAGTTTACGGTTGTCTACCAGTAAGCTCAGTAGCCGTTTACGGTAATACATATTAACCAAGGCCGTAATTAATGAGCGGCCTTTTTTAATATTAATAACTTTTATAGAGGACCTGTGCTAGCAAACAAGACAAAAGTAGCGTGTGTGGAAAACAGCACTGCATTTCAAATCGCATTAATTGATGACTGTACGATGTCAACAATGGGCTTTGAGTCTCTGCTCTCCTGCATGCCGATGACCTGTAATCTTCATCACGCCAATAATTTAACTGCGTTAAAAAGCGTTCTGATTAAAGAAGAGATACAGATTGTTGTGATAGAACCGTTTAGTGCAGATAAAGCATTATTTCAGGTTATTGATTTTATCCATTGGGTAAGACATACCCTGCCTGAAATAAAAATTGTGGTATTAACACGGATTCAAGATAAGACGGCGCTACGCTCTCTCTACAACGCCGATATTCATGCGCTTATCTCTAAAAACGAACGCCTTAGTGAAATATCGAGCCTGGTTATTCAGTTGATTGAGAACAACTATGTTTGTAGCCCACACATTAGCAGGCTGTTAAATAGCAAAGCAAAACCGGTGTACCCTTTTTTGACCGAGGCTGAGCTTACTGTACTGAACTATTTCTTACGTGGTG
>NZ_JBXUGP010000114.1:0-937 GCF_057180605.1 Serratia sp. HNCC26DJ206
TCTGACGGCGCAGTTGACCGGGGTGGGCGGTATCGTGCTGGATGCCACCAACGGGGCATTGACCGTCACCAACAGCCAGAACAGCTACACCGGCAGCACCCAGGTGACCGGCGGCACGGTGCTGCTGGGGAGTAACAATGCGCTGGGGGCCACCTCACTGCTGACGGTAAACAGTGGCGCCAGCTTCAATACCAACACCTTCAGCCAGACGGTGGGGGCGCTGACCAACCTGGGCACGGTCACGCTCAATACGGGCGTGCTGACCAGCGGGCTGCTGACCAACAGCGGGGCGATCGACCTGTCGGGCGGGACGCTGAACCTGTCGTCAGGGGGCACCTCGAGCGGTGTTGGCGGCCTGAGCGGGGCCGGCACGCTGAACGTCAACGGCGGAGACTTGGCCCTGAGCGCGGCCAACGGCGGCCTGTCGGCCACCACCCATATCGCCTCGGGGGCGTCGGTCACCTCGAGCGCCGCCAATGCCCTGGGGACCAGTGCGGTGGCGGTCGGCGGTACGTTGAATCTGAACGCGGCCGATACCCTGGCCAATGTGCTGAGCGGGGCCGGGACAGTCAACACCGATGCAGCGGTGACCCTGAGCGGCAGCAACACCTTTAGCGGCACCCACGCGATCAATGCGGATGGCGCTCTGACGGTCAGCGCGGCCAATAACCTGGGGACCTCGGCGGCCAGCGTCGCGTTGACCGATGTGACCGCGCAACTGATATTCAGTGCGCTGAGTGGCGATGTGGCCAATACCCTGAGCGGGGTGGCTGATTCCACGGTCACCGTGAATAACGGGGCCAATATGTCCCTGTCCGGCAATAACGCTGGCTTTGCGGGCCAGTTCGGCATTACCGGCAACAGTGCGCTGAGCGTCAGCCAGAACGCGAATCTGGGCACCGGTTCAGCCACGATCGACAGCGGCAGTCAGTTGGTA
>NZ_JBXUGP010000115.1:0-937 GCF_057180605.1 Serratia sp. HNCC26DJ206
CCTGACGGCGCAGCTGACCGGGGTGGGCGGCATTGTGCTGAATGCCACCAATGGGGCGTTGACCGTCACCAACAGCCAGAACAGCTACACCGGCAGCACCCAGGTGACCGGCGGCACGGTGCTGCTGGGGAGTAACAATGCGCTGGGGGCCACCTCACAACTGACCGTGGCCAGCGGGGCCAGCCTCAATAGCAACACCTTCAGCCAGACGGTGGGGGCGCTGACCAACCTGGGCACGGTCACGCTCAATACGGGCGTGCTGACCAGCGGGCTGCTGACCAACAGCGGGGCGATCAACCTGTCGGGCGGGACGCTGAACCTGTCGTCAGGGGGCACCTCGAGCGGTGTTGGCGGCCTGAGCGGGGCCGGCACGCTGAACGTCAACGGCGGGGATCTGGCCCTGAGCGCGGCCAACGGCGGTCTGTCAGCCACCACCCATATTGCGTCCGGGGCATCCATCACCGCGAGCGCCGCCAATGCCCTGGGCACCAGCGCGGTGGCGGTCGGCGGTACGTTGAATCTGAACGCGGCCGATACCCTGGCCAACGTGCTGAGCGGGGCCGGGACAGTCAACACCGAGGCGGCGGTGACCCTGAGCGGCAGCAATACCTTCAGCGGCACTCACGCGATCAATGCGGACGGTGCGCTGACGGTCAGCGCGGCCAATAATCTAGGCACGTCCGCAGCCGGCGTCGCGTTGACCGACACGACCGCGCAACTGATATTCAGTGCGCTGAGTGGCGATGTGGCGAATACCCTGAGCGGGGTGGCGGATTCCACCGTCACCGTGAATAACGGGGCCAATATGTCCCTGTCCGGCAATAACGCTGGCTTTGCGGGCCAGTTCGGCATTACCGGCAACAGTGCGCTGAGCGTCAGCCAGAACGCGGATCTGGGGGCCGGTTCGGTCACGGTCGACAGCGGCAGCCAACTGGTC
>NZ_JBXUGP010000116.1:0-926 GCF_057180605.1 Serratia sp. HNCC26DJ206
CTAGGCTGTGTCCCTTAATTTGACAATCGCTTTAAAAACAACCGAATGGCACCTAATTTAAGCATGCTCAGGTAATTTCTGGCTGTCTTTTCCGAGCGGGTAGCGATACGGCGATGTTCTTTAAGCTTGGCGAAGCAACGTTCAACGACGTTACGTTTTTTGTACAATCGGGTATCGAGTTTCCGGCGTTTATCCTGGCTGGCTTTTTCATTCGATTTAAAAGGGATAACGGCTTTTATCCCTTTAGTTCTCAGTTGATTACGCAATGCCTGACTTGAGTATCCCTTATCAGCCAGCACCGCTTTAGGCCGCGATTTCAGGTGCCCGCTTTGTCGGATGATCCCAACCCGGCCAAGCAACGTTTCCGCGTATCTGCTCTCATGGGCTTGTCCGCCACTCAGGCAAAAACTCAGCGGTAATCCTGTGCTATCTGTCGCCAGATGGATTTTGGTACCAAAGCCGCCTCGAGAGCGACCCAGCCCATGACAGCTGAGTTCATCGGGGTGTTTTTTTTAGCTCCCGCAGCGGCTTTCAGGGCCCGAACGTTACTGCCATCCAACGCGATAGCCTCCCAGTCAACCAACATTTTCGCATCAAGTATCTGAAGTAATTTATTGAAAATACAGTTTATTATTCCAGCCTTGGACCACCGATTAAACCGGTTGTAAATTGTTTTCCAGTGACCATAACGTTCAGGCAGGTCTCGCCAAGGAGCACCTGAACACAGCACCCAAAATATGCCATTCATCACTTGCCTGTGCTCAAGATAAGGACGACCGGCCTTAGAAAGGCTTCGTTCAGGCGGCAACAAGGGGGAAATCAGCGCCCAAGCGTCATCGGGAAAATCGTAACGAGCCACGTAAAAGACTTCTTCTGGTTAAAATAGGTGTTGGATTGTACAAAAAATAATTACGGGACACAGCCTA
>NZ_JBXUGP010000117.1:0-906 GCF_057180605.1 Serratia sp. HNCC26DJ206
GTCTGAAGTGTCGGGGTTTTCAGATATTCACCGTATTCATCAGAACCAAAACCCGACTTCAGATAAGAGTGGCCGCTGGTACCTCCAAAAACTGTCCCCAACATGGTGGGAGTCGGCCCCATAACTGCGCTGAGCTTCAGACCCAGTGTAAAATCTGGGTCTGTTTTATCCGGCCTGTACGCTCATTCAGATAATTTTTAATCCGGCGCAGTGGTTGATTCTTTGTCCAAAGCTTGCGGCCAATGGACGGTTTTAAAGGGAGTCCAGCTCCAGGGAATCTCTGTCAGTAGCGGTGCGGTCGGTACGGGTTTGGCCTGCATATAGTTGCAGCAATGGCTCCATAAGCCATAGGCGTCAAAAATGCTGCCGACGGACCAGGTCAACACAAATCGATCCACAACTTCGTAAGTGCCCGGTTTGCAAACAGCGCAGTAGACACGGTGCCCCCAGTCGACATGCCCGGCCATCAGCACCCGCTCAGCGTGAATATCTGCCCAGTCAAACACCTTAATCACCGCATGCCAACGTGACCAAGGGTTCCAACTACTACGCTGATATTCATAGACATACACTTTCTGCCGTTTGCGGTTAAAACGTACTGGTGCGCCTCGGGGCTCAAATAAAACCGATTTGAGACAAAAGATAAGGAATGATGAAAAAATAAAAATCGCTATTAAGCACATAAATAGCAATGCAGGAATAAAAACAACCCCTGGCGTGAAAGTAAAAGCAATAGCCATGACCAACGGTATTATTAGTATGAGTGCAAAAAACCATATCCCCCACCATCCATGATTTACATAGCGTGGAATCTCCATCCAGATATCATTAATCTTATTCACCTGGATAAGCTGCGGAGGATAACGCTGATCCTCTGCCAAATCTGGCAAATCCTCACTCCAGTTT
>NZ_JBXUGP010000118.1:0-904 GCF_057180605.1 Serratia sp. HNCC26DJ206
CGCACATGACTTTACCACCACGGTCACCGACACCGCGGGCAACACCAGCGCCGAAGGGGAACACCTGGCGGTCACGGTAGATGTGGTGCCGGGTCAGGTGCAACTGGGCAGTCTGACGGATGACGTGGGCAGCGTGCAGGGCAACATCGTGCAGAACGGCGTGACGGACGACACCCGTCCGACGCTGAATGGCACGGCGAAGGCTGGTAGCGTGGTGACGGTGAGCGACGGCAGCACGGTGCTGGGCAGCGTGACGGCGGACGGCAGCGGCAACTGGCGCTTTACGCCAGAAACCGACTTGGGTCAGGGCGCACACAGCCTGAGTGCTTCCGCCAAGGATCCGGCAGGCAATGTGAGTGAGAGCGGCCAGTGGGCGTTTACCGTGGATGCGGTGGTGCCGAATGCGCCGACCATTGACGCGGCAGCGGACGATGTGGGCAGCGTACAGCCACAGGCGATGACCAACGGCAGTGCGACGGACGATCCGACGCCAACGCTGACCGGCCGTGCGGAAGTCAACAGCCTGGTGAAGATCGCCGATCAGAACGGGTTGCTGGGCTCGGTACAGACCGATGCCACAGGCACCTGGCGCTTTACGCCGACCACGCCACTGGCGGAGGGGGAGCACCGCTTTACGGTCACGGCCACGGATGCGGCGGGTAACATCAGCGCACCATCGAACACCTTTAGCCTGACGCTGGACTTCAGCGCACCGGATGCAAGCAAAGTGGCGATCACCGGGGTAGACGATACGGTCGGGGCCATTAAAGGCAACGTGGTGGCAGGTGGTACCACCGACGACAGCCGTCCGACCCTCAAGGGCACCGGCGCGGAAGCCGGTAACACCGTTACCGTGTACAACGGCACGGCGGTGATTGGTACGGCGACCGTGCAAGATGACGGT
>NZ_JBXUGP010000119.1:0-833 GCF_057180605.1 Serratia sp. HNCC26DJ206
AATTTCAGGAAATGGTGCGTAAGGGGGCATGGCTACAGCTCGCCGTGGTTGAAAACAGTGCGGCCTTTGGCGGCATGGTGCAACGTGGCGGCACCTCAGCGACAGGACAAGTGATGTCTATCACAGACCCGGTGCAGTTGGCAAAGCCGATCACGGTGAACATCAGCACACCGGAATCGCTGAACGCAGTAAAAAACATGCTCAACGATCAGGGAAGGTTCAGACCTGATGGTTTGCTGAATGCACCGCTTAAAGTTTCCAGGGTATCCCTGAGTGATGCGGGTAGCGTAGTGGCTAAGGTGAGTGATGAGCAGATCCAGTTTATCCAGCAGGAGCGAACCCAGCGTTACGTCAGCGGCAATGGTGTTGGTATTGTACTGTCTGCCATTATGCTGGCGTTACAGATGTCTGACTGGAATCAAAACGCGCAGAATCTGGCAGAGGCCATTGATGATAAAACGGATACGCGGCTAACCTATTACATTAACCGCCTGATGGTGCTCAGTGCCGCCGCCGAAATTGCAGGTTTTGGTCGCATGTTGAGTATTAAGAACAGCTGGGAAGTGTTACCCAAGGATTATGTACATCCCCTTATCCGGGCGGGCGGTATCATTGCTGGGGTGGCGTCTGTTCTAGATGGAGTGAGGATGGGGCTTGGTGGTAGTGATGCATACAAGGCTGGAGATAAAGACGCAGCTAAGTTTTATTTTATTGCGAGTGGTTTTACTATCGCTGGAGGAGCTATCGGAGGGGTTGGAGCATATCTAGGTGTGTTCACTCTAATGGGACCTGCTGGTATTGGTGCGTTATTAATTTTGTCTGGGGCGATTTAC
>NZ_JBXUGP010000120.1:0-812 GCF_057180605.1 Serratia sp. HNCC26DJ206
CCAGGGTCTGGAAATAGCGAGCCTGAAAGTCGAAGGTTTCAACTCCACCGGTTGAGGTTTTCAACAGCAGATTTTGACCAATGGTCATTGGCGTACCGTTATACAGAATCTGGGCTCCCACGCCCTTGGCGACATCGGCATTGCCTGCGCCACTGAGGGCCAATACGCTGGTATTCGCCGTATCGGTATTCTGGGTGCCTGACATCGAGACGTTAACATTGGTGCCGGCATTGCAATTCAGACCCAGGTTGAAGCTCTTGGTCCCTAGCGTGCTGCCCACGCCGGTAAATAACCCGGCCTGCACGTTTCCCAGCGGTACTGAGATACTGGGCGTGCTCAAAGTACAGGCCAATACGGTAATCGTCATGGCGCTGACATTGATCGGCACTTCGGTGGCCCATCCACCGCCGTCGGCAGCGCTGCTGCCGAGAATGAATGATCCGACCCTGCCGGAGAACACCCCTGAGCTCAGGGGGCCGGTTTTATACAGTTTTATCCTGGCCGAGCCACTGCCGGAGCTTAAATTCCCATTTATTACCGCTCGCATAGCTAACTGATTAGGGTTGCCGTCCAGAGGTGTGGAGGAACTCGATGGTAACCAATAGGTTGACCCAGTATCCAGCGACCCACCCAGCATAAAACCGAGGCCGGAATAGCTGCTCGTATAAATATTACTGCTGCCCGACCAGAGAGTACTGGTGGTCTTGAAACCAAAGTTCTGCCAGACATTGTAATAAATGGGCGTGCTGGGGCAGGTATAAATCACCTGCATCGGCGATGTCAGGACCACATCGCTCAGCGGATCGCCAACT
>NZ_JBXUGP010000121.1:0-812 GCF_057180605.1 Serratia sp. HNCC26DJ206
TCAGTGTCTGGAAATAACGAGCCTGAAAGTCGAAGGTTTCAACTCCACCGGTTGAGGTTTTCAACAGCAGATTTTGACCAATGGTCATTGGCGTACCGTTATACAGAATCTGGGCTCCCACGCCCTTGGCGACATCGGTATTGCCTGCGCCACTGAGTGCCAAGACGCTGGTATTCGCCGTATCGGTATTCTGGGTGCCTGACATTGAGACGTTAACATTGGTGCCGGCATTGCAATTCAGACCCAGGTTGAAGCTCTTGGTCCCTAGCGTGCTGCCCACACCGGTAAATAACCCGGCCTGCACGTTTCCCAGCGGTACTGAGATACTGGGCGTGCTCAAAGTACAGGCCAGTACGGTAATCGTCATGGCGCTGACATTGATCGGCACATCGGTGGCCCATCCACCACCGTCGGCAGCGCTGCTGCCGAGAATGAATGATCCGACCCTGCCGGAGAACACCCCTGAGCTCAGGGGGCCGGTTTTATACAGTTTTATCCTGGCCGAACCACTGTTGGAACTGAAATTCCCATTTTTTACCGAGCGCATAGCTAACTGATTAGGGTTGCCGTCTAGCGGTGCGTCGAGAGTCGATGGTAACCAGTAGCTCACCGTACCTGACTCGGTTGCTCCCAGCATAAAACCGAGTCCGGAATAGTTGCTCGTATAAATATTATTGCTACCCGACCAGAGAGCAGTGGTGGCCTTGAAACCAAAGTTCTGCCAGACATTGGGATAAATGGGCGTGCTGGGGCAGGTATAAATCACCTGCATCGGCGATGTCAGGACCACATCGCTCAGCGGATCGCCAACC
>NZ_JBXUGP010000122.1:0-782 GCF_057180605.1 Serratia sp. HNCC26DJ206
ACTGTCCATCACCGACGCCGTCAGGTTGTGGTTACCCTCACCCAGTGGGGTGGATGGCGTAAAGCTCCACGCACCGTTGTTATCAGCGGTGGTGCTGCCGATCGCCGTGCCGTTGTCGTACACGGTCACGATCCCGCCCGGCAACGCCGTCCCTTTCAGGGTCGGGGTGCTGTCATTGGTGACATCGCCTTTTTGCAGCGCACCGGTATGCGGGGCCACATCGTCTTCCACCGAACCAATCACCGGGGCCGCTGGGCCCTGGGTGAGGATGGTGAAGCCATACTCCGGCGACGCCGCCGTGGTGTTGCCCACGCTGTCGGTTTCCTTCGCCGTCAAGGCGTACAGGCCGTCTGCCAGTGGCAGGGTCGGTTTCAGTGACCAGGTGCCGTCATCTTGCACGGTCGCCGTACCAATCACCGCCGTGCCGTTGTACACGGTAACGGTGTTACCGGCTTCCGCGCCGGTGCCCTTGAGGGTCGGACGGTTGTCGTCGGTCGTACCGCCAATGGCCACATTGCCTTTGATGGCACCAACCGTATCGTCCACCCCGGTGATCGCCACTTTGCTTGCATCCGGCGCGCTGAAGTCCAGCGTCAGGCTAAAGGTGTTGGACGGCTCGCTGACGTTACCCGCCTTGTCCGTGGCCGTAACGGTGAAGCGGTGCTCCCCTTCCGCCAGTGGCGTGGTCGGCGTAAAGCGCCAGGTGCCTGTGGCATCGGTCTGTACCGAGCCCAGCAACCCGTTCTGATCGGCGATCTTCACCAGGCTGTTGGCTTCCGCAT
>NZ_JBXUGP010000123.1:0-757 GCF_057180605.1 Serratia sp. HNCC26DJ206
GGCGATCACGTTGCGGAACCCGGCACACCAGAAGGTCATGGCGTCGATCAGCGCTTCGCACAGGATCACTTCCGGGGAGGCTTTCAGCGCCGGTTCATTCCACACCCCGACCAGCGGCGACGGTAGATACAGGTGTTTGGGATTACCCTTGATGATCTTGTAATCCGGTTGGGTGCGACGGCCATACAGTTGCAGCACCCGGCCACGGCTGGCAACGTTCGCCGACTCCGCCCAGCCGATCACCGGCATTACCACGCAGCCCCGGAAGTGATCCTGACGCGTAGCCTCGCGCAAGATCCCTACCTGCGCCAGCCGTTCCCGCAGCCGCTGACCGTCTTTGCTGTTTTTCGAGGGCAACACCCCGGCACTGCCGCCGATACCGTGATTACCCGCGAACCCCAGCCGGAAGTGGCTCACCAGTTCAGGGTGATCCAGCCCGCGGCTGGCCAGCCATTCTTGCGCCTCCGGGGACGCCAGCAACTGCTGATGATAGAAGTCGATCACCTGGTTAAGCAGCGCCTGGCCATCATCATCCAGATCGGCCAGTTTGGGACGCACCACAGGCGGCGAAGCAGGAGAAGGGGCTACGGCCTTCACTGCAGCGACAGTAAACGGCGACAGCCCCGCCAGCTCTTTTAGCCGCAGCAGCCCACTCAGGAAGTCCAGATATTCGGTTTTCATCAACCAGTCCAGCACCGATCCCGCTGCGCCGCAGCCGAAGCAGTGATACAGGTTCTTGTCAGGCGAGATCACACAG
>NZ_JBXUGP010000124.1:0-757 GCF_057180605.1 Serratia sp. HNCC26DJ206
TTGACACTGACCTCTTTGGCATCAGACGGATAAATCACCCGGGTTCCGGAGATAACCACACTGGCCAGACTCTGGGCACTGAACAACGCAACGGCAGCCACGCTGAGCGCCTGCAACCTGTAACACGAGAAGAACGACATAAAAGACTCCTGGCAAACCGGTAAAACGGGAGGAGAGCACTCTCCTCCCCGGTGCTCTTATTTGTACTGAATGGAGTAAACCACGTTGCTGACTACCGTACCGGCCGTGGTCTTGCCATCGGCATAGTATTCAACGGCATACGGCAGGGTGGCGCTACCGGTTGCAACATCAACGTAGGTGGTGTTGACTCTCTGGTTGCTGTTGCCTGCCTGAATCGGGGTCTGAGATGCGGTAGAGGCATCACGCAGTTGCAGGCTGACGTTGGTGGCATCCCCACCCATGTTTTTCAGATGGCCGGTGGCCTGGTCAACGGAAGCCCCTGCTTCGAAGAAGGCAGAAGCCGTTTTCAGGGTGCCTGCACATTGGGTCAACGCCATGGCGAAACCGGTACGGCCTGCAATCTGGGTAGCCGCAGTCAACTGGTTGGTTCCGATGGTTGGCAGGATCACGGTGGCATCAGCTGCCTGACCATCGACAATCACGTTACAGGTTGTCGCCGTCAGTTCACCTTTAAAGGTGATTGTGCCGGTAGAGGCCGCCTGAGCCATACCGACAGAGCCTAATACCATAGTCAGAGAGGCAGCGATTGCTAACTTTTTCATATATATTCCTATTT
>NZ_JBXUGP010000125.1:0-742 GCF_057180605.1 Serratia sp. HNCC26DJ206
TTGTGTGATCTCCCCTGCCAAAAACCTCTATCACTGCTTCGGCTGCGGGGCGGCGGGATCGGTGCTGGACTGGCTGCAACAGACCGAACGGCTGACGTACCCGCAAACTCTGGTACGGCTGCGGGAGTTGGCGGGTTCGTCGTCTGTCGCTGCGGCTGAAACCGTTGCCCCTTCTCCTGCTTCGCCGCCTGCGGTGCGGCAAAAACTCGCCGATCTGGATGATGACGGCCAGGCGCTACTTAACCAGGTGATCGACTTCTATCACCAGCAGTTGCTTGAGTCGCCAGAGGCGCAGGAATGGCTGGTGAGTCGTGGGCTGAACCATCCCGACCTGGTGAGCCACTTCCGGTTGGGCTATGCCGGTGCGCATGGCGTTGGTGGTGAAGCCGGAGTATTACCGTCTACCCAATCCAAGGAGGGTAAACGGCTGCGATGGCGGTTGGCCGAGGTGGGTGTGTTGCGCGAAACCACGCGCCAGGATCACTTCCGGGGCTGTGTGGTGGTGCCGGTGATCGGCTGGGCAGAGTCGGCTACTGTGGCTCATCGTGGCCGGGTGTTGCAACTGTACGGGCGGCGGACACAGCAGGCCAAAAGCGGATCGTCCAAACACCTGTATCTTCCGTCGCCGCTGGCCGGGGTGTGGAATGAACCGGCGCTGAAAGCCTCCCCGGAAGTGATCCTGTGCGAAGCG
Source organism: Serratia sp. HNCC26DJ206 (assembly GCF_057180605.1). Lineage (NCBI taxonomy): Bacteria > Pseudomonadati > Pseudomonadota > Gammaproteobacteria > Enterobacterales > Yersiniaceae > Serratia > Serratia sp. HNCC26DJ206. The sequence continues at coordinate 692 of NZ_JBXUGP010000125.1, forward strand.
CTGATCGATGCCATGACCTTCTGGTGTGCCGGGTTCCGCAACGTGATCGCG
>NZ_JBXUGP010000126.1:0-725 GCF_057180605.1 Serratia sp. HNCC26DJ206
GGATGGCATCGTGACGGTGATCGACAACGGCAACGTGATCGGCAGCACCGTGATCGACGAGAACGGTAACTGGACGTTTACCCCGAGTGAACCGCTGGATAACGGCGAGCATAACCTGAGCACCACCGTGACCGATCCGGCCGGCAACGTAAGTGAGCCAAGCCCGGGTGTGAACATCGTGGTGGACGACATCAAGGTTCCGGTGAGCATCGGTTCAGTGCAGGATAACGTGGGCCCGATCACCGGCAATATCGCTGAAGGTAGCGTAACGGACGATAGCCGTCCGGAACTTATCGGCAGCGGCAAGCCGGGCAGCGTGGTGACCGTGAAAGACGGTGAGACCGTGCTGGGCACCACCACCGTGAACCCGGACGGCAACTGGAGCTTTACGCCAGAGACCGACCTGGGCGACGGCAACCACAGCCTGACCGTGACCGCGGAAGATGCGGCGGGTAACAGCGTGACCGCCCCGGCGTTTGAGCTGAAGGTGGACACCGAAGCACCAGCACAGCCAGTGATTGGCGGGGCGATTGACGACGTGGGTGACCTGCGCGGGCCATTGAGCAGCGGCAGCGTGACCGACGACGCCACCCCGACCTTCAACGGGTCGGCCGAGCCGGGCAGCGTTATCAAGGTGTACGACAACGGCAACCTGTTGGGCTCGGTCGTGACCGACAACAACGGTGCCTGGGCGTTTACCCCGACCACCCCACTGGTGGAAGGTG
>NZ_JBXUGP010000127.1:0-716 GCF_057180605.1 Serratia sp. HNCC26DJ206
CTGCGCATGGCCCTCACCGAAAAAGTCCCTGACGCCTCGACCCTGAGCCAGAACCGCCTCCGCCGCTTCAACCACAGCGATGTCTTCCAGCAGATTTTTGACCACATCGTGGAACAGGCTCTCAGCCGCGGCATGGCCAACGGGCGTGTTCTTTACACCGACAGTACCCACCTGAAAGCTGACGCCAACCCTCGCAAGGCAGTGAATGAAGAACGTCCGGTGGGCGTCAGTGAATATCTGGAGCAGCTTGATGCTGCCGTGGAGGCCGACAGGAAGAAGCACGAAAAAAAGCCGCTGCCCGTCGTAAAAAAGATGCCAGAAAGCGTCGCCGTTAAGAACACCAAAGTCAGCACCACCGACCCGGAAAGCGGCTTCATGCACCGGGATAACAAACCGAAGGGCTTCTTCTATCTGGACCACCGCACGGTGGACGGGAAGCACGGCATCATCCTGGATACGCATGTGACACCGGGCAATGTGCACGACAGCCAGCCCTTTATCGGACGGCTTGAGCGGCAGGTCGAGCGCTTCGGTCTGGAGCCGGTGGCGGTGGGCGTGGACGCGGGTTACTTCACCGCTGCGGTGTGCCATCTGACACAGGAAATGGGTCTCGCGTTGGTTCCCGGCTATCGCAGACCACACAAATGTCAGAATGACTTCCAGAAAAAGCACTTCAGGTATGATGAGGCACGGGAAGTGTATGTGTGCCCGGCAGG
>NZ_JBXUGP010000128.1:0-712 GCF_057180605.1 Serratia sp. HNCC26DJ206
AGTGCGGAACACCTCCCGCGCCACGTTGCCGTCGGTCAGCACCAGGGTTGGCGCATCGGCCACCGGTGCGACCGTCAGCCGCACCGTGGCAACGCCGGAATTGAGCAGGCCGTCATTCACCCGATAAGTGAAGCTGTCCTCTCCGCTCCAGTTGGCCACCGGTACATAGCTCAGCGTGTTATCCGCATTGCGGGTCAGGGTGCCGTGCGCCGGTTGGCTCAGCAGGCTGAAGGTCAGCGCATCACTGTCCACATCGCTGGCATAAGCCAGCAGATCCAACGTAATACGCCCATCCTCATCCAGCGCCAGCGCCGCGTCCTGTGCGACCGGTGCATGGTTCACCGCCAATACGTTGACGGTCAGCGTCTGTGAAGTGCTGGCCTGTTGCTGGTTGGCCTGTTCGGTCGACGTTGCCACCACGTTCAAGGTGATACGGCCATTAAAGTCCTGCGGTGGCAACAGCGTGACCCGATCCAGCAGCCAACCGGTGATGTCGGTCGCCGTATTGCCCGCGGTGGCCGTAAAGCTGCGCACGCCATCGCTGAGCACGCTGCCTACCGGCAACGCTTCCAGTCTCAGTTGCAGCGTTTCCGAACCGTCCGTATCCGTCAGTGCGGCTTGCAGTGCCGACAGCGGAACTGGCGTATTCTCGACACCGACGTTCCGGGTCCGTATCTCGCTCAGCACGATGTTGTCAATCATCATGCCGCGC
>NZ_JBXUGP010000129.1:0-618 GCF_057180605.1 Serratia sp. HNCC26DJ206
CACCCGTCGAAGGAAGGTATGCAAAAAACACAGACCCGTATAAGGGATGTGGGGTATAACTTTTCAAAACTAACTCCTCAGGCTGAGGGATGGTTCGAGGATTTACCTGAGAAGTATGAGCAGCACCCCACAGCCCCGCAATTAATCAGAGTCAATGAGATTAATGATGTATACATGGAAATTCCTCGCCATGAGAATATCATGTGGTCTGGTATGTGGATTATGAGTATTTCGAGTCTGATTTTCTTTTGTGTGTTCTGTTATCTATTTTATTTTTTTGATTCTTATTCAAAAATAACGCCAGATGATAGTATTTTTAAATTTTTTGTTGTTTTATTTTTTATTTCGTCATTCTTGTTTTTTTTCAGAATGGCTATCTTCGTACCTCGAGGTATGCCCGTTCGTTTTAATCGCAAACGCCAAAAAGTCTATGTCTATGAGCATCAACGCAGTATCTGGCCTTGGATGCGCTGGCCAACGGTAATTAAAGTATTCGACTGGACGGATATTCATGGCGAGTTGATACAAAGGGCTGGGCGCTATGATCAGGGATATCGGTTGTCCTGCGCGGTGTGCAAGCGAGGAACCTACGAAGTGGTGGATAGATTTATCCTGAAC
>NZ_JBXUGP010000130.1:0-613 GCF_057180605.1 Serratia sp. HNCC26DJ206
TGAATCCCCGCGGCCAGAACGGGCTTTCTCTTCATCCACCAGGGTGTCGGAACTGATATGTTCCACCACGCCGCTCAACCCACCGTAAATGGCATAGTCGTACGCGGTGATTTTGACCGTGGCAGGCAAACCTGGGTGAATAAAGGCCACATCGGCCGGTTTAACCTTGGCTTCGACCAGCAGGTTATCTTCCAGCGGAATAATCGTCATGATTTCCGCCCCCTGTTGGATCACCCCGCCCCGGGTGGTAGTGCGGATGTTATTGACCGTGCCGCGCACCGGGGCAACAATCGTGGTGCGCTGCATCACGTCTTCGCGGCCACGCAAAATTTCCTCTGCCTGGGCCAGTTCGGACTCCAGCTTGTTCAGTTCGCTGTTGGCATCCGAGCGAAAACGGTTGGTGCGTTCGGCAATCTGCAACTGGAACTCATTCGCCTGCCTGCGCAGACGCAGGATTTCCACCTCCGACACCAGGCCTTTTTTGGCCAGGGGGGCAGAAAGCTGTACCTCGTTTTCCGCCAGCGACAGGCTTTTCTTCAGCGCATCCACGCTCTCATTCAGGGTTCTCAGTTGGGCGCTGTAAGCCTGGGTTTCGTCATTCACGATACTCGGT
>NZ_JBXUGP010000131.1:0-613 GCF_057180605.1 Serratia sp. HNCC26DJ206
AGAATCCCCGCGGCCAGAACGGGCTTTCTCTTCATCCACCAGGGTGTCGGAACTGATATGCTCCACCACGCCGCTCAACCCACCGTAAATGGCATAGTCGTACGCGGTGATTTTGACCGTGGCAGGCAAACCCGGGTGAATAAAGGCCACGTCGGCCGGTTTAACCTGGGCCTCGACCAGCAGGTTATCTTCCAGCGGAATAATCGTCATGATTTCCGCCCCCTGCTGGATCACCCCACCCCGGGTGGTGGTGCGGATGTTATTGACCGTGCCGCGCACCGGGGCAACAATCGTGGTGCGCTGCATCACATCTTCGCGGCCACGCAAAATTTCCTCAGCCTGGGCCAGCTCGGACTCCAGCTTGTTCAGTTCGCTGTTGGCATCCGAGCGGAAACGGTTGGTGCGTTCGGCAATCTGCAACTGGAACTCATTCGCCTGCCTGCGCAGACGCAGGATTTCCACCTCCGACACCAGGCCTTTTTTGGCCAGGGGCGCAGAAAGCTGTACCTCGTTTTCCGCCAGCGACAGGCTTTTCTTCAGCGCATCCACGCTCTCATTCAGGGTTCTCAGTTGGGCACTGTAAGCCTGGGTTTCGTCATTCACGATACTCGGC
>NZ_JBXUGP010000132.1:0-612 GCF_057180605.1 Serratia sp. HNCC26DJ206
TACCCGTCGAAGGAAGGCATACAAAAAATACAGGCCCGTATAAGGGATACAGGGAATAGTTTTTCCAAACTATCACCTCAAGCTGAAAGATGGGAGGAGGACTTACCAGAAAAATACGAGCAACATCCTATAACGCCTCAACTGATTCGAGTTAATGAAATTAATGAAATATACATGGAGATTCCGAGATATGAAAACATTGGGTGGTCAGGGCTATGGTTGTTTTCTTTAGTTTCTACATTTCCCATTCCTTTTATATTTATGATATTCAATTTATCTGGGTATGATTCAGATATTGAATTTAAATTAATTATTTTTTTGTTCATGTTTTTTTTTGTATCTATGTCTGTATTTTTGCTCAGAATGGCTATCTTCGTACCTCGAGGTATGCCCGTTCGTTTTAATCGCAAACGCCAAAAAGTCTATGTCTATGAGCATCAACGCAGTATCTGGCCTTGGATGCGCTGGCCAACGGTGATTAAAGTATTCGACTGGACGGATATTCATGGTGAACTGATACGGCAGTCTGGACGCTATGATCAGGGATATCGGTTGTCCTGCGCGGTGTGCAAGCGAGGAACCTACGAAGTGGTGGATAGATTTATTCTGAAT
>NZ_JBXUGP010000133.1:0-605 GCF_057180605.1 Serratia sp. HNCC26DJ206
TGGGGAACCCGGTCCTCGCAATTTCCAGTGCGTGTGACGCGCTCTTTACCGGGAAATAGCGAAGTCAGTGGCAATATCGCCATCAACGGTGAACTGTTTTCCAACCAACGATCGCTCACGGCAGGCAACTACCGTTCACGATTTAATACCGACAACACCATCATCACCTGGTCAGAAAGTACCAATGCCATACCCAACACCTGCCTGGAGCAGACTGCCCTGCAGCCTCTGGAGTTTATGGCATCGGCACTCATTCCGAAGTCCTGCAGCATCTCGACGAAAGACATTGATTTTGGCCATGTCACGATGATGGATAACCGTAACATCGATGCTCAGGGGGAGATTGCCGTCGAATGTACCCGCGATACGCAATACCGCATTGCCCTTCGCTCTGTGAATATGAAAAATGGTCAGTTCTATCTGTACTCGATGGCAGCGGGTAATACAGAAAATGGGAAAATCGCATATTCCTTATACCAAAACCCGGCCAGAACGTTGTTATGGTCTGACAGCAGTCATGAAAAAATAGACCAGGGAACTGGCGGCAGGCAGGTACATCCGGTTTATGGTCAAGTCCCTGGAAGGCAAACCACTGCACTCCGGTC
>NZ_JBXUGP010000134.1:0-578 GCF_057180605.1 Serratia sp. HNCC26DJ206
AACTTGAGGGTGATGGGTATCCACTCACTGGCATTGCCAGCGCCGGACAAATCACGCAACTGCAATTTGCCAAAATTAACCGTTTGATTAACCGTGCCGATATCTATAATGCAAGGAGAGGCAACGACTTGGCCGCTGACGTTAATGTCCGAAGCATTAACGTTAAATAGAAAACCTTGCAATAACAGACCAACAGAAATTATCGTCCCGATCTTTCCCATTTAAACCTCGATGAATAAATCATGTTTGTCTTGCTATAAGCTGCCGTATTCTTTTTCCGAGAGAATACCTGCCTGCAATATGTAAATTTGGCCAATGCATTAATGTTGCCTTGACCACCGCTGACCATTTTTTCTGGCTTACATGCGGTGGCTTCATTTAATGCTGAGTAACACAGTCGTTCTAAATGATGAGTTTAGATTACGTTTATTTTGAGTCCCTTGATGGGAACTTTGGTTATACCCGTGTTGCTTTTTGTACAACCTATGACAAAGTGTAAATACCGCTCGCATCGCTCACTTATTGATAAGTAATATTCAGCGTTGCGGTAGCATTGGCCTTGCCCGGCATCACCGTGG
>NZ_JBXUGP010000135.1:0-570 GCF_057180605.1 Serratia sp. HNCC26DJ206
GCTTTGGATGCGCAACAACTCCGAAGTACACCGTTTGAAGTCTGGCTGCGTCGTAGTTGCTTTGGACTTCCTCGTGATGCTGACGTGGTCTGGCGTGCCGAAAGTCAGGCAGATTTGAACGCTTCGCTTGCCGCGTTTAATGCTATCGTAAATGGGATGGTGGCTGAGGTCGGTTTCGAGGGGTTGTCTGAATTGCAGGAGGGGCGTTACACCAAACTGGCAATGCATCTAAGCTTGCCTGGATGTAAGGAAACCACTTCAGCTTGGCAGTTACGTCTGACTGGTGGTACCAATAATGATATTTTGCTCGCTGAAACCCATAATATTCCCGGAGTCGCAGATGGCAGGCAAACGCTCCCGGTATCTCAATATTACTCTGGGGGTTATAAACGCATAGCCGGAGATAACGGAATAGAAATCAGGGCTGAAATCTGGCTTAGCGAAAGCCGTTATGCCAACGCAACATTGCAAGCAAATTATTGGCCCGATAAAGCAGATCCGCAATATCAACTTGGCCTGATTGTAAGTACGGAACAATAAGAGGATGTTATTGTGAACGAAGAGAACCAG
>NZ_JBXUGP010000136.1:0-564 GCF_057180605.1 Serratia sp. HNCC26DJ206
TGCCTCAATGTGAGGATTATCGGTAAGTCCCTCAAGATAGACCGCACCATCGAACCCGACAATGTAAGACTGTTTTTGCCCTTTGATAAACACCTCAGTCCCCACGGGTAAATACTCACCACGTTGATTAACCAACACCACTGCGGCAGCATATGCTGGCTTGATGGGAAACTCGACATAGCTTCCAGTTCGGTCTCTGGGAACTGCTACGGTGTTGGTATAGGCAATGTCATAGCCGGGGGGAAGCTCCAGGCTATCAATACTGAGCTGGTTCTTCTGATAGGAGTACAGAGGCGATACCAGCAGAAAACCCTCCTCATCTGTTTTCCCCACCAGGCGGTTTTCCAGCAGCACGGGCACGCCCGGTACTCCGGCAGTCGACACGACGGCAAAGGCATCATTCAGCTGTTTTGCCATAAAACTGTGCCTCTTCATCAGCACTACCGAGCCGCTGCCCCCCAGATAAAGGTCTGACTGGCTATTGGCCCCGGCGGTTAACCTGGCGCGTTGGGTCAGATACTCAATATCCGCCTGCGCCGTCTGGTTTCCTTTTTCTGACACTGT
>NZ_JBXUGP010000137.1:0-564 GCF_057180605.1 Serratia sp. HNCC26DJ206
CGCCTCAAGGTCAGGATTATCGGTGAGCCCCTCAAGATAGACCGCACCATCGAACCCCACAATGTAAGACTGTTTCTGCCCTTTGATAAACACCTCAGTCCCCACGGGTAAATACTCACCACGTTGATTAACCAGCACCACCGTGGCAGCATATGCTGGCTTGATGGGAAACTCGACATAGCTTCCAGTTCGGTCTTTGGGAACCGCCACGGTGTTGGTATAGGCGATGTCATAACCGGGGGGAAGCTCCAGGCTATCAATACTGAGCTGATTCTTCTGATAGGAGTACAGAGGCGATACCAGCAGAAAACCCGCCTCATCCGTTTTCCCCACCAGGCGGTTTTCCAGCAGCACGGGCACGTCCGGTACCCCGGCAGTCGACACGACGGCAAAGGCATCATTCAGCTGTTTTGCCATAAAACTGTGCCCCTTCATCAGCACTACGGAGCCGCTGCCCCCCAGATAAAGGTCTGACTGGCTATTGGCCCCGGCGGTTAACCTGGCGCGTTGGGTCAGATACTCAATATCCGCCTGCGCCGTCTGGTTTCCTTTTTCTGACACTGC
>NZ_JBXUGP010000138.1:0-557 GCF_057180605.1 Serratia sp. HNCC26DJ206
TCCAGCGTCAACATCGACTCACTCATCCGGCTTGCCAACACTCTGGCTTCAGACTCTGGCAGCGTCGGCTCTATCTCCAGGCGCGCCGTGAGGACTTTGCCTTTGGCAAGCTGACCATTCTGAACGGCTGCCACCGTTTGGCCCGCCTGTAGCAACTGATCGTTGGTTGGCGTGCCGCTTATCATCCCGGTGGGCGTGGTGTTGACTACCTGCACACTGTGGCCGTCTATTTGCACATCAAACAGGCGGACCACCGTGCTGCCGCGCTCGCCATAACGCAAATCCCCACGCAACGTCAGGCGCATGGCCTGGGTGTAGGGGCACACCACGTTCAGCATCAAGGTGCGCTTGCCGGGGGTCACTGCATTACCCCCGGAAGAGGCGCTTTGCATCTGCCAGCGGGATTGGCTGCCGTAGTCAATCACGCTGCCCCCGACAGACAGGTTGCAACTGCTGTCCATCGGCAAGGGGGGCGGCTGAAGTGAGGGATCGCCCATTACGGGGGAAACGGCACCAGCTGCCTTGCTGAGCAATAGCCCCAGGATCAGAGCGGTATG
>NZ_JBXUGP010000139.1:0-540 GCF_057180605.1 Serratia sp. HNCC26DJ206
ATGGGCACCCACAGAGGCCAACAGCAGGGCAATAGCACTGGTTTTGAAAAGAGAGGGATAAGTCATGATTTTTCACCTTTCAGCTTAATCGCAGGGGAAGAGTAAAATCGGGGGCTAAGGTAGTCCCTGATTTACAGTCCGGATCGGAACACAGATCAAAAGCTGGGGAGGGACCGCAGCTTGATAGAGTAATTATAGATACACCAGCTCAAGTGTGGTCAGGCCATCCATAACAACCGGCTTGGTCAGGTTCAGATCAGAGGCTTTGTTGATATAGGCCTGAACGCCCAGCTTGCCCGCCAGGGTGGTGAAGGCGATCGGTGTTGTGGTACCCGTTGCCGCCCAGGTGGAATAACGGGTGTTATTTGCAACAAACAGGCTACCTACTACGGTTTTACTCCAGGTAACCATGTCGCTACTGTAAAGGCTGTCTACGCTCACGCCATCCGCAATCATGGTACCGCCTGCCAGGCGAATGCCGTATCCACCGATTTTTGTCGTGCCGTCTAACCCGAGGCCATTGACGCCTTCACTTCCCGA
>NZ_JBXUGP010000140.1:0-524 GCF_057180605.1 Serratia sp. HNCC26DJ206
TTGATCAGCGGTATCGGCACCGCCGGTGACACCATCCGTGTCTATGCCAACGACAGCGCGGGCAACCATCTGATTGGCAATGCGACGGTCCAGGAAGACGGCACCTGGTCGATGACGCCAACCACACCACTGCTGGAAGGCAACAACCAGTTGACCATCGTGGCGGTGGACGCGGCCGGTAACAAGACCACCCCAAGTACCCCGTCGTACGATCTCAACATCGACTTCACCGGGCCAGTACAACCGGCGATCACCAGCGTGGTGGACAACGCCGAGCCGCACGTCGGCCCACTGCAGAAGGGCGATGTCACCAACGACAACACCCCGACCCTGAACGGTACCGCCGAAGCCAACAGCACCGTCATTGTCTCTGGCAACGGCCAGGTGATTGGCTCGGTCACTGCTGACGCCCACGGCAAGTGGAGCTTCACGCCAGACACAGCGCTGAAAGACGGCAACTACAGCCTGAACGTCACCGCGACCGACGCGGCAGGTAACGTCAGCGATCCAAGCGGCAGCTTCGG
>NZ_JBXUGP010000141.1:0-459 GCF_057180605.1 Serratia sp. HNCC26DJ206
TTTAGCTTCCTGAGACTGGAGGAGCCACCGCATGAAATATATCCCAACGGGCGTTGATATAGCAAAGCATCTGATTCAGGTTCACTTCCTCAATGAGCACAGTGGTGAAGTGGTTGATAAACAGCTGCGTCGGCAGGATTTTCTGGCGTTCTTCAGCAATTGCGAACCTTGCCTGATTGGCATGGAGGCCTGCGGCGGTTCCCAATACTGGGCTCGTGAGCTGGAAAAACGGGGACATGCCGTCAAATTACTCCAGGCGAAATTCGTCAAGGCCTTCGTCATGGGTAACAAAAACGACGTGATGGATGCCCGTGCTATCTGGATGGCGGTACAACAACCCGGTAAGACAATAAGAAGAGCAGCAGTCAGTGCTGATGCTACATCGTTCTCGCAGTCAACTGGTGAAGTTCAGAACTGCGCAAATTAATGCTCTGCACGGTATGCAGCTGGAATTTGGCA
>NZ_JBXUGP010000142.1:0-459 GCF_057180605.1 Serratia sp. HNCC26DJ206
CTGGGCACCCACAGAGGCCAACAGCAGGGCAATAGCACTGGTTTTGAAAAGAGAGGGATAAGTCATGATTTTTCACCTTTCAGCTTAATCGCAGGGGAAGAGTAAAATCAGGGGCCAAGGTAGCCCCTGATTTACAGACCGTCTCGGAACACGGATCAACAGCTGGGGAGGGACCGCAGCTTGATAGAGTAATTATAGATACACCAGCTCAAGCGTGGTCAGGCCATCCATAACAACCGGCTTGGTCAGGTTCAGAGCAGAGGCTTTGTTGATATAGGCCTGAACGCCCAGCTTGCCCGCCAGGGTGGTGAAGGCAATCGGTGTTGTGGTCCCCGTTGCCGCCCAGGTGGAATAACGCGGGCTATTTGCCACGTACAGGCTACCTACTACGGTTTTACTCCAGGTCACCATGTCGCTACTGGAAAGGCTGTCTACGCTCACGCCATCCGCAATCATGGT
>NZ_JBXUGP010000143.1:0-421 GCF_057180605.1 Serratia sp. HNCC26DJ206
TCTGCTTAACTATCAGGGCAGTGAAATGCACGAGAGAGATTTCGAATATTACTGAACTGCTGGTGATAGCAAAAAAGATGAATAAAAAATTAAACGATATATACCCGTCAGACTTCAAGTTGCATGGGTGTTGGTTGCGCCCGCTCGCACCAGTCACACAGCTATCTATTATCCTGGCAACTCGAATTATTTAGGATATAGCTCGGGCTCGTTATGCAATAAAAAATCGTTGGGTTCACGGTGAGCCAGCATTTTACAATTAGAAATGGAATGTACAAAAAATAACATCAGCATAACCAAAGTTACCATCACGGCAGATTAAAAATGGGCAGTATAACTGCCCAATGGAAAAATACCTTCAGGGTGTTTTTTCCGCATAAAAAATAAACCTCAAATAATGAGATCTGCGTGGAGGATAAAA
>NZ_JBXUGP010000144.1:0-398 GCF_057180605.1 Serratia sp. HNCC26DJ206
GTGCGGAAGCCAACAGCCTGGTGAAGATCGCCGATCAGAACGGGTTGTTGGGCTCGGTACAGACCGATGCCACGGGCACCTGGCGCTTTACGCCGACCACGCCACTGGCGGAAGGGGAGCACCGCTTCACCGTCACGGCCACGGACAAGGCGGGTAACGTCAGCGATCCGTCCAACACCTTTAGCCTGACGCTGGACTTCAGCGCGCCGGACGCAAGCAAAGTGGCGATCACCGGGGTAGACGATACGGTCGGGGCATTCAAAGGTAATGTGGTATCCGGCGGAACCACCGACGACAGCCGTCCGACCCTCAAGGGCACCGGCGCGGAAGCCGGTAACACCGTTACGGTGTACAACGGCACCGCGGTGATTGGTACGGCGACCGTGCAAGATGACGGC
>NZ_JBXUGP010000145.1:0-386 GCF_057180605.1 Serratia sp. HNCC26DJ206
AACGATCTGCAGGCCGCGTTAATTTCACAAAAGACGCCGTTCAGCATGATCATGCTCTATACCATCGCACTGGTGGTGGTGGTGGCCCTGGTGTGGGCGCATTTTGCCCGAGTGGAGGAGATTACCCGTGGCGACGGGAAGATTATTCCCGCCAGCCGTGAACAGGTTATCCAGAGCCTGGAGGGCGGTATTCTCGAAGAGTTGAATGTACGTGAAGGGGATATTGTCGAGAAGGGGCAGGTGCTGCTGAAGATGGATCCGACGCGTGCCGGCTCCAGCTACGGTGAATCCTTGTCGAAAGTCCTGGGGCTCAAGGCGTCTATCGCACGCCTGCGGGCACAGTCTTACAATACGCCGTTGGTGTTTCCAACCGAGGTGCTGGCGGT
>NZ_JBXUGP010000146.1:0-375 GCF_057180605.1 Serratia sp. HNCC26DJ206
GACCACGAAGTTGCCAGTCAGCACCTATTTTGGGGTTGAGGTGGATATCCACTTCATCCTCGTAAAATACGGGATGTTCAGCGCTACACTGGGCAAGAGCCTCGACGATAACAGCCATTTTTTCTTCTTTATGTGGATCGCGAATACGCAGTGTTGGTGCCGCTCTTCGCCAGACCAATCCAGCAGAGGGAAGCCAACGACGAACCGTCGAAGCATGCAAGCTGCAGCCTGTTATCTCATTGATTTTTATTGTTAACAGCTCAGTGCTCCAGCGAGAACGCTGATAACCGAAATCGCTTGGTGAATGCTTAATCAGTTGACGTAACAGCGCACAGATATGCTCAAATGGCCAGCGTCGTCCACGCCCTGGAGATA
>NZ_JBXUGP010000147.1:0-374 GCF_057180605.1 Serratia sp. HNCC26DJ206
CCCCTTCCAGGCTCGGAGAGACGTTCGGCGGCAGGTTGACACTCACCGTGCCGCCCCCGGTGGTATTGATGCTCGTGGCCGCAACGGTACCGCCAGAGGTTAATAACCCGCTGTTATCAATGATGTTATTGAAAATCAGCGTCCCGCCGTTCATTTCCAGCGCGCCGATATTCTGTACCCCATCACCGACCGAGGTGCGGCTGTTGTCCTCCAGGTTCAGCACGGTGTTGCTGTTACTGCTGGTGTTATTGTTCGACAGCTGGAACTGGGTGTTCTGCAGATTGACCTGCCCGGTGAACCCGGCGCCCACGTTGCTGCCAAAGTTGAACTGGTTATTGTTGGTATTGATATTCAACACGCCCGCGCCCAACAGG
>NZ_JBXUGP010000148.1:0-374 GCF_057180605.1 Serratia sp. HNCC26DJ206
TCCCTTCCAGGCTCGGAGAGACGTTCGGCGGCAGGTTGACACTCACCGTGCCGCCCCCGGTGGTATTGATGCTCGTGGCCGCCACGGTACCGCCAGAGGTTAATAACCCGCTGTTATCAATGATGTTATTGAAAATCAGCGTCCCGCCGTTCATTTCCAGCGCGCCGATAGTCTGGACCCCATCACCGACCGAGGTGCGGCTGTTGTTCTCCAGGTTCAGCACGGTATTGCTGTTACTGCTGGTGTTATTGTTCGACAGCTGGAACTGGGTGTTCTGCAGATTGACCTGCCCGGTAAACCCGGCGCCCACGTTGCTGCCAAAGTTGAACTGGTTATTGTTGGTATTGATATTCAACACGCCCGCGCCCAACAGC
>NZ_JBXUGP010000149.1:0-371 GCF_057180605.1 Serratia sp. HNCC26DJ206
AGACTGTCCACAACGACCGGGCAGCGCTAGACCGAGAGTTACCCGCCGCCCTGGAGCGGATGACAATGAGGCTACCACCGTATCTCATCACGTTGCTGAAAGACCAGTACAACAGGCTGAATGAACTGGACTCACTGATAAACGGCATTGAAAAACAGCTTTTCAGTGTGGCCAGGCAGAATGAGACCTGTAAGCGGCTGATAAACATCCCCGGAGTGGGGCCGCTGATTGCGACGGCCGCAGTCGCGAGGATGGGGAGGCATCAGCGTTTAAATCCGGGCGGGAGTTCGCGGCTTATGTTGGCCTGGTACCAAAGCAGATTGGCTCTGGAGGAATAGTTCGGCTGTTGGGAATAAGTAAGCGCGGGGACG
>NZ_JBXUGP010000150.1:0-370 GCF_057180605.1 Serratia sp. HNCC26DJ206
GATGCATCTAATACACATAATGGCAATAGGGCTGTATCAAATGGGCAGATACCTTTTAGTGATTATTAGCATTGCTGTTTCATTACTGACAGGCCAAAGTCACGCGACCTCTGTGGCCTGCCGTGCGACCATGACTGATATTGACTTTGGTGCGGTTGATTTTGTCAATCCCGCCTTGTCGAAAACCAATACCGGGACGTTCGCCTACCATTGCGTTAATAACTCCCCAGTGGTTCAGCACATTAACGCCTGTTTTTATCTGGGGGATGGAGCTCCTCCGTCAACCACGACAACCTCGTTGTCCGCCATGCATAATGATGTCGGTTCCACTATGCTTTTTCGATTAAAAAATGCTATGACGGGGGAAGTT
>NZ_JBXUGP010000151.1:0-359 GCF_057180605.1 Serratia sp. HNCC26DJ206
TAATTGCCACATCGAACGGCAGCTATGATTCCGGGTTATCGTGTCATGTAATGCCTGCCATAACCGTTCTACGTGGTTCACCCATGGCGAGTAGACAGGTTGATAAATAACAGTAAATTTAGGGTTCTTCTTCAGCCACTGAAGCGTTTCTCGACTTTTATGGATGATGTAATTATCAACGATCAGGGTGATGCTTTTTGCCCGCCGATACGTCCCCTTGAGGTGTTTCAACAAGTCGATAAATAACCCCGAGTTTTTGCTGCTGCCGCCGACGTAACTGACTTTTCCCGTGTTGCTGTGTAATGCACCGGCCAGATAATATTTTTCGTTTTGCCCCGGCGTAACAACGCGTTTTTGTT
>NZ_JBXUGP010000152.1:0-357 GCF_057180605.1 Serratia sp. HNCC26DJ206
CCTCATTTCCTTCTCGGGCTTTAAGCCCATAACCTCATTCAGGTTTAGTGAGTCACGGTCTTACCTGTCATTGTCATCACGCGGGCCGCCAGAGCAACCTTTCTGCATTCACTCTTTGGTTAGCGTTAATGTTTATCAATATCAGCGATTAATATGGCCTGATACTGACATGATTTTTATCGTATTTACGGTCATGGGCGGCTATAGCCCAGACTGTTCGAGCCAGCTTGTTCGCCATCGCCACGATAGCCACGTTGGTCGGACGCCGTGTTTTGAGCTCCGTTATCCACGGGCCAGGCTCTTTTGTCAGCAAGGCTGCTGCTCGTGCTCCATGGATAAACAACATCTGAAGATACC
>NZ_JBXUGP010000153.1:0-354 GCF_057180605.1 Serratia sp. HNCC26DJ206
GAAAAAGTAACGAGCAGAAAAATCTTTATAGGCTTGTAGCTCAGGTGGTTAGAGCGCACCCCTGATAAGGGTGAGGTCGGTGGTTCAAGTCCACTCAGGCCTACCAAATTCGCACTTATGCTGCATTATGGGCTGAGCACGGATGAACAGGCTTCCTGAAAGGGAAAGGCTGTAATTCGCCGCGAGTGGTAATAAAGATTTCTGCAAGTGACTGTATGGGGCTATAGCTCAGCTGGGAGAGCGCCTGCCTTGCACGCAGGAGGTCAGCGGTTCGATCCCGCTTAGCTCCACCATATCCCTACGGTCCTTGATAATACTTCAGAGTGTACTGGCAACAGTATGCTGCGAAGTATT
>NZ_JBXUGP010000154.1:0-352 GCF_057180605.1 Serratia sp. HNCC26DJ206
AATGGCAATAGGGCTGTATCAAATGGGCAGATACCTTTTAGTGATTATTAGCATTGCTGTTTCATTACTGACTGACCAAAGTCACGCGACCTCTGTGGCCTGCCGTGCAACCATGACTGATATTGACTTTGGCGTGGTTGATTTTGTCAATTCCGCCTTGTCGAAAACCAATACCGGGACGTTCACCTACCATTGCGTCAATAATTCCCCAGTGGTTCAGCACATTAACGCCTGTTTTTATCTGGGGGATGGAGCCCCTTCGTCAACCACGACAACCTCGTTGTCCGCCATGCATAATGATGTCGGTTCCACTATGCTTTTTCGACTGAAAAATGCAATGACGGGGGAAGTC
>NZ_JBXUGP010000155.1:0-352 GCF_057180605.1 Serratia sp. HNCC26DJ206
TGGACGAGTGGGCGGGAACCGCTCAAAGGTGTATGGAGCCACTGTTGCCAGTATATGTTATATAAACCCGTACCAGAAAAACCACTACTGACCAAAACGCCGTGGAGTTGGTGCCCACGAAATAATATTCACTGGCCAGAGGCATTGGACAAAGAATCAACCACCAAGCCGAATTAAAAATTATCTGCATGAGCGTACAGGCCGGATAAAACAGACCCGGATTTTACACTGGGTCTGAAGCTCAGCGCAGAACAGGACTGAAAAACATGGGCAAGCTTAAGCGACGCCAACAGAAGCAACTTCAACGGGAACAGCTCCAGCAGGTACTTCCCCGGCTAATTCCTCCGGTCAA
>NZ_JBXUGP010000156.1:0-351 GCF_057180605.1 Serratia sp. HNCC26DJ206
ATAAATCGCCCCAGACAAAATTAATAACGCACCAATACCTGCAATATTCCCAAATATGCCCCACCACCACTTATAAAACCGCCAATAATAGTAAAATCAGCAGCTTTTTGGTACATCCATTGCGCCTCATCATCCCCCGCCTTAGATGCATCCAATCCAAGCCTAATCATCCCCACCCCATCTACAACAGACGCCCCCCAGCAATGATACCGCCTGCCCGGATAAGGAGATGTACATAATCCTTGGGTAACACTTCCCAGTTGTTCTTAATACTCAACATGCGACCAAAACCTGCAATTTCGGCGGCGGCACTGAGCACCATCAGGCGGTTACGCACCATTTCCTGAAATC
>NZ_JBXUGP010000157.1:0-350 GCF_057180605.1 Serratia sp. HNCC26DJ206
GGTGAGTCAGCGAATTACATAGGGGCCCGCAGCAATGGCTGCAATAAGGCCGGATATAAAGCTGCAACCTACATGTCAAAGTCAAAACAACGGATGCCTTGCAAACGAGATGCGTTCATATAATCTCATGATTGCACAAAGTTTAATCAGGCACATAACCAGGGGAAGTCCCTTCTGTTCGTTAAGACGATTTTTTGTACTTTTCGACTTTAGCTGGCCGCAGTCGCCGAAACTTACCAGAAGGCCTAATGGGAGAAAAGCCGCAAAATACGACATTTCTCCTGACAGACACCGCGCTGCATTTATTCTAAAATGATAATGTCACGATAACCGTATCCTGGTAATTTCCT
>NZ_JBXUGP010000158.1:0-346 GCF_057180605.1 Serratia sp. HNCC26DJ206
TGCACACGACTTTACCACCACGGTCACCGACACCGCGGGCAACACCAGTGCCGAAGGGGAACACCTGGCGGTCACGGTGGATGTGGTGCCGGGTCAGGTGCAACTGGGCAGTCTGACGGATGATGTGGGCAGCGTGCAGGGTAACATCGTGCAGAACGGCGTGACGGACGACCTGCGTCCGACGCTGAACGGCACGGCGAAGGCCGGTAGCGTGGTGACGGTGAGCGACGGCAGCACGGTGCTGGGCAGCGTGACGGCGGATGAGCAGGGTAACTGGCGCTTTACGCCAGAAACCGACCTGGGCCAGGGCGCACACAGCCTGAGTGCTTCCGCCAAGGATCCGGCA
>NZ_JBXUGP010000159.1:0-339 GCF_057180605.1 Serratia sp. HNCC26DJ206
CTGGCTGCGGGTTACTACGTTGATCAGACCAAAGGGCAGCGCTGGCCACAGGTGCAGGTCGGGGTCTCCACGCCGTTAGGCACCCAGGGGGGCAATGCCGATCTGCAACGCAATAACGCCAAGGCCAGTGATACCAGTGGGTCGGTATCTATCACCACGCCAATCTATGATTGGGGCAAGATCAGCAATCAGGTGGACAGCGCCGAAGCCAGCGTCACGGCGGCGGTGAATGCGGAGAGTTACACCAAAGAGCAGTTGGCCTACAGTACCGTGTCAGAGCTGATGAACCTGGGGCGCTATCAGGAAAGCCGCCAGGTGGCGTTGGCCTATGTTGCGCGT
>NZ_JBXUGP010000160.1:0-339 GCF_057180605.1 Serratia sp. HNCC26DJ206
ATGGCTGCGGGTTATTACGTTGATCAGACCAAAGGGCAGCGCTGGCCACAGGTGCAGGTCGGGGTATCCACGCCGTTAGGCACCCAGGGGGGCAATGCCGATCTGCAACGCAATAACGCCAAGGCCAGTGATACTAGTGGGTCGGTATCTATCACCACGCCAATCTATGATTGGGGCAAGATCAGCAATCAGGTGGACAGCGCCGAAGCCAGCGTCACGGCGGCGGTGAATGCGGAGAGTTACACCAAAGAGCAGTTGGCTTACAGTACCGTGTCAGAGCTGATGAACCTGGGGCGCTATCAGGAAAGCCGCCAGGTGGCGTTGGCCTATGTTGCGCGC
>NZ_JBXUGP010000161.1:0-337 GCF_057180605.1 Serratia sp. HNCC26DJ206
GCCCCCACTTTGGTCCGAAGACGTTATGCGGTATTAGCTACCGTTTCCAGTAGTTATCCCCCTCCATCGGGCAGTTTCCCAGACATTACTCACCCGTCCGCCGCTCGCCGGCAAAGTAGCAAGCTACTTTCCGCTGCCGCTCGACTTGCATGTGTTAGGCCTGCCGCCAGCGTTCAATCTGAGCCATGATCAAACTCTTCAATTAAAAGCTTGATGTGCTGCAACTCGTGCAGCGATGCTCAAAGATTACTTTCTGCAAATATTCATTCGAACCGAAGTTCAAATGTTTACTGCTTTGGTCACTCTTCAAGACTTGATATTTTTTGCTACCGAAGCA
>NZ_JBXUGP010000162.1:0-335 GCF_057180605.1 Serratia sp. HNCC26DJ206
CCGCCTGCCTCCACCTTCGTCGCTTCACTGATGATGCGCAGCGTCTGCTTGCCGCCCGTGCCGACAAAGGCCAGGTTCAGCGTGTTCCAGTCCAGCGCGTTATTGCCGCTGGTGCTGTCGCTACCGCCGATGCGCACGCCATCCAGGTAAATACCGATACGGGTGTAGTCGGCGCTGTAACCCAGCCGCCCGGCTACATCCAGGCTCAACTGGTAGGCCACTCCCACCACGGTGTCGAGCGTCCGTTCGATCCCCTGGGTTTGCGCGTTCTGCCCCGTTGCCTTGTTCATCTCCAGCCAGTTACTGCCGTTGCCGCTGGCCGCTTTCACACGAAC
>NZ_JBXUGP010000163.1:0-335 GCF_057180605.1 Serratia sp. HNCC26DJ206
CCGCCTGCCTCCACCTTCGTCGCTTCACTGATGATGCGCAGCGTCTGCTTGCCGCCCGTGCCGATAAAGGCCAGGTTCAGCGTGTTCCAGTCCAGTGCGTTATTGCCGCTGGTGCTGTCGCTGCCGCCGATGCGCACGCCATCCAGGTAAATACCAATGCGGGTGTAGTCGGCGCTGTAACCCAAACGTCCGGCTACATCAAGGCTCAACTGGTAGGCCACTCCCGCCACGGTGTCGAGCGTCCGTTCGATCCCCTGGGTTTGTGCGTTCTGCCCCGTTGCCTTGTTCATCTCCAGCCAGTTGTTGCCGTTGCCGCTGGCCGCTTTCACTCGAAT
>NZ_JBXUGP010000164.1:0-333 GCF_057180605.1 Serratia sp. HNCC26DJ206
TCGCCCAGGTCGGTCTCTGGCGTAAAGCTCCAGCTGCCGTCCGGCTTCACGGTGGTGCTGCCCAGCACGGTCTCACCGTCTTTCACGGTCACTGTGCTGCCCGGCTTGCCGCTGCCGTTCAGTTCTGGACGTGCATCGTCCGTCACCTCGCCCGGTTGCAGGTTGCCCGTGTTCGGCCCCACGTTGTCGTTGACGGAGCCCAGTTGAACCAGTACCGGGGTGTCGTCCACCACGATGTTCACGCCCGGGCTTGGCTCACTCACGTTGCCGGCCGGATCGGTCACGGTGGTGCTCAGGTTATGCTCGCCGTTGTCCAGCGGCTCACTCGGGGTA
>NZ_JBXUGP010000165.1:0-331 GCF_057180605.1 Serratia sp. HNCC26DJ206
ACATTCCGCTTCCAGAATATTCACGTTTTTCCATTCACACAGCTTTCTTAAGATACTGCCTATCGCTTTACGCTTTTCACCGTAGAACACCTTTCTTCGGTACTTCGGCGCAAATACTATGTGATCCATTGCGTGTGCGCTAAGCTCTTTTCGTCCCTCATTGGGACCCCCTTTTGATTTCTTGTTGAACGTTTGCAGTTGCCAGACCGCAAACTGTTTTAACAAATCAAAAGGGGTTTTTATAACTGGCTCAAAGCTGAAAGCTTTACGGAACCTCCAGCCTAGCTGGAGGTTTTCTGTGCACAATAAAAAGAGCGCCATTTGGCGCTCT
>NZ_JBXUGP010000166.1:0-330 GCF_057180605.1 Serratia sp. HNCC26DJ206
TTAGAAGCGTTGCCAGTGGGCAGCGTGCTCAGCGACGGCGTGCGCAGCTTTACGGCCACCGCAGGCAATACGGCAACCGACATCACCGGTTGGCTGCTGGATCGGGTCACGCTGTTGCCGCCGCAGGACTTCAATGGCCGTATCACCTTAAACGTGGTGGCAACGTCAACTGAACAGGCCAACCAGCAGCAGGCCAGCACTTCACAAACGCTGACCGTCAACGTATTGGCGGTGAACCATGCGCCGGTCGCACAGGACGCGGCGCTGGCGCTGGACGAAGATGGACGCATTACGCTGGATCTGCTGGCCTATGCCAGCGATGTGGACAGC
>NZ_JBXUGP010000167.1:0-326 GCF_057180605.1 Serratia sp. HNCC26DJ206
GATCCGATGTGCAAGGCTATTCGACGGCAGATGACACCGTACAATATGCATTCGGTATCACTGCGGCAGATACCTCGTTCGCGGAGATTGCCGCCGCCGATGGTTATGTTGATGAATCTAAGTTGCTGGGCGGGATTCATTGGGTGATCGGCGCGCAAGTGACGCGCTTTAGTCTGCCGGTTGGGCAATATCGGCTGTATGAATTTGTTATTGTGCGCGGTGCTGACGGCAACAGCCTGAAGTTTGCCCAGCGTACCGGCTGGGATTTCACCATCGAGATCGATGGCAAAAATACCAAGCCGAATGACGACGATGACGGCGGCATT
>NZ_JBXUGP010000168.1:0-326 GCF_057180605.1 Serratia sp. HNCC26DJ206
GATGCCGCCGTCATCGTCGTCATTCGGTTTGGTATTTTTGCCATCGATCTCGATGGTGAAATCCCAGCCGGTACGCTGGGCAAACTTCAGGCTGTTGCCGTCAGCACCGCGCACAATAACAAATTCATACAGCCGATATTGCCCAACCGGCAGGCTAAAGCGCGTCACTTGCGCGCCGATCACCCAATGAATACCGCCCAGCAACTTAGATTCATCAACATAACCATCGGCGGCGGCAATCTCCGCGAACGAGGTATCTGCCGCAGTGATACCAAATGCATATTGTACGGTGTCATCCGCCGTCGAATAGCCTTGCGCATCGGATT
>NZ_JBXUGP010000169.1:0-326 GCF_057180605.1 Serratia sp. HNCC26DJ206
CCTGCTTAACTATCAGGGCAGTGAAATGCACGTGAGAGATTTCGAGCGCTGCTGACCTGCTGGTGATAGCAAAAAAGATGAATAAAAAGAGTTAAGCGATATAGCTCGGGCTCGTTATGCAATAAAAAAATCGTTGGGTTCACGGTAAGCCAGCATTTTTACAATTAGAAATGGAATGTACAAAACATAACATCAGCATAACCAAAGTTACCATCACGGCAGATTAAAAATGGGCAGTATAACTGCCCAATGGAAGAATACCTTCAGGGTGTTTTTTCCGCATAAAAAATAAACCTCAAATAATGAGATCTGCGCGGAGGATAAAG
>NZ_JBXUGP010000170.1:0-326 GCF_057180605.1 Serratia sp. HNCC26DJ206
CTAAATAGCTGTTCCAAATAGTAGATCACCACGAGGGAACTCAGTCCGATTTAAGCGATCTGATCAATCGCTGAATATCCCAAACCACCAACCGGACTGAGTTATGCCGATCATAGCACCAATATCCGATGCCGAAAGGTCTCTGATGCAAAAAACCATACAAAAAACAGACGATAAGAACCATGCTCGAAGACTCACGGCTATGCTGATGCTTCACCGTGGCGACACGCTCAGTGATGTTGCCAAAACGCTTTGCTGCGCGCGCTCATCGTTGGGACGCTGGGTTAATTGGTTCACGCTTTACGGTCTGGAAGGGTTGCAATCCT
>NZ_JBXUGP010000171.1:0-319 GCF_057180605.1 Serratia sp. HNCC26DJ206
CCGTGCAGGGGATAATACGGCAGCCAGCAACAGTTATTACCTGAACCTGCGCAGCGGCCTGAACGTCGGCCCTTGGCGCCTGCGTAACTATTCAGTCTGGAACCGGGAAAGTGGCAGCGCTCAGGGCCAGAACCACTGGCAGTCCATCCATACCTATCTCCAGCGCGATATCCTCTTTTTGAGGAGCCAGTTGACCCTGGGAGACACCAACTCCTCCAGCGAAGTGTTCGACAGCGTGCCGCTGCGCGGTGGCCAGTTGATGTCAGATGAAGAGATGCTGCCGGAAAGCCTGCGCGGCTATTCACCGGTGGTGCGCGGT
>NZ_JBXUGP010000172.1:0-319 GCF_057180605.1 Serratia sp. HNCC26DJ206
TCGTGCCGGGGATAATACGGCAGCCAGCAACAGTTATTACCTGAACCTGCGCAGCGGCCTGAACGTCGGCCCTTGGCGCCTGCGTAACTATTCAGTCTGGAACCGGGAAAGTGGCAGCGATCAGGGCCAGAACCACTGGCAGTCCATCCATACCTATCTCCAGCGCGATATCCTCTTTTTGAGGAGCCAGTTGACCCTGGGAGATACCAACTCCTCCAGCGAAGTGTTCGACAGCGTGCCGCTACGCGGCGGCCAGTTGATGTCAGATGAAGAGATGCTACCGGAAAGCCTGCGCGGCTATTCACCGGTGGTGCGCGGC
>NZ_JBXUGP010000173.1:0-314 GCF_057180605.1 Serratia sp. HNCC26DJ206
TACCTTCCACCAGTGGGGTGGTCGGGGTAAACGCCCAGGCACCGTTGTTGTCGGTCGTGACCGAGCCCAACAGGTTATCGTTGTCGTACACCTTGATGACGCTGCCCGGCTCTGCCGACCCGTTGAAGGTCGGGTTGGCGTCGTCGGTCACGCTGCCGCTGCTCAATGGCCCGCGCACGTCGCCCACGTCGTCAATCGCCCCGCCTATCACCGGCTGTGCTGGCGCTTCGGTGTCCACCTTCAGCTCAAACGCCGGGGAGGTCACGCGGTTACCCGCCGCATCTTCTGCGGTCACGGTCAGGCTGTGGTTGCCG
>NZ_JBXUGP010000174.1:0-309 GCF_057180605.1 Serratia sp. HNCC26DJ206
CCCGGTCTTCTCACCCACGTTGTCGATGATGATCACTTCACCCGGTGCCGCCGGGGCCACGGTATCAATGACAATCCCGAAGCTGCCGCTTGGCGCGCTGACATTACCCGCCGCGTCGGTGGCCGTGATGTTCAGGCTGTGGCTGCCGTCTTGCAGCGCCGTGTCTGGCGTGAAGCTCCACTTGCCGTGGGCGTCAGCCACCACGCTGCCGATCACCTGGCCGTTGTCAGAGACGGTGACGGTGCTGCCCGCTTCGGCAGTCCCGCTCAGGGTTGGGGTCGTGTCGTTGGTGACATCGCCCTTCTGCAA
>NZ_JBXUGP010000175.1:0-306 GCF_057180605.1 Serratia sp. HNCC26DJ206
ACGTTGAGTCTGGGGGTTATAAAGCCAGATGATGACCTCTTCCCCTTTCTTCATGTGTGAGTTGGCGTAAGCCTGCTGGGCTTCGATGGCCTCACGCTCTGCGGAGCGCTTCATTTGTGCATCGGTCTCGGTACTGTTCAACGTGGCGATTTTCTCTTCCGTTTTCCGAATGTTATCCTGACTTTGCGCTATTTTCTCCTCGGCTTCAGCGGTGAGGGTCGACGCCATGTCATTTTTAACGATGTCCAACCAGTCGCGCATGTTTTGCAGCCCTTTCTGATAGTTGAATTCGCACCCGGCGATATC
>NZ_JBXUGP010000176.1:0-305 GCF_057180605.1 Serratia sp. HNCC26DJ206
AACCTTCCAGAGAAACCGCAAGCAGCTTCGCTACAGCAGGCAGTGCGGATATCTGTATCCGTCGCCGACCGGCTTCCCAGGACTGTACGGCCTGTTGTGAAACGTTCAGCGCCTGCGCCATCTGAGCCTGAGTCATGCCAGAAGCCTTGCGGAGTTCCGTCATGCGCTTGCCCAGCGCAGCCATAAATATCTGTTCTTCATTGGTAACAGGGGCGGCCATCGTCGTTTTTACCGTGGTTGTTTGTGACTTGATGACCATAATCTACTCCCTGTTTTACATCTCTCTGTTGTAAATACTACCTACC
>NZ_JBXUGP010000177.1:0-305 GCF_057180605.1 Serratia sp. HNCC26DJ206
GCATTCCGCTTCCAGAATATTCACGTTTTTCCATTCACACAGCTTTCTTAAGATACTGCCTATCGCTTTACGCTTTTCACCGTAGAACACCTTTCTTCGGTACTTCGGCGCAAATACTATGTGATATTTACAGTTCCATCGCGTGTGCGCTAAGCTCTTTTCGTCCCTCATTGGGACCCCCTTTTGATTTCTTGTTGAACGTTTGCAGTTGCCAGACCGCAAACTGTTTTAACAAATCAAAAGGGGTTTTTATAACTGGCCCAAAGCTGAAAGCTTTACGGAACCTCCAGCCTAGCTGTAATGCT
>NZ_JBXUGP010000178.1:0-291 GCF_057180605.1 Serratia sp. HNCC26DJ206
TGGCCCGACATGCGGCTCGGCGTTGTCCACCACGCTGGTGATCGCCGGCTGCGTCGGCACGGTGATGTCGACGTTAAGGTCATACGATGGGGTGCTTGGCGTGGTCTTGTTGCCTGCCGCATCCACCGCCACGATGGTCAGTTGGTTCTGACCTTCCAGCAGTGGCGTGGTTGGCGTCAGTGACCAGGTGCCATTGGCCTGCACGGTGGTGCTGCCAATCGGGTGGTTACCCGCCGCGTCGGCCGCGTACACGATGATGGTGTCACCGGCAGTGCCGATACCGCTGATCAG
>NZ_JBXUGP010000179.1:0-290 GCF_057180605.1 Serratia sp. HNCC26DJ206
TCAGGATTGGAATGCCGGGGCGATTATTCGTTTAGGCGTCACCGATCAGCAAGGAAAAGTGTGCCTGAGCGGTTTTCCCTCTGGGGGCAATATTTTTATCCATGAGCTGGTATCCAAGAGCGATTATGAGGCCGGGGTGCGCGCCTCACAGATGGATGTCTATGGCATCGGGGGCGATTTTTGGTATAGCGCCCAGTTCCCGGATGTGCACCAGATCAGTGCCGCGGAACTTCAACTCCTGTTAAATGAACCCAAGTTCAGCCCGGCAGCTCGCCAGTTGATCGAACAGT
>NZ_JBXUGP010000180.1:0-283 GCF_057180605.1 Serratia sp. HNCC26DJ206
GAATTGCTGATATATAGCACGACAGACCGTAACGGTTATCAGCATTACCGTTCAGACCCGGCAGTGTGCCAAGGGTGTGAGCAGAGAGGACAGTGTACGCAGAACAGCAAGGCGCAGAAAACGATAACGCGGCACGTCTGGGAGGCGTCGAAAGAAGAAGCGAACAGGCTACGGCTGACGAAATGGGGCAAAAAGATATACGCCCGGCGTAAGGAAACGGTGGAGAGAAGCTTCGCGGATGCGAAACAGCACCACGGGCATCGATATGCGCGGTTCCGTGGTC
>NZ_JBXUGP010000181.1:0-278 GCF_057180605.1 Serratia sp. HNCC26DJ206
TGTGTGGATCATATCCATA
Source organism: Serratia sp. HNCC26DJ206 (assembly GCF_057180605.1). Classification (NCBI taxonomy): domain Bacteria; kingdom Pseudomonadati; phylum Pseudomonadota; class Gammaproteobacteria; order Enterobacterales; family Yersiniaceae; genus Serratia; species Serratia sp. HNCC26DJ206. Next base: position 20 of record NZ_JBXUGP010000181.1, read on the forward strand.
TGCTTCTGGAAATCCCGCCCAAAATGAGTGTGTCGGGCTTTATGGGATATCTGAAGGGAAAGAGCAGCCTGATGCTTTATGAGCAGTTTGGCGATTTGAAGTTCAAATACCGTAACAGGGAGTTCTGGTGCCGAGGGTATTACGTTGATACGGTTGGGAAAAACACAGCCAGGATACAAGAATACATAAAGCACCAACTGGAAGAGGATAAAATGGGTGAGCAGTTGTCGATCCCGTATCCTGGCAGCCCGTTTACGGG
>NZ_JBXUGP010000182.1:0-278 GCF_057180605.1 Serratia sp. HNCC26DJ206
ATCGGCCAGGTCAGCCCGACCACCGGTGACTTCGGTATCGTGGTTGACACCTTGCCACCGGCAGCGGTAACGGATCTGGTGGTGACGGATGATGCGGGCAGCGTACAGGGCCCACTGACGGCGGGCGGCACCACCGACGACAGCACGCCAACCTTCAGCGGCAAGGCGGAAGCGGGCGGCGTGGTCACCGTGCTGGATAACGGCAAGGCGATCGGCAGCACCACGGTGGATGCGAACGGTGACTGGCGCTTTACGCCAAGCACCCCGCTGACCAACGG
>NZ_JBXUGP010000183.1:0-278 GCF_057180605.1 Serratia sp. HNCC26DJ206
GGTTGACAGTGGTGTCTGTCCCATTCCCGGCAAGGGTCGATTTTATCGGCCTGGTTGAGCACAAACAGCAGGTGAACCGGGTTGAATCCCCCTCGCCGGATAATGTCCTGATAGCCGGTTTCATCGGCGGTATGGGCACGGTCATCGGCTTTGAGAACCCAAATGATGAAGTCGAGTTCAGGCAGCAGTTGCTGGTAAAGCGCGTGGTACTCTTCGTCCCGTTCGATACTTTCCCCAACACCCGGCAGGTCGACCAGCGTCAGGGCATGCTGACCCAA
>NZ_JBXUGP010000184.1:0-274 GCF_057180605.1 Serratia sp. HNCC26DJ206
CGAGCGGAAAGCCACCTGCAGCAAATTCTCATCGGCCTTGACCTGTTTCTTCGCCGGCACTTCCAACACGTTCAGCCAGAATATCGACTCCTTGTCGCTCGGCAGTGCACCACCGGTATAGCTGATGCGCAGAGTCTGGCCTTTGCCCTGCTCCACACGGTTCATCGGCGGTGTCAGCACAAACGGCACCTGAATAGCGGCAGGTTTGGCCGTGGTATCCCCGGTATCAATCCAGCTCTGAATAAGGACAGGTGACGGGCCGGCATTCGTCAGC
>NZ_JBXUGP010000185.1:0-274 GCF_057180605.1 Serratia sp. HNCC26DJ206
TGAGCGGAAAGCCACCTGCAGCAAATTCTCATCGGCCTTGACCTGTTTCTTCGCCGGTACTTCCAACACGTTCAGCCAGAATATCGACTCCTTGTCGCTCGGCAGTGTGCCGCCGGTATAGCTGATGCGCAGAGTCTGGCCTTTACCCTGCTCCACACGGTTCATCGGCGGCGTCAGCACAAACGGCACCTGAATAGCGGCAGGTTTGGCCGTGGTATCCCCGGTATCAATCCAGCTCTGAATAAGGACAGGTGACGGGCCGGCATTCGTCAGT
>NZ_JBXUGP010000186.1:0-262 GCF_057180605.1 Serratia sp. HNCC26DJ206
GCTCAAGGTCAGACGTTGCGGTTCACGCGTACAACCGGAAACCGCGCTGACGGCAGTAACCTTGCCCCGGAACAACGCATTGCACAGAGACGACTTCCCCACGCCGGTTTTACCCATGATGCCAATCACCGGTGTGTAATCGATAAGGTGGCCAATATGCCGCAATATCGTGTCAGAGACCGACGAAGGCAGCGTCGTCAGAGACTGGCTGATGGCCTGTATACCGTCTTGTTTATTCATACAGCTCCCCAAAACAGAAAAT
>NZ_JBXUGP010000187.1:0-253 GCF_057180605.1 Serratia sp. HNCC26DJ206
GCTGTCCATCACCGACGCCGTCAGGTTGTGGTTACCCTCACCCAGTGGGGTGGATGGCGTAAAGCTCCACGCACCGTTGGTATCAGCGGTGGTGCTGCCGATCGCCGTGCCGTTGTCGTACACCGTGACGGTGCCGCCCGGCAACGCCGTCCCTTTCAGGGTCGGGGTGTTGTCATTGGTGACATCGCCTTTCTGCAGCGCACCGGTATGCGGGGCCACATCGTCTTCCACCGAACCAATCACCGGCGCCGCT
>NZ_JBXUGP010000188.1:0-253 GCF_057180605.1 Serratia sp. HNCC26DJ206
AAAACCCTCAAAGCAGCATGGGGTTGTAAGCCCAAACCGGCGGAATGTGTCCAGATGGCGGGATTCGGAGCGAATTTTTAGTTGTACCTACTGTGGCGGCACAGTTGCGTATTACCCTCCGTCAATTTTACAAAAAAAGGGAGGATTGAGGATAACGTTCCCTGCCTATGGCGATAAGCGGGGAACGTTGATTACTGATGCTTAGATGTTAGCTCCCGCCGCAGGCGGGCTATTGTTCAACTACTTCACCAAC
>NZ_JBXUGP010000189.1:0-251 GCF_057180605.1 Serratia sp. HNCC26DJ206
TTTAACGGGTTGACGGGCACGCTGAGCAATGCGATCGGCGGGGACGGCGCCTGGGTGCTGTCGAACGGCAGCAACGTGCTGCTGAACAATGCCAATGCGTCTGCCTTCATCGGCACGGTCAGCATCAACGGCGGCTCTGTCCTGAACCTGGACAGTATTGACTGGTTCAACCCGGCCGCCACGGTGGATATCGTGAGCGCCAGCGACACCTTGAACATCAGCAACAACGGGGATTTCACCTTGGATAACCG
>NZ_JBXUGP010000190.1:0-249 GCF_057180605.1 Serratia sp. HNCC26DJ206
CGTTAATTAAAGCAGTTCCCAATCTGGTTTTGCGAAGACTGATTATTGATGACATGAACGGCATGTGGACCTGATGGAAACCTAACGTAAAAAATGGCTCTTTGAAGCCGTGCGGTTTTTAAGGCTTGTCAGGTGCGAAACTCATCGAGGCGCGGGCATCCTTGCCCATAGTGACGCCGGATAGATTTAAGCAAGCCAACATCAATCAAAAATCAGTATTGCAAAAATGGTGGGGACCATAGATTTTTT
>NZ_JBXUGP010000191.1:0-243 GCF_057180605.1 Serratia sp. HNCC26DJ206
GGTGCGGAACACCTCTCGCGCTACGTTGCCGTCGGTCAGCACCAGGGTTGGCGCATCGGCCACCGGGGCGACCGTCAGCCGCACCGTGGCAACGCCGGAGTTGAGCAGGCCGTCATTCACCCGATAAGTGAAGCTGTCCTCTCCGCTCCAGTTGGCCACCGGTACATAGCTCAGCGTGTTATCCGCATTGCGGGTCAGTGTGCCGTGCGCCGGTTGGCTCAGCAGGCTGAAGGTCAGCGCATC
>NZ_JBXUGP010000192.1:0-235 GCF_057180605.1 Serratia sp. HNCC26DJ206
CAGGCTGTGTGAAAACTGCTGATCACTTTTTGGTCTAAGCAGTGACTCAATATGATCAACCATTCTTGATAAACCCATGCGTCAACCCACTTTATTTATTAAAATTAGAGGGATACGATTACATATTGCGGGTGCAGATATGACCCATCACATTAAAGGTCAGGGCAGACATCAGGTGACGTTGCTGCCTGAAGTGCTGGATGATTTTGTCACCGAGGATAACCCAGTCAGAGTT
>NZ_JBXUGP010000193.1:0-233 GCF_057180605.1 Serratia sp. HNCC26DJ206
ATGAAGGAACTGACCGATATGCTGTCGCAGATCGCGGCGGCGGACGGGGGGCGTGCCAGTGAGTTTACCCAGGCGAAGGCGAAGCTGCTTTCTGCCCGCGCCAACCTGGATGATATTGAGCACCAGGTGAGTACCAGCCGTATCAGATTGGTGCGTCTGTTGGGCGTCGAGCCGAACTTACCTGAGAATATCTCCTGGCGAGATTCGGTGATGCCGGCGTCAGCGGCGATCGC
>NZ_JBXUGP010000194.1:0-229 GCF_057180605.1 Serratia sp. HNCC26DJ206
CTCACCGCCAAATTTGAAGAGAAAGCCTGAATTCACGTTCAGGGTTCAGACTGCTGACTAACCCCACTTTTTCAGGTGGGGTTCTTCTTTTCTAGCGACCGCAGGTCGCGATCGCGATATTTTTCCATAACCACGTCATTGGCGACGTCTGTTCGCCCAAGGTACCTTTCTGCCCTTCCCAAGACGCTTTCAACCACGTAAAAAGACCGTAAAGAAGCGCCAGCAGCGC
>NZ_JBXUGP010000195.1:0-226 GCF_057180605.1 Serratia sp. HNCC26DJ206
ATCCGGGCTGGCATCGGTGGCAATAATCAGCGCATTAGGGTTGTCTTGCAGCAGATTAATGGCACTCAGGCCATAGTTCAGGTACAGACCTGTCGCGTTCAGGTTGTTGGTATTGGACAATAAGTAGCTATAAGTCGCATCCGCCACATGCACCGCGTTCTGATCGATCCCCGACACCACGCCCTGGCCTGGCGCGACCGCCACACCGTTAATCATCAGCGTCAGG
>NZ_JBXUGP010000196.1:0-219 GCF_057180605.1 Serratia sp. HNCC26DJ206
ACCGGTCTTACCGGGCAGGGCAAACGTCTGGGTCGCGTGCGGGGCGATCATGTCGCCTTCAATTTCTTTCCCGTTCACGTTCAGGCTGACAAAAGACACGTAAAACGGCGTCGGGTTTGAGGCCAGTACGCTGTTGCCTTGGGCACGCCAGGTCACGGTCTTCGCGGCATCATTGGCATTACCCGCCAGGCCCGCCGGACGATAGAACATCTTGATGCG
>NZ_JBXUGP010000197.1:0-212 GCF_057180605.1 Serratia sp. HNCC26DJ206
GTAGTATATGCTTGTCGAGTTATTTTTACTGAAACCCTATTGACAGGTTTTTACAGGAGCAGCGAAATGGGCAGGATCACCCCGGAAGATCTGGAGCAGTTGAAGCGTGATGTGTCGCTGTTGAAGGTGGCACAAAGCCAGCGGCGTGAACTGAAACGCCAGGGCAAGGACTATGTGACGCTGTGCCCGTTCCACCGGGAGAAAACCCCGTC
>NZ_JBXUGP010000198.1:0-207 GCF_057180605.1 Serratia sp. HNCC26DJ206
TCCCCCACTTTGGTCCGAAGACGTTATGCGGTATTAGCTACCGTTTCCAGTAGTTATCCCCCTCCATCGGGCAGTTTCCCAGACATTACTCACCCGTCCGCCGCTCGTCACCCAGGAGCAAGCTCCCTGTGCTACCGCTCGACTTGCATGTGTTAGGCCTGCCGCCAGCGTTCAATCTGAGCCATGATCAAACTCTTCAATTAAAAG
>NZ_JBXUGP010000199.1:0-205 GCF_057180605.1 Serratia sp. HNCC26DJ206
TGCTCAAAACACCCTCTCCCCAGCAATATCAGTTTGAAACCATCACCCTGGATGAGTTGGTCCCTGAAGACCATCTGGTTCGCCAAATCGATGCCGCCATTGATTTTGAATTTATCCGCGACGCCGTTGCTCATCTCTACTGTCCTAATAACGGCAGACCCGCTATTGACCCCGTTCGCCTGATTAAAATGATGCTGCTGGGTTA
>NZ_JBXUGP010000200.1:0-200 GCF_057180605.1 Serratia sp. HNCC26DJ206
AACCGGGGCTGATTATCACCCCGTCGTTATTGGAAGCACTCCCATCCCCCTTCGCGAGTGGTGGTACACACCTGGGTGTAATCATCGATATTCTTGACGCCACGCACGAAGGCGGTGAATATCTTCTGGAAACTCTGGTCGCTCGTGCGTGTTTGATCGTCAGCATCGGTTTCAATCAGTAACGACTCTTCCATCGAGAA